>NZ_JBGFSI010000009.1:0-122402 GCF_041365735.1 Rhodosalinus sp. K401 | reverse complement strand
GCCGCCTTGCCGCCGCCCGCGCGCGCCGGCGCGACGTGTCGTGGGGGGCGGGCGCGGCGCTTCTGGGTGTCGGGCAGGCCGCGGCGGAGCTTGCCCGTGCCGAAGCCGAGCCGGCCCGCGTGGCGCAGGGCACTCCGCGGGTGAGCCCGGCGCGGGAGCGGGCCGCGCTCATCTGGCGCGCGTCGACGGGGCGCTGGTAGCGGCGCGGCGCTCAGGCCGCCATGTCGCGGGGCCGCAGGGCGAGCCAGATCNGGGCGCTGGTAGCGGCGCGGCGCTCAGGCCGCCATGTCGCGGGGCCGCAGGGCGAGCCAGATCAGCGCGCCGCCCGCGAGCACGAGGAACGGCACCATGGCGATGTTCACCGCCATCCAGCCTTCCATCGCCGAGCCGCCGGTGCAGTTCATCAGCCCGCCCGAGGCGAGCGAGGCGAAGGTGACGCCGCCGAAGACGATGAGGTCGTTCAGCCCCTGCATCCGGCCCCGCTCCCACGGCTCATGGGCGCCGGCGAGCATCGTGGTCGCGCCGATGAAGCCGAAGTTCCAGCCCACGCCCAGAAGCACGAGCGCCAGGAAGAACTGCTCGAGTTCCACCCCGGTGAGCGCCACCGCCCCCGCGGCGCCGAGGATCGCGAGGCCGGTGGCCACGATGGTCTTGGCGCCGAAACGCGCAATCAGGTGCCCGGTGAAGAAGGAGGGCACGTACATCGCCAGCACATGGGCCGTCACCACGTCCGCCGCATTGCCCTCGGTGAAGCCGCAGCCCACCACGGCGAGCGGCGTCGAGGTCATCACGAGGTTCATGAGTGCGTAGGAGACCGTGGCGCAGATCACTGCGACCGCGATGGTCGGCGTGGTGATGAGCTCCCACCGCGACCGCCCCTTGGGCGCGTCCTCCGCCGGGACGGGCGGCTTGGGGATGTCGAGGGCGAGAAAGAGCGCCGAGCCCAGGACGTTGAGCGCGATGACCGCGAGGTAGGTGCCGAGGAAGGGGATCACGAAGGCCTGGCTCGTCACCTTGACGAGTTGCGGGCCGATGATCGCCGCGGCGAGCCCGCCCGCCATCACGTAGGAAATCGCCTTGGGCCGGAACGCGTCCGTCGCGGTGTCGGCGGCGGCGAAGCGGTAGAAGCCTTGTGCCGACATGTAGAGCCCGGTCAGAAGGCTGCCGGCGAGGAAGATCGGAAAGGACGCGTACCAGAGCCCGATCGCGCCGACCGCGCCGCCCGTCGCGCCGCCCATCGCGCCGATGAAGAAGCCGGTGCGCCGCCCGTAGCGCTGCATCGCCCACGAGAGCGGCGTCGCCGAGATCATCGAGCCCAGAACGATGAGCGAGATCGGCAGCGTCGCGAGGCAGGCATTGGGCGCGAGCGACTGCCCGGCAAGGCCGCCGATGGTGAAGATCATCGGCATCTGCGCGCCAAGAAGCGCCTGCGCGCCGACGAGCACGGTCACGTTGCGTTTCGCGCGCGCGTCGCTGTCGGCGTCGGAGAGAGCGGTATCGGTCATGCGCCTCGTGCTAAGCCCGCCCGCGGCCGGTGGCAAGACCCTCGCATGCCGGAGGCGAGATGTGTTTGGCGGGGCCATGGTGCAGGCGGCCCCGGCGCGCTAGGAAGGGGGCATGGCGGAACGCATCATCGAAACGCCGGACTGCGTGGCCGAGGGCGCGGCGTGGCTCGCCGCGCGCGAGCCGCGCTTCGGCCACGTGCTCTCCCTGACCGGGCCCCTGCCGCTACGCCGCCGGGGCGACGGGTTCTCCGCGCTTCTCGCGGCCATCGTGAGCCAGCAGGTGAGCGTGGCCGCGGCGCGGGCGATCCAGGGGCGGCTCGAGGCCGCGCGGCTCACCGGGCCCCGCAAGATCACCTGGGCGTCGCAAGAGGAGCTGGCCGCCTGCGGCCTGTCGCGCCAGAAGATCCGCTATGCCAAGGCGCTCGCCGCGGCGCGCATCGACTACCGCGCGCTGCGCGCCGCGCCCACCGAGGAGGTCGTCGCCACGCTGACCGATGTGCCGGGCATCGGTGTCTGGACGGCGGAGATCTACGCCATGTTCTCGCTCGGGCGCGCCGACGTCTTCGCGCCGGGCGACCTCGCGCTGCAGGAATCGGCGCGGCTTCTCTTCGGGCTGCCCGAACGGCCGAAGGCGCGCGCGCTGCGCGCCATGGCCGAGGCGTGGTCGCCCTGGCGCGCGGTTGCGGCGCGCGCGCTCTGGGCCTACTACCGCGTGGAAAAGGAACGGGAAGGGATCACATGACGCGTGTTCTTCAGGCCGAGAAGGTGGCGCCGCGATCGGGGGAGACCCGAAATGCGGTTGTGTTCCTGCACGGTTACGGCGCGAACGGCGCCGATCTTCTGGGGCTGGCGCAGCCGCTCGGCGAGCATCTGCCCGACACGCTTTTCGTGGCGCCCGATGCGCCCGAAGCCTGCGCGGGCGCCCCGATGGGGTTCCAGTGGTTCCCGATCCCCTGGATCGACGGCTCCTCCGAGGAGGCGGCGGAGCAGGGGATGCGCGCGGCGGTGGCCGATCTCGACGCCTTTCTGGACGCCTTCATGGTGGACGAGGACCTTATGCCCGAGCAGGTGGCGCTTTTCGGGTTCAGCCAGGGCACCATGCTCGCCCTTCACGTCGCGCCGCGCCGCCCCGATGCCATGGCGGGGATCGTGGCCTTCTCGGGCCGGTTGCTCGCTCCCGAGGTGCTGGCCGACGAGGCGGTGAGCCGCCCGCCCGTGCTGCTCGTGCACGGGAACATGGACGATCTGGTGCCCGTGCACTCCATGCCGGAGGCTGCCGAGGCGCTGCAGAAGGCGGGCTGGAAGGACGTCTACGCCCATGTGATGGAGGGTACGGGCCACGGAATCGCGCCGGACGGGCTGGGCGTGGCGCTGGCCTTCCTGCGCGACAAGCTCAGTTTCTGACGCGGTGCCGGGCCGCGCCGCAGCGCCGCCTCCGGCGGGAGTATTTGGGCCAAGAAGAAGGGCCGGGGCGCGCGCCGCCGGGGCACGTCGCGTGGGTCGGTTCAAAGCCCGCGGTCAGCCCCAGAGCCGGGGCTCGGCGATCTCGAGCGAATTGCCGGCCGGGTCGCGGAAATAGAGGGAGCGCGCGCCGTTCGGCCAATGGAAATCGGCCTCGATCTCCACGCCCGCCGCCTCGAGCCGCGTGCGCCAGGCGTCGAGTTCGCTGGCGGTGGCCGCGAGGCAGAGGTGCCCGGGCCCTTCGGCGCCATGGGGCGGCACGGGCAAGCGGGCGTCGGGGTCCGGCGGCCGGGCCGTCTCGGCAGGATTGAACACGAGCACGATCTGCGCGCCCGCCCGGTAGAAGACGTGCCGGTCGCCCACGCGGCGGATGCGCTCGAGCCCCAGAACGCCGCCATAGAACGCCTCTGCCGCGTCGAGGTCGGCGGCGTAGACCGCCGCCTCGAGCACGCCGCCGGCGGGCGGGGCAGGGGGCAGATCGGATCTGATCATGGCGCGAAAGCCTACCAGCGCGCCCCCGGCCTGTCACGGCACGCCCGGGGCCTGTGGATAACCGTCACGAAGACGTTACAGCCGTCGCGTAGGCGTTCCACGAGACCACTGGATGTAGCGGGGCTTGTCCTTAGCCGAACGCGATATATAGTGGGGACGAGAGATGGAAGAACTGGGGCGGCGCACCCCGCCCCGTTCCCCGCGACAGGGGCTCTGAGGGTGGAGGCGGTGAACCGGATGGATGGTGAATTCAGAACGACTTTCGTGCGTGAACCGGCGGCGCTGAAACAGCATCCCGCCCTCGTTCTGAACGCCGATTATCGCCCGCTGTCGTATTACCCGCTCTCTCTCTGGCCCTGGCAGGAAGCGATCAAGGCCGCGTGGCTCGACAGGGTGGACATCGTCGCGGAATACGACGAGGTCGTCAGAAGCCCGTCGACGAGGATACGCATCCCCTCGGTCGTGGTGCTGAAGGATTATGTCCGACCCCAGAAGCGCGTGGCCTTCACGCGCTTCAATCTTTTTCTGAGGGACGAATTCTGCTGCCAGTACTGCGGCGCGAAGGGCGACCTGACCTTCGATCACGTCGTGCCGCGCGCGAAGGGTGGGATCACCAGCTGGGAAAACGTGGTCGCCGCCTGCGCGCGGTGCAATCTTCGCAAGGGCGCGAAGAGCCTGCGCCAGTCGGGCCTGACGCTGCGCAAGCCCCCGCGGCAGCCGGGCGCGGAAGAGATGCGCAACATGGGCCGGCGCTTTCCGCCCAACTACCTGCACGAGAGCTGGGTGGACTTCCTTTACTGGGACGCCGAACTCGAGGCCTGACCCCGGCCGCGCCGCATCGGCGCAACCCGTCATGCCCGGATGGGAGCTCGCGCGAACGCGCGGTTCATGCGGGCCTTTCATGCCGCCAAAGACCGGCCCGAGCGGAGCTCTGGCAGCCGCTCTCCACGTGTCATGTGCATGCCGGCAAGACGCGCGCCGCCCCGGTGGCAGATGTCTTGCCCGCAGGGGGCATCCGTGCCGGTGATACTGCAGGGCGTGCAAGGCGCGGTGCGCCGCGCGAGATGGCGCGCGACTTTGATGGCCCGGCTTTTCGGATCGGACCGTGTCCGAGACCCGCCGGGGCCCGGGCGCGGGCGCCCGGCCGCCCGCTCAGGCGCGCTGGTTCTGGCGTGCGGTGGCCTGGGCGCTCGGCTGCTGGCTCGCCGCGCCCTCGGCCGGCTGGGCCTGCGTCTGCGGCTGTTGCTGCGCTTTCGCCTTGGAGCCACCGTTCAGGGGATCGTCCTGACGCTGCACCGAGCCCTCGAAATGGGCGCCGGACTCGATCGCGATCGTCTTGTGGATGATGTCGCCCTCGACCCGCGCGGTGGAGGTAAGACGCACCTTCAGGCCACGCACCCGTCCGACGATCCGCCCGTTGATGACCACGTCGTCGGCGGTCACTTCGCCCTTGATGGTGGCGCTTTCGCCGATGGTCAGCAGGTGGGCGCGAATATCGCCCTCGACAGTCCCCTCGACCTGGATATCGCCGGTCGTCTTGACGTTGCCGGTGATGTGCAGATCCGAGGACAGCAGCGATGCGGGGGGTTTCGCCTTGTGCGGCGGCGCCTTGTAATCGCCCTGCTTCGCGGCGGGGGCTGTATCTGCCGTGGCCTGCGGCGCGGCGGTATCCGCCTTGGGGCCGGGATCGTTGATCTTGCTCTTAGAAAACATCGTTGGCAGCCTTGATGTAGGTCATGGGGTTGACGGGCTTCTCGCCGACGCGGACCTCGTAGTGGAGGTGCGTGCCCGTAGAGCGTCCGCTGTTCCCCATATCACCGATCCTCGTGCCGCGCGATACCCTTTGACCGACTTCCACGCGGATACGCGACAGATGCGCGTAGCGCGTCTCGATCCCGAACTGGTGCTGGATCTTCACCAGCCGCCCGTAGCCCGACAACCAGCCGGCATGGGTGACGACGCCGTCCGCGGTCGAATAGATCGCGGTGCCGTGGGGGCCGGCGAAATCGGTGCCGTTGTGCATCCGCCCCCAGCGCATCCCGAAGCCGCTGGTGAAACGCACGCTGTCCTTCACCGGCATGGCGAAGGGCGCCTTCTGGGCCGCGATGCGGTAAAGGTTGAGCTCGTCGAGACGGTTCAGGATGCGGTTGGCACGCTCCGCGTCGGGGTGCGGTGCCTCTCCGCGGGTCGAGAAGGACAGCGGCGTGATCGGCCCCCCGAGGCCCGAATAGCCGCGGCGCACCTCGTCGATCAGGCGGTCGGCGTCGAGGCCCGCGCGTTCGAACATCTTGTCCAGCGGCTCCACCGAGACGGTCATCGCCTCCTCGAGCTGGCGGAAGATCTCGGAATTCTGGTCCTGCATCCGGCGGATGCGTTCGGCCATGCGATCCGCTTGCAAAAGCGCATCCTGCGCATCGGCCACCACCTTGTCGCGCTCGGCGGCGGTTTCCGACAGGGCGCGGGTGAGCATGGCCACCGCTTCGCTGTCGCCGCCATCCCCCAAGCCCTCGACGCCGCCCTCGAGCGCGGCGCGCAGCGTGGCGACCTCCTTGCGGACACGCTCGCGCTCCTTGAGGGCGGTGCGCAGCTTGCCCTGGATCACCTCGAGCCCGGTTTCCATTTCGCGCCGGCGGGTCTCGGAAGCCAGCAGCCGCGACTGCATGACCGAGACCTCCTCGAGCGCGGTGTTGAACCGTTCCTGTGCGGCCAGCGCCTCCGCGGCGCGCGCGTCGCGCTCTGACGAAAGCTCGTTCAGGCGATGCTGGTACGTTTCCATGTCGCGTCTGGCCTGGTCGCGGAAATTCCCCGCGCCAATGCTGTCCATCAGAAGGACCGACGTGGCGATGATGGCCCATGCCACCACGAGCGTCGCGCCCGAGAAGGCCACCGCCTGCGTCGCCGGCCTGAGCCGGATGAACCGCATGTCGTCGTCGGATTTCAGAAAGAGCCGCCGCTCGGGGAAAAAACGTTCCAGGAACGCGTTGATCCTGATCAGAAGACGCGATCGCACGAAGCCCGCCCCTTTTCCTGCCTGTCCCAATGCCGACGCTCGGATCCCCGGTCCGGCGCCTTGGCGAATGGCTTAGCGGCGAGGTCGAAGGCTGACAACCTTTTTGGGCGTTCCCGTCGCGGATGCGCTCCGAATCACGCGAAACCGGCAAGATTCCGCCGAGTCGCGCGAAAACGCCGCGCGCGGGCCTCAGCGTTGCGCGGATGCCAGCGGCCAGTAGAAGTCCGGCGGCAAGCCCGCCTCGGCGCGCTTTTCCTCGTTGAAGGGCGGCTTCAGCGCGCCCTTGAAGTACCGCGCGACGAGCGCGTGAAAGACATCCTTGGGGTCGGCGTTCTCGCGTCCGCAGAGGAAGTGGAACCACTTCGAGCCGTAGGCGACATGCGCCACCTCCTCGGCATAGATCGTTTCCAAAGCGGCAACCGCCTGTTTCGCTTCCGCGCGCTGAAACACGTCGATCATCCCCGGTGTCACGTCGAGGCCGCGTGCCTCCAGCACCATGGGCACCACGGCGAGGCGGCCCATCAGGTCGTCGCGGGTGTCCTCGGCGGCGCGCCACATCCCCGCATGGGCGGGCAGGGCGCCGTAATGGCTGCCCATGGCTTCAAGACAATCGGCGACGAGATCGAAATGCTTGGATTCCTCGTCCGCCGCCTTCACCCAGTCGTCGTAGAAGCCGGGCGGCATCGGCACGTCGGCGAAACGCGCCACGATGTCCCAGTGCAGGTCCACCGCGTTGAGTTCGATATGCGCGACCGCGTGCAAAAGCGCCTTGCGCCCCTCGGGCGAGCCGGGCTTGCGTCTGGGCACGGCGCGCGGGTCGAGAAGCTCGGGCCGGTCGGGCCGCGCCGGGCGGAGCGGCGGGCGCGCATCGCCGAGAGGCAGCGGCGTGCCCGCCGCCCGCGCCTCGAACCAGTGCGCGGCGTGGGCGCGCGACAGCGCCGTCTTCGCCCGCGCGTCGGCGGTCGAGAGCACCTCGACCGCCATGCCGGTCAGCGTCGCGCTCACAGCGTCTTCGCGGCCTCGAGAACCTCCTCGGCGTGGCCCGGCACCTTGACCTTGCGCCATTCCCGCGCGATCCGCCCCTCGGCGTCGATCAGGAAGGTGGAGCGCTCGATCCCCCAGAAGGTCTTGCCGTACATCTTCTTTTCCTTCCACACGCCAAAGCTTTCGCAGACGTCGGACCCCTCGTCCGAGAGAAGCCCGACGTCGAGATCGTGCTTCGCGGCGAACTTGTCGTGGCTGGCCAGGCTGTCCTTGGAGATGCCGAACACCTTCACGCCCGCGGCCTCGAACGCGTCCTTCAAGCCGGTGAAGGCGACCGCCTCCTTGGTGCAGCCCGAGGTGTCGTCGCGCGGGTAGAAGAACAGCACGACCGGCGCGCCGCGCAGCGCGGAGAGCGTCACCTCACCTCCGCCGCTGGCGGGAAGAGTGAAATCGGGGGCGGTTGCGGGGGTGTCGGGCATGCTCTGGCGCTCCTCTGGCTGCGGCCTTGGATATTTCATATTAGGATACGGCCATGACAATCAAACCGATGAGGCGGAAACGGCGATGAGCGGCCCCGGCACCGACGGGAGGGCCGGCGTCCCCTCTGCGGGGCGCCGGCGCGCGGGGCTCTGGGGCCTTGTCGCCCTCGCCCTCGCGCTCGCGGGCCTCGCCGCCGCGGCGCTGTCGCTCGGGGGGCGTGGCGTGGCGGCGCCAGACTGGCTCGTGACCCGGGTCGAGGCGCGGCTTCAGGCGCTGGCCCCGGGCCTCGACGTGGAGTTCGGCGCGCTGACCCTGAGGCTCGGGCCGGAGGGGCAGCCGGTCCTTGGCCTGCGCCGGGTGTCGCTTGCCGATGCCTCGGGCACGGAGGCCGCGACGATCAGCGAACTGGACGCGACGCTCGCGCTGCGGCCGATCCTCTCCGGTCGGTTGGAGCCGAGCGCGCTGCGTGTCGCGGGGGCGATCCTGACGGTCCGACGCGACCGGTCCGGTCGGCTCGATCTCGCCATCGGCACACCGCGCGCGGCCGGGACGAGAGAGTTGCGCGACCTCGTCGCACGGATCGACGAGGTCGCGCTGCGCCCGCAATTCGCCCGCCTCGGTTCGGTGGAGGCGCGCGCCGTCACGCTGCGCTACGAGGACGCCCGGGCCGGTCGGGCCTGGACCGCGGATGGCGGGCGGCTCCGCATCGAGCGGCAGGAGGGCGCGCTGCGGCTGTCGGGCGATTTCGCGCTGCTCTCGGGCCATGACAGGGCCGCGCGGATCGCGCTCAACGCCGAAAGTCCGATCGGCGCCCGGGATATCGCGTTCGGCGTCACCTTCGACGGGATGAGTGCGACGGATATCGCCACCCAGTCGCCCGCGCTCGCCTGGCTCGAGGTGCTGCGCGCGCCGATCTCGGGGGCGCTGCGCGGGGCGGTGGATGGCCACGGCGCGCTCGGTCCGCTGCATGCCACGCTCCAGATCTCCGAAGGCGTGCTGCAACCCTCGCCGGGCACCCAGCCCGTCCCGTTCCGGTCGGCGCGCAGCTACTTCACCTACGATCCCCGCGCGGCAACGATCACCTTCGACGAGATCAGGGTGGACAGCGCCTGGATCAGCGCGCGGGCCGAGGGCCGCGCGCTTCTGAAAGGGTTGGAGACGGGCTGGCCCACCGAACTGGTGGCGCAGATCAGGGTGGCCGACATGAGCGCGGCCGCGGCTGATCTCTACGACGGCCTCGTCACCGTCGAGCGGGCCAGTGCCGACGTGAAGATCCGGCTCGACCCGTTCGAGGTCACGCTGGGCCAGATGGTTCTCGACGACCCCGACCTGCCGCTGCGGCTCTCGGGCCGTGCGTCGGCGCACCCCGAGGGCTGGCGCGTCGCGCTCGACGCATCGGCCGAGATGGTGTCGCCGGAGCAGGTCGTCGCGTGGTGGCCGCCGGGGCAAAACCCCAACACCCGCCGCTGGGTCGCGCGCAACGTGCTTGGCGGTCGGCTGGTGCGGCCCGCCGCGGCGCTGCGCATCGCGCCCGGCGCGTCGCCGCGGGTCCATGTGACGGCGGGGCTCGACGGTGCCCGCGTCCGCGTGCTGCGCGGCTTGCCGCCCGTCGAGAACGGGCGGGGCCACCTGACGCTCGCCGGCGACCGCCTTGCCATCGCCGTCGAGGACGGTCGCGTGGCCACGGCCGGGGGCGGGAGGGTCGACCTTGCCGGGTCCACCTTCGTCATTCCCGATCTCCGGAAGCGCCCGGCACGCGCCGAGATCGGGCTCGAGGCCCGCGCCCCGATCCCGGACGCGCTCTGGCTTCTCGATCAGGCGCCCTTCCGCTTTCTGGAAAAGGCCGGGCGCGGCACCGATCTGGCGAAGGGGCGGGTGCGGCTCGAAGGCCGGGTGACGCTGCCGATGAGGCCCGACATCCCCCGCGACGCGATCGATTTTGCCTTCGCGGGGCAGCTTCTCGGCGTCGAGAGCACGTCGGTCGTGCCGGGCCGGCAGCTCGAGGCGCCGGCGCTCGACCTGGTCGTCGACCGCGAGGCGCTCGTCATATCCGGCGCGGGCCGGATCGACGGCGTGCCCTTCGACGCGGAGTGGCGCGCTCCGCTCGGCGAGGGCGGTCCGGGCCAGGGCAGCCGGCTGAGCGGCGAGGTGGAACTCGGCCGCCGCTTCGCGGAGGTGTTCGCGCCGGGTCTGCCGCCGGACGGGGTTTCGGGTGCGGCGCGTGCCGCGCTCGACGTCGTGCTGCCGCCCGGAGGCCCGCCCAGCTTCACGCTGCGCTCCGACCTTCGGGGCCTCGGCGCGACGTTGCCGGCGATCGGCTGGACGAAGGGCCCGGACGCGCGCGGCCGTCTGGAGGTCGCGGGCGTTCTGGGCGCCCAGGGGCGCGCGCCGCGCATCGACCGGCTGAGGCTCGAGCTTCCGGGACTCGATGCCGCGGGCCGGATCGACTTGCGGGACGGGGGCGGTCTGGCACAAGCGGTCTTCGAGCGGGTGCGCGTGGGCGCCTGGCTCGACACGCAGGTCACGCTGACCGGGCGCGGGCCCGGCATGCCGCCCGAGGTCGCGCTGAACGGAGGCCGACTCGACATGGCGGCCATGCCGGAGCTCGGCGCGGCAGGGGCGGGCGGTGCCGCGGGCGGTCTGATCGTGGCGGCCCTCGACCGGGTCGCGCTGACCGACCGGATCGTGCTGGAGGGGTTTCGCGGCCGCTTCAGCACCGGGGAGGGGATCGCGGGAGCCTTCACCGCCGATGTGGGCGGACAGGCGCCGATCCGCGGCGAACTGATCCCGCGGGCGGGCGGGCGCCCGGCTCTGCGCCTCGCGTCCGAGGACGCGGGAGGCGTCTTCCGCGCGGCGGGACTTCTGCGGCAGGCCTCGGGCGGGGCGATGACGCTCGCGCTGGAACCCGGTCCGCAGCCGGGCTCCCAGGACGGCTTCCTGTCGATCACCGATGTCCGGCTTCGCGATGCGCCGGTCATGGCCGAGCTTCTGAACGCGCTCAGCATCGTCGGATTGCTGGAACAGATGGGCGGGCAGGGCATCTACTTCTCGGATGTGGAGGCACGGTTCCGCCTCACGCCGGATCGGGTGATCGTGAGCCGGGCCTCGGCCGTGGGGCCGTCGATGGGCGTGTCGCTCGACGGCTATTACGGGCGCGCGTCGCGGCAACTCGACATGCAGGGCGTGCTGTCGCCGGTCTACCTCGTCAACGTGGTGGGCGCGCCGCTCACCCGCCGCGGCGAGGGCCTCATCGGCTTCAACTTCCAGATCACCGGCGACGCGCGCGCGCCGCGCGTGGCCGTCAATCCGCTTTCGGCGCTGACACCGGGGATGTTCCGCGAGATATTCCGCCGTCCGCCGCCCCAGCTTTCGCAGTGACCGGCCCGAGGAGCCCCGCAGATGCAGCTCAGCGATTTCGATTTCGACCTGCCCGACCACCTGATCGCGACGCGGCCCGCCCGCCCGCGCTCGTCCGCGAGGCTGCTCGTGGCCGAAGGCGACGGCATCACCGACGCGATCGTGCGCGATCTGCCGGGCTTCCTGCGCCCGGGGGACCGGCTGGTGCTGAACGACACCCGGGTGATCCCGGCGCGGCTTTCGGGTGTGCGGCGGCGCGACGGCGGGGCGGGCCGGACCGAGGCGGCGATCGAGGTGACGCTGCTCGAACCGCGGCCCGGCGGCCTGTGGAGCGCGCTCGTGAAGCCCTTGAAGAAACTCGCGCCGGGCGAGACGGTGCGCTTCTCCGACACGCTCTCGGCGCGGATGCAGGGCCGCGAAGAGGATCGCGCGATCCTCGAATTCAACCTGACGGGCCACGATTTCGACGCTGCACTGGCCGAGGCCGGGGCAATGCCGTTGCCGCCCTACATCGCGCAACGGCGCGCGCCCGACGAACAGGACCGGGAGGATTACCAGACGGTCTGGGCACGTCGGCCCGGCGCGGTCGCGGCGCCAACGGCTAGCCTGCATTTCGACGCGCCGCTTCTCGCCGCGCTCGAGACGGCCGGGATCGCGTTCAGCCATGTGACGCTGCATGTGGGCGCGGGCACCTTCCTGCCGGTGAAGGTGGATGACGTCACCCGGCACAGGATGCACGCCGAATGGGGCGAGGTGAGCGAGGACGCGGCCCGGGACCTGGCGCGGACGCGGGCCGAGGGTGGGCGGATCATCCCGGTGGGCACCACGGCGCTGCGCCTGATCGAGACCGCGGCGCAGGCCGGCGAGATCGCGCCATGGCGCGGCGATACCGACATCTTCATCTACCCCGGCTTCGCGTTCCGCGCGACCGACGCGCTGATGACCAACTTCCACCTGCCGCAGTCCACCTTGATGATGCTCGTCTCGGCGCTGATGGGGCAGGACCGCATAAGGCGGATTTACGCTCACGCAATCGAATCCGGGTACCGGTTCTTCTCGTACGGCGACGCATCGCTCTTGATCCCGGAGCGGTAGGCTGTAAGGCGTGCGGGCCGCGACAGGACATGGTCGCGGACGGGACAGCGCGCCGGGCCGCGGCGGGTGCAGAGTGAAACCGTTCTTGCGGGTCGAGGGCCGATGCTGAGCGTTCTGAGCAATTCCTGGGCCCTGCTTCTGGGCATGTTCCTCCTGATGATCGGCAACGGCCTTCAGGGCACGCTGCTCGGCGTGCGCGGCGAGATCGAGGGATTCTCGACCGCCGAGATGTCGATCGTGATGTCGGCCTATTTCGCGGGCTTCCTCGGCGGCTCGCGGCTCGCGCCCGAGATGATCCGGCGCGTGGGCCATGTGCGCGTCTTCGCCGCGCTCGCTTCCATGGTCTCGGCGGTGCTGATCCTGTTCCCGGTCTTCACCGACCCGTGGCTCTGGACGATCGGGCGGCTGCTGGTGGGGTTCTGCCTTTCGGGGGTCTACGTCACCGCGGAAAGCTGGCTCAACAATGCCGCCACGAACCAGAACCGCGGCCAGACGCTGTCGGCCTACATGATCGTGCAGGTGGTGGGCATCATCACCGCGCAGGGGCTTCTGGTGGTGGCGGATCCGTCGGGTTTCGTGCTTTTCGTGATCCCGTCGGTGCTGGTCTCCATCTCGTTCGCGCCGATCCTGCTGTCGATCTCGCCCACGCCCGCCTTCGACACCGCGAAGCCCATGACCCTGCGCGCGCTTTACGGGGTTTCGCCGCTGGGCGTGATGGGAATGCTGCTGCTGGGTTCGGTGTTCGCGGCGCAGTTCGGGATGTCGGCCGTCTACGGCGCGGCCGCCGGGCTTTCCCTGGGCCAGATCTCTGTCTTCGCGGCGATGTTCTTCGTGGGCTCGCTGGTGGTGCAGTATCCGCTCGGCTGGCTTTCGGACCGGATGGACCGTCGACTGCTGATCCTGGTCTGCTCGGCGGTGGGCGCCGTGGGCGCGGCGTTGGGCTATGCCTCGGGGCAGGTCTTCGAGGTGCTGCTCGTCGCGGCCTTCGTGATCGGCGGCGTGTCGAACCCGCTCTACTCGCTTCTCATTGCCTACACGAACGACTTCCTCCAGCCCGAGGACATGGCCTCTGCGTCGGGCGGGCTGTTGTTCATCAACGGGCTGGGCGCCATCGCCGGCCCGGTGGTCACCGGGCAGATCATGCGCATCCAGGGGCCGGCGGGTTTCTTCGTGGTGATCGCCTTCTTCTTCGCGGCGCTGTCGATCTACGCGGCCTATCGCATGACGCAGCGCCCCACCCCGGCGACGGAGGACGCGGCCAGCTACGCGCCGGTCGGTCCTACCTCCACCCCGGTGGCGGTTGAATTCGCGCAGGAATACGCCATCGAGGTCCAGGCCGAGGAAGAGACCGCGGCAGCCGATGCGCGCGGCCCGACATCGGACGCGGCCTGATGCGCTTCGATCAAGGCTGAAGCGGTCTGTTGCAATTCGTTACTGTAAACCGCGATGCTCCGGGCATTACCTTGTGGAAACCTGGTGGAGGACCAGTTGCGGAGGAGACAGGGCGCATGGGTGACGTTGACGGTATTCTGAGTTTCTGGCTGGACGAGGTCGGGCCGGATGAGTGGTACAAGGCGGACGACGCGCTGGACGAAGAGATCCGTCGGCGGTTCCTGCCGCTCTGGGAAGGCGCCTGCGAGGGCCGTTTCGCGATGTGGCTCACCTATCCCGCGGGGTCGCTGGCCTACATCATCCTGACCGATCAGTTTCCGCGCAACATGTTCCGCGGCGAGGGGCGCGCCTTCGCCACCGACCGTGCCGCGCTCGCCGCCGCGAAGTCGGCGATCCACCGCAAGTGGGATCTGCGCATCGACGAGCCGGCGCGGCAGTTCTTCTACCTTCCGCTCATGCACTCGGAGAACCTGTGCGACCAGGATCGCTGCGTGCGCCTCATCCACGAGCGCATGCCCGAAACCGGCGCCGACAATCTGACGCACGCCAAGGCGCACCGTGAAGTGATCCGCCGCTTCGGCCGCTTTCCCTACCGCAACGCGGCGCTCGGCCGCGCGAACACGGCGCCCGAGCGCGCGTTCCTCGACGAGGGCGGCTACGGCGCGGCGGTGCGCGAGTTGCAGGTCGCGGTCTGACGCACCGCGCGCGTTGAAGCGCCCGGGCGGATGGTTTAGCGTCAAACCATCTTCGCGCGGGAGGCTTCAGGCATGGCAGAATCGAGTTTCGACATGGTGGTGATCGGGGCGGGCCCCGGCGGCTACGTGGCCGCCATAAGGGGGGCGCAACTCGGCCTCCGGGTCGCCATCGTCGAGCGCGAGCACATGGGCGGCATCTGCCTCAACTGGGGCTGCATCCCGACCAAGGCGCTGCTGCGCACCTCCGAGATCTTCCACCTGATGCATCGCGCGGGCGAGTTCGGCCTGAAGGCCGCGGATCTCGGCTTCGAGCTCGACAAGGTGATCGCCCGCTCGCGCAAGGTGGCCGGTCAACTCTCGTCCGGTGTCGATCACCTGATGAAGAAGAACAAGATCACCGTGCTGCGCGGCGAGGGCCGCCTTGCCGGCAAGGGCCGCGTGGCGGTGAAGACCGACAAGGGCGAGGAAACCTTGTCCGCGAAGGCCGTGATCGTGGCCACCGGCGCCCGCGCGCGCGAGCTGCCCGGGCTCGAGGCCGACGGTGAGCGGGTCTGGACCTACAAGCACGCGCTCAAGCCGCCGCACATGCCCAAGAAGCTTCTGGTGATCGGGTCGGGCGCGATCGGCATCGAGTTCGCCAGCTTCTACAACACCATGGGCGCCGAGACGACCGTGGTCGAGGTTCAGGACCGCATCCTGCCGGTGGAGGATCCCGAAATCTCGGCCTTCGCGAGGAAAGCGTTCGAAAAGCAGGGCATGAGCATCCGGCCCTCGTCGGTGGTCAAGAAGCTCGAGCGCGGCAAGGACAAGGTGACCGCCCATATCGAGAGCGACGGCAAGACCGAGACGCTGGAGGTCGACACCGTGATCGCGGCCGTGGGGATCGTCGGCAACACCGAGGGGATCGGCCTCGAGGAGGCCGGCGTCACGGTGGAGCGCGGGCAGATCAGGGTGGATGCGATGTGCCGCACCGGGGTCGAGGGCGTCTACGCCATCGGCGACATCGCCGGCGCGCCATGGCTCGCCCACAAGGCCAGCCACGAGGGGGTGATAGTGGCCGAACTCGTCGCCGGCGGCGATCCCCATCCCGTGCGCCCCGAGCAGATCGCGGGCTGCACCTACTGCCACCCGCAGGTGGCGAGCGTGGGCCTGACCGAGCCCGCGGCCAAGGCGGCCGGCCACGAGATAAGGGTGGGCCGCTTCCCGTTCATAGGCAACGGCAAGGCCATCGCGCTCGGCGAGCCCGAGGGCCTCGTCAAGACGATCTTCGACGCTGCGACGGGCGAGCTTCTGGGCGCGCACATGATCGGCGCGGAGGTGACGGAGCTGATCCAGGGCTACGTCGTGGGCCGCACGCTGGAGACGACGGAGGCAGAGCTGATGCAGGCGGTTTTCCCGCATCCGACGCTCAGCGAGATGATGCACGAATCCGTGCTCGACGCCTACGATCGCGTGGTCCACATGTAGAACGCCTGCGCAGGCGCCCCGGCACCCGGCAAACCGACGGGCCGGGACGGTGCCGCGCGTCGGCTGCACCGTCCCGGCCCGGAGAGCCTTCGCTCAGGCGCTGCGGCGGCGTCCGCCCCGGCGCCCGCCGCGCCCGCCACCGCCCGCGGCGGCCTGCGCCCGGGCGGCCTCGGGGAAGGGCGTGCCGCCCTGCACGGCCTCGAGCACGCGGGCGAAGCGGATCCAGTCGCTGCCGTTCGGGTCGTTGTTCATCAGGAAGTTCGCGGCCTTGATCGCCTCCATCTCGACCTGGCGCACCGGGTTCATGATCGCCGAGGTCATGCCCGAGGCGATCGCCATGGGCAGGAAGGCCGCGTTGATCCCGTGCCGGTTCGGCAGGCCGAAAGAGATGTTGGAGGCCCCGCAGGTGGTGTTCACGCCCAGCTCGTCACGCAGCTTCCGCACGAGAGAGAAGACCTGCCGCCCCGCCGTCCCCATGGCGCCCACGGGCATGACGAGCGGATCCACGACGATGTCGTGGGCGGGAATGCCGTGATCGGCCGCGCGCTCGACGATCTTCTTCGCCACCGCGAAGCGCACCTCCGGATCCTCGGAGATGCCGGTGTCGTCGTTCGAGATCGCCACCACGGGAATGTTGTACTTCTTCACGAGCGGCAGGATCGCCTCCAGGCGCTCCTCCTCGCCGGTGACGGAGTTGAGAAGCGGGCGGCCCTCCGCCGCGTCGAGCCCCGCCTCGAGCGCGGCGGGCACCGAGCTGTCGATGCAGAGCGGCACGTCCACCAGCCCCTGCACGAGCTCGATCATCTTCCGCATGAGCGGCGGCTCGGTCTCGTTGGGGTTGGGGTTGGAGTTGTAGACGACGCCCGCGTTCACGTCGAGCACCATCGCCCCGCAGGCCACCTGCTCGAGCGCGTCCTTCTCGACGGTGGAGAAGTCGCCCGCCTCGAGTTCGGCGGCGAGCTTCTTGCGGCCCGTCGGGTTGATGCGCTCGCCGATCACGCAGAACGGCTCGTCAAAGCCGATGGTGACGGTCTTGGTCTTGGACTCGACGACGGTGCGGGTCATGTGATGCCTTTCAAGCTGCTGTTGCGGGCGCGGCGGCGGCGCCGCCATGCGCCTGGGCCCACTCGGCATTGGCCTTGATGCCGCCGAGCGGGAAGAAATGGACGTTGGTGATGTTGAAATCGGGATTGCGCGCCTTGTGCGCGGCGAGTTCGGCCACAACCTCGGTCGGCTCGTAGGGCAGCAGCAGTTTCGAGACGTCCATCGCCCGTTTCTGCAGCACCTTGAGCGAGGGGCCGACGCCGCAGGCCACGGCGAACTTGATGAGCGTCTGCAGCTTCGCGGGCCCGGCGATGCCGATGTGGATGGGCAGCGTGATGCCTTCGGCGCGAAGCCGGTCCGCCCACGCGATCAGCGGCTCTGCGTCGAAAGCGAACTGCGTGACGATCGCCATCTCCGCGTCCGTGCGCCGGGAGAAGTCCTGTTTCCAGCGAAGCGACGCGTCCACGGTCGCGCTGCCGCCCGCGGGGTCGATGTCGCGGTTGCCCTCGGGGTGCCCGGCCACATGCAGGCGGCGGAAGCCGGCCTTGTCGAACAGGCCGCTTTCCATGAGCTGCATGGAGCAGTGGTAATCGCCGTGAGGCTTTTCCACCCCGCCGGCCAGCAGCAGCGCCTCGCGCACGCCCGCCTCGCCCTGGTAACGGGCGATCCAGTCCGCGAGCGTGGCCTCGTCCTTGATGATCCGCGCCGGGAAATGCGGCATCGGCTCATAGCCCTCGGCGCGCAGCCGTGCGGCGGTGGCCACCATGTCGGCAATGGGCGTGCCCTCGATATGGGCGATGTAGACCCGGGTGCCCGCGGGCAGGAGGGTGCGGAAATCCTCCACCTTCTCGGCGGTGCGCGGCATCACCTCGATGGAGTAGTTCTCGAGGAAAGCCTCGAACTCGGGGCGCGCGGGACCGGGCGCGCCCGTTTTCCGCTGGCCGAATTTCAACAGCGCCATGATGGTCTCCTTCAAACGCATGGGGCCGTCAGGCCCAGCCGTCATTCGCGATGAGCGCCCGGAGCCGCTCCTGATCATAATCCGCGTCGAGGCGCGCGGCCTCCGCTTCCGCCACCTCGGCGGGATCGCCCTCGACCTCGTAGGGCGCGGCCTTGCGCCACTCGGCCAAATAAGCGTCGGTGTCCGCCGCCCCCACCTTCATCGCCGCGCGGTCGATCGCCTGTTCGAACCGCTCGGGCAGGGGCTTCTTTGATCCGCGCCGGCCTTTGCCCACGATGACCTGCGCGGGTATGTCGCGCCAATAGACGATGGTGACGTCCGGCATGGATGATTCCCTCGCTTCGGTTGGTCCTCTCTAGAGCAGCGAGCTCCGGCGCCGATGCTTGATTTCGACAATTGCGCCGCGCGAAGCGACAGGGCCGCGTCGCACCGCAAGACAGCACCAGCCTAAGGCGGGGCCGCGCGCTGCGCCACAGACGGGCGCCGGAATTCTACTCAGCTTCTGCATGAGGCGCGTTCAACAACCCTGACGTGCGTGGCGCGCGGAATCCGCGCGCGCACACCTTGCCGGAACGGCCGTCGCACCGTATCTTGGGAGCAAGTTGAAATCGGAGGGCGTGTGACATGGCGCCCAGGCGTCCCAAGGGTGCGGGCGCTGTCCCGGTTCCGGTCGAAAGCCCCGCGCCCGCGCGGCCCGATCCCGCCGAGCTTTACGCCGCGCTGGATTTGGGAACCAACAGTTGCCGCATGCTGATTGCCCAGCCCAAGGGCAGCCAGTTCCATGTGGTGGACAGTTTTTCGAAAACCGTCCAGCTCGGAATGGGGCTGGAGCGGTCGGGCAACCTCAGTCGTGGCTCGATGCGCCGCACGACGCAGGCGCTGCGTATCTGTCAGCAGAAGATCCAGCGCCACAAGGTCCGCCGGATGCGCCTCGTCGCGACAGAGGCCTGTCGGCGCGCGGGCAACGCCCGCGATTTCCTGCGCCAGGTCGAACGCGAGACGGGCCTCGCCCTCGAGATCATCCAGCCCGAGGAGGAGGCGCGGCTCGCCGTGATCTCCTGCGCGCCGCTCGTCTCGACCCGGACGGAGCAGCTTCTGGTGGTCGATATCGGCGGCGGCTCGACCGAGCTTGTCTGGATCGACCTCTCGTCGGTGCCCAACCGCGAGCGCCCGCGCGCGATCATGCGCCTGCACGCGGGCTTCCACCCCACCGACAGCCCGTTCCCGGCGGCCAAGGTGGTGGACTGGATCAGCGTGCCCCTCGGCGTGGCGACGCTGCGCGACCAGTTCCGCGACGTGGAGGACGACGCGGCGCGCTATGCGCTGATGAGCTGGTTCTTCGAGGAGAACCTGGCCGATTTCGCGCCCTACAAGGACGAACAGGCCCGCGAGGGATTCCAGATCGTGGGCACGTCCGGCACGGTGACCACGGTGGCGGCGAGCCATCTGGGACTCAAGCGCTATGACAGGACCAAGGTGGACGGGCTGCGCATGACCTCCGACCAGATCGACCGGGTGATCCGCGACTATCTCGCCATGGGGCCCGAAGGACGCCGGCGCGATCCGCGCATCGGGCAGGACCGTCAGGCGCTGATCATGTCGGGCTCCGCGATCCTGCAGGCGCTCTTGCGCGTCTGGCCGACCGATCGCCTGTCGGTGGCCGACCGGGGCTTGCGCGAGGGGCTGCTCTACGCGCAGATGACGGCCGACGGGGTGCTCGAGGACGGCCCCTTCTGAGCGTGCGGGGGACCGAGAATTTTCGATCGAAAATTCTCGCGGCGCCGGACCCGGCGAGGGATGGAAGGACTGCCATGACACGACGCAAGGGCACATCCGGACGCGGCCAGCGCGACCTGACCGTGAAGGTGAAGACCGCGCGGGGGCGCAAGCTGTCCTCCACGCGCTGGCTTCAGCGCCAGCTCAACGATCCTTACGTGAAGCGCGCCCGCGACGAGGGGTATCGCGGACGCGCAGCTTACAAGATCAGCGAGATTGACGACAAGTACCGCTTCCTGGTTCCGGGGGCGCGGGTCGTGGACCTCGGCTGCGCGCCTGGGGGCTGGAGCCAGGTGGCCGTCGCGCGCGTGAACGCGCTCGGCCAGAAGCCGGGCAAGGCGCGGGGGCGCGTGCTTGGGATCGACCTGCAGGAGGTGGACGCGATCCCGGGCGCCGAGCTGCACCGGCTCGACTTCCTGGAAGAGGGGGCCGACGACAGGGTGAAGGCGTGGCTCGGCGGCAAGGCCGACGTGGTGATGTCGGACATGGCCGCCGCCGCCTCCGGGCACAAGCAGACCGATCACCTGCGGATCGTGGCGCTTTGCGAGGCGGCGGCCGAGTTCGCCTTCGACGTGCTGGAGGAGGGCGGCACCTTCGTGGCCAAGGTGCTCGCGGGCGGGGCGGAACAGGGGCTTCAGGCGCTCCTCAAGCGGCGCTTCGACAAGGTGGCCAACGTGAAGCCGCCCGCCTCGCGCGCGGACAGTTCGGAAAAATTCGTGGTCGCGACCGGGTTCCGGGGCCCGGCCGGCGACGGCGACGCTAGCGGCGAAGCGCGCTGATGCTTTCGCCGTAGCGCGCGCGGAAGGCGCGGGCGAGGGCGGCCGGGTCGGCATAGCCGCAGCGCAGCGCGATCTCGCTTACCGGTGAGGCACACGCCTCTGCCATCTGCCGCGCCGCCGAGAGGCGAAGGTGGCGGTAGACGCGGCCCGGCGCCGCGCCGAGCTCGGCGTGGAAGCGCCTGTCCAGCGTGCGGCGCTGGCAGCCCAGCCGCCGCGCCAGCAGCTCTATCGGCAGGGGCGCCTCCAGATTGTCGCGCATGAGGGCGAGCGCCCGACCGACAAGCCCCGCGGGCGGCGCGCCATCCGCGTCGCGCCGTTCGCGGGCGAGGAAAAGCCCCTCGATCTCGAGCGCCGGGGCCTCGCCCAGATGCGCGCGCACCAACGCCAGCGCCATCTCGTAGGCCGACATCGCGCCCGCGCAGGTCAGCCGCCGGCCGTCCGAGACGACGCGCGCGCGCAGCGCCTCCACCCTCGGGAAGCGTTCGGCGAAGCTTTCGAGCGCGTCCCAGTGCACCGTGGCCCGTCGCCCGTCGAGCAACCCCGCCGCCGCCAGGAGCCAGGGCCCCGTGTCGAGCCCCGCGACCACGCCCGCGCGCCCGGCAGCCGCGCGGAGCGCGCGGCGCGTGGCCGGCGTGTCCAGCCGCTCGGGCGCGTAGCTCGCCAGCACGAAGAGATAATCCACCGCGCGGGGGCTTGCGGCCGCGTCGGGCATCATGCGCAGCCCGCTCGAACTGGTCACTGGCGCGCCGTCGATCGTGACGAAGCGCCAGCGATAGGCGTCCCGCCCTGCGAAGGTGTTGGCCGCGCGCATCGGTTCGATCGCGTTGGCAAGGCAGAGGTTCGAGAAACGGTCGAAGACGAGAAGGTCGATCTCGACCGGGCGCGATGCGCCGACTGTCCATTCCGGCATGATGATTGTCGCATACCGCAAGGACGCATGCCGCGCCAGCACCCTAGCATCGCACTGAACCCGGAGGATGCCATGCCGCTCGAAATGTCCCGCGAGGTTTTCGTCACCTGCGCCGTTACGGGCTCCGGCTCGACCCATGACCGGAGCCCGCACGTCCCGCGCTCACCCGCCGAGATCGCCGAGAGCGCCATCGCCGCCGCGAAGGCCGGCGCCGCCATCGTGCACTGCCACGTCCGCGATCCCGAGACCGGCGCGCCCGCCCGGGACCTCGCCCTTTACCGCGAGCTGACCGAGCGCATCCGCGCCGCGGACACCGACGTGGTGCTGAACCTGACCACCGGCATGGGTGGCGATCTGGTCTTCGGCGGCCCAGAGACGCCCCTGCCGCTCGCCCGGGGGACCGATATGGCCGGCGCCTCCGAGCGCCTCGCCCACATCGCCGAGTGCCGCCCCGAGATCTGCACGCTCGATTGCGGCACCATGAACTTCGCCGAAAAGGACTACGTGATGACCAACACGCCCGGTATGCTCCAGGCGATGGGCAAGGGCATCACCGATCTCGGCGTGAAACCCGAGATCGAGGCGTTCGACACGGGCCATCTGTGGTATGCGAAACAGCTCGTCGCGGACGGCAAGATCGCGCCCGACGTGCTGGTGCAGCTCTGCATGGGCGTGCCCTGGGGCGCGCCGGACGATCTGAACACGCTGATGGCGATGGTGAACAACATCCCCGAGGGCTGGACCTTCTCGGCCTTCTCGCTGGGGCGCAACCAGATGCCCTATGCCGCCGCCGCCGTGCTCGCCGGCGGGCATGTCCGCGTCGGGCTGGAGGACAATCTCTATCTCGAGAAGGGCGTGCTCGCCACCAACGCCCAGCTCGTCGAGAAGGCGGTGGGCATCGTCGAGGGGCTGGGCGCGCGGGTGATGACGCCCGCGGAGGTGCGCGAAAAGCTCGGCCTCAAGAAGCAGGACATGGCATGAAGCGCGTCGCTCGAATGCCCCGATGCCGCGCATGCGGAGGGCGGGGCCTCGGCCCGCGGAGGGCCGCGTCTCACCCGGCGCGTGCCAGGGTGTCGGCTAGAGCGGCGCGGATCGCCCGCGGCGCCGACGGGACGGGGGCGTTCGCGCGATGACCGGAACGGCGGCCATCATAGGCGGCGGCGTCATCGGCTCTGGCTGGGCCGCGCGCTTTCTTCTCAACGGATGGGACGTGCGCGTCTTCGACCCCGACCCGGACGCGGAACGCAAGATAGCCGAGGGGCTCGCCGCGGCGCGGCGCGCGCTGCCGATGCTTTACGATGTGGCACTGCCCGCCGAGGGCCGGCTCGATTTCGCGGGCCGCATCGCCGAGGCGGTCGCGGATGCGGACTGGATACAGGAAAGCGTCTCCGAACGGCTCGACCTGAAGCACCGGGTCTTCCGCGAGATCGAGGCGGCGGCGCCGGAGGCGGCGCTCATCGGCTCCTCCACCTCCGGGTTCAAGCCTTCCCAATTGCAGGAAGGGGCGGCCCGGCCCGGCCGCATCTTCGTCGCCCATCCGTTCAACCCGGTCTACCTTCTGCCGCTGGTCGAGCTCGTGGGCGGCGTGAAGGCCGAGCCGGACAGCATTGAGAAAGCGTCCGAAATCCTTTCCGCGGTCGGCATGTTGCCACTGCGCGTGCGCGGCGAGATCGACGCTCACCTCGCCGATCGCTTTCTCGAGGCCGTGTGGCGCGAGGCGCTCTGGCTGGTGAAGGACGGCATCGCCACGACCGCAGAGATCGACGACGCGATACGGATGGGCTTCGGCCTTCGCTGGGCGCAGATGGGACTTTTCGAGATCTACCGCCTCGCCGGGGGCGAACAGGGGATGCGGCATTTCCTGGCCCAGTTCGGCCCGGCCCTCGAATGGCCATGGACGAAGCTCATGGACGTGCCCGCGCTCGACGATGCGCTGGTGGAGGAGATCGCCACGCAATCGGACGCGCAATCGGGGCACATGACCATCGGGGAGCTGGCGCGTCTGCGCGACGACAATCTCGTGGCGCTCCTGCGGGCGCTGAAGGCGCGCGGCGCGGCGGCGGGCCGGGTGGTCGGCGACCACGAGGCGCGCCTGCGGCCCACCCCCGTGGTCGGCGCCCTGATGGAGACCCAGCGCCGGGTCGTCCCGGTGGACTGGACCGACTACAACGGGCACATGAACGAGGGGCGCTACGGGCAGGTCTTTTCCGACGCGGCCGAAACGGTCCTCGCCGCCATCGGTGCGATGGAGGCCTACGTCGCCCGCGGGCTCAGCTATTTCACCGTCGAAACCGACATAAGGTACCTTGCCGAAACCCTTGCCGGCGAAGAGATTTCCGTGGAAACGCGCGTCACGCAGGGCGAAGGCAAGAAGCTGCGGCTCTTCCACGAGATGAAGCGCGCGACCGACGCGGCGCTTCTGGCGACCTGCGACCAGCTGCTCATCCACGTCAACCTCGCGACACGGCGCGCCTGCGCGCCCGAACCCGAGGTCGCCGCCGCCATCGCGCGGCTCGCCGCCGCCCGGGCGGGGGGATGAGCGCATGCAGCTGGGCCTGAGCGAAGAACAGGAGATGATCGTCGCCACCGTGCGCAGCTTCGTGGAGCGCGAGATCCATCCCCACGAGGCGGAGGTGGAGCGCACGGGGGTCGTGCCCCCGGAACTCGCAGCGGAGATCCGGCGCAAGGTCATCGAACTGGGCTTCTACGCCTGCAACTTTCCCGAAACGGTCGGCGGCGCGGGGCTTTCGCATCTCGACTTCGCGCTGGTCGAGCGCGAGCTTGGCCGGGGCTCCATGGCGCTCACCCATTTCTTCGGCCGCCCCCAGAATATTCTGATGGCGTGCGAGGGAGAGCAGCGTGAGCGCTACCTCCTCCCCGCGGTGCGGGGCGACCGGATGGATGCGCTTGCCATGACCGAGCCCGAGGCGGGCTCGGACGTCCGCGGCATGAAATGCACCGCCCGGCGGGTGGATGGCGATTGGGTGGTGAACGGCACGAAACACTTCATCTCCGGCGCGGATCATGCCGATTTCTTGATCGTTTTCGTCGCAACCGGCGAGGACGACACGCCCCACGGTCCGAAGAAGCGCATCACCGCCTTCCTCGTGGACCGCGGCACGCCGGGCTTCAACGTGCGCGACGGCTACCGCTCGGTCAGTCACCGGGGCTACGCGAACTGCATCCTCGACTTCGACGACTGCCGCCTGCCGGACGCGCAGGTCCTGGGCGAGGTGGATTGCGGCTTCGAGGTCATGAACACATGGCTCTACGCGACCCGGATCACCGTCGCGGCGATGGCCGTGGGCCGCGCCCGGCGCGCCTTCGACCTCGCGCTCGATCATGCCGCGGCGCGCCGGCAGTTCGGGCAGACGATCGGCCGCTTCCAGGGCGTGTCCTTCCAGCTCGCCGATGCGGTCACCGAGATCGACGCTGCGGACTGGCTGACGCTCGCCGCCGCATGGCGGCTCGACCAGGATCTGCCCGCCAAGCGGGAAATCGCATCGGCCAAGCTCTACGCCACGGAGATGCTCGCCCGCGTCACGGACATGGCGATCCAGGCCTTCGGCGGCATGGGCCTCATGGACGACTACCCGCTGGAGCGGTTCTGGCGCGACGCCCGGGTGGAGCGGATCTGGGACGGCACGTCGGAAATCCAGCGCCACATCATCGGGCGGGAGCTTCTCCGGCCGCGCGGCAGCTGACGGCCGTGCGCCCGCCCGGTCCTTCTTCTTGGGAAGAAATACTCCGGGGGAGTCGCGCGGCACGCGCGACGGGGGCAGCGCCCCCATGACCGCGTCGGCCGGCCCCCGCGACCTCTCCCGTCTGCTCCGGCCGCGCTCGGTCGCGGTGATCGGCGGCGGCTGGGGGCGCGCGGTGGTGGCCGCGCTCGATGCCATGGGCTTTCCGGGCGAGGTCTGGCCGATCCACCCGACGGCGCCCGAGATCTCCGGCCGCCGCACATTCGTCAGGCTCGAGGATCTGCCCGGCCCGCCCGACGCGGCCTACGTCGCCATCAATCGTGGCGCCACCGTCGCGGCGGTGCGGGGCCTGTCGGAGATAGGCGCCGGCGGGGCGGTCTGTTTCGCCTCGGGCTTCGCCGAGGCCGAGGCCGAAAGCACGGGATCGGGCGGCTTGCAGCAGGCGCTCGTCGACGCGGCCGGCACAATGCCGATCATCGGCCCCAACTGTTACGGCTTCGTGAACTACCTCGACGGCGCGCTTCTCTGGCCGGACCAGCATGGCGGGGTGCGCGTGCCGACGGGCGTCGCCATCGTCACGCAAAGCTCCAACATCGCCATCAATCTCACCATGCAGGCGCGGGCACTGCCGCTGGCCTACGCGGTCACCGCGGGCAACCAGGCGCAGACGGGCCTGGCCGAGATCGCGCACGCGCTCGCGGCGGATTTGCGGGTGACGGCGCTCGGCCTGCATGTCGAGGGTGTCCGCGACATCGCCGCGTGGGAGGCGCTCGCCGCCCGGATCCGGGCGCGGGGGCTAGCCGTCGTGGTCCTGAAGGCCGGCCGCTCGACCGAGGCGCGGGCCGCCACCCTGTCGCACACCGGCTCTCTCGCGGGCGACGCGGCGGGTGCGCGGGCCTTCTTCGCGCGGCTGGGGTTTGCCGAGGTCGAAACCCTGCCGGGCTTCCTCGAGGCGCTGAAGCTCGGGCACATGACGGGCGGTCTTGCCCGGGGCGGCCTTGCGGCGCTGTCGAGTTCGGGCGGCGAGGCGAGCCTCGCCGCCGACGCGGGGCTTGCGCGGGGCCTGGCCTTCCCGGCGCTGACGGACCCGCAGCGCGCCCGGCTGCGCGCGGCGTTGGGACCGATGGTGGCGCTGGCCAACCCGCTCGACTACCACACCTATGTCTGGGGCGACGCCGGGCGCATGGCCGACACCTTCGCCGCGATGGACGGCCCCCACCTCGCCGCGATGGCCGTCATCGCCGATTTCCCGCGCGCTGATCGCTGCGAGACGGCGGGCTGGGACTGCGTCGTCGCAGCGGCGCTCGCCGCGCGGGCGCGCGTGGCGCGCCCGCTCCTCGTGGTCTCAACCCTGCCCGAAGGCATGCCCGAACCGGTCGCAGCGCGGCTGATGGCGGGCGGCGTCGTGCCGATGGCGGGACTCGAGCCGGCGTTCGAGGCGCTCGCTGCATTCGCCCGCGTCGCGGGCGCGCCCGTGGCGCCTGCGCCGCTGCTCCACCCGTGTGCGGGGCGCGCGGCGTCGCGCCTTCTGTCGGAGGCGAAGGCCAAGGCGGCGCTTGCCGCCCACGGGGTGCCGGTGCCCCGGGGCGAGACGGTGGAGGGTCCGGCCGCCGCGGGGCTGGCGGCCGGCCGGCTCGGCGGCCCCGTGGCGGTCAAGGCGCTCGGCATCGCCCACAAGAGCGAGTCCGGCGCGGTGGCGCTCGGCCTCTCCACGCCCGAGGCGGCGCGAAGGGCGGCGGCGGGGATGCCGGGGGCGCGCTTTCTCGTCGAGGAGATGGTGGAGGACGGTGTGGCGGAACTCCTGCTCGGTGTCACCCGCGATCCGGCGCATGGTTTCGTGCTGACGCTCGCGGCCGGCGGGGTGCTGACCGAGCTTCTGGCCGACAGCGCCAGCCTTCTGGTCCCCTCCGGCGAGGACGAGATCGCCGCGGCGCTCGACGGGTTGCGCGCCGCGCCGCTCCTCGCGGGCTATCGCGGCCGCCCGTCCGCGTGCCGGGCCTCGATCCTCGCCGCGGCGATGGCGCTTCAGCGCTTCGTCGCGGCCGAGGCGCACCGGCTCGTCGAGGTCGAGATCAATCCGCTTATCTGCGCGCCGAAGCGCGCGGTCGCGGCCGATGCGCTCGTCCGTTTCGGCTGAGGCCGTCACGCCGGCGTCATGGGGGGTTCCTATCGTCGCGCGCGGGCGGCATCCTGCCGGGGCGGGCGGCGCGCACCCCCGCCAAAGGCACCACGGCACACCGGGTTAGGGCGATCGACGCATGCTGATCGAGAACAAGACCTTCGACGAGCTGTCCGTCGGCGACAGCTCCGAGCTCAAACGGCTTTGCACGCAGGACGACATGGTGATCTTCGCCAACGTCTCGGGCAATCACAATCCGATGCACCTGGTAGATCCCGACGGGGAAGGGCCGAGGGAGCCGCCGGCGCCGTCCATGTTCATCGCCTCCCTCATCTCGGCGGTGATCGGCAACGTGCTTCCCGGGGCGGGCACGCTCTACCGCAGCCAGACCCTGCATTTCTGTGGCCGCGCCCATGCCGGCGAGGAGCTGGTGAGCCGGGTCCGGGTCATCGCGAAGGACGCGGCCGAGGGCACCGTGACGCTCGAGACGGAGGTGCGCCGCGCCGGCGACGACGCGCTCGTCACGACGGGCGAGGCGGTGGTCGAGGCCCCGCGCGAGAAGATGAGCTACGACGACCGCGATCTGCCGGGGCTCGTCGTTCAGCGCCACCGCCACTTCGAGGAACTCTTGCGCCGCGCCGAGCCGCTGCCGCCGCTGCCCACGGCCGTGGTCTGTCCCGAGGAGGCGCTTTCGCTCGGCGGCGCGCTGCTCGGGATGAAGCACACGCTCATCACGCCGATCCTCGTGGGGTGCGCCGACAAGATCCGCGCGACGGCCGAGGAGATCGGCGCCGACCTGACGGACATCGAGATCGTGGACGAGGCCGATCACGCCGCCGCCGCGCGCCGCGCCGTGGCGCTGGTCCACGAGGGCCGCGCGGGCGGCGTGATGAAGGGGCATCTGCACACCGATCAGCTGCTCCGCCCGATGGTCGACAGGGAAAAGGGGCTGCGCGGCGACCGGCGCTTCACCCATGTGTTCGTCATGGACGTGCCGGGGCTCGGCCACCCGCTTCTGGTGACCGACGCGGCGATCAACATCTCCCCCGATCTGCGCGTCAAGGTCGACATCGTCCAGAACGCCATCGACGTGGCGCGCTCGATCGGCATCGAGACGCCGAAGGTGGGCGTGCTGTCGGCGACGGAAAACGTGAACCCGGACATGCCGTCCTCGATCGACGCGGCGCTTCTGTCGAAGATGGCGGATCGCGGGCAGATCACGGGCGGGCTGGTGGAAGGGCCGCTCGCCATGGACAACGCGGTCGACATCGGCGCGGCGCGCACCAAGGGCCTGAAGTCGCCGGTGGCCGGTCACGCCGAGGTGCTGGTCGCCCCCGACATCGACGCGGCGAACATGCTGGCCAAGCAGCTCACCTTCATCAGCCACGCCGAGGGCGCGGGGCTTGTGCTGGGCGCGCGCGTCCCGGTGATCCTGAACTCGCGCTCCGACGACGACATGTCGCGCCTGGCCTCCTGCGCGGTGGCGGCGCTGCACCACGCGCGCATCACCGGCAAGACGGCGGAGGACGCGGAATGACGACCCATGCGCTGACGGTCAACGCGGGGTCGTCCTCGCTCAAGTTCGCGCTTTTCGCGCTGGATGGCCTGTCCTGCCGCGCGACCGGCCTCGTGGACCGGATCGGCGGCGACGCGACGCTGGAGCTGTCTGACGACACGGGCGCCGTCCTCGCCCAGAGGGATCTGGGCGGGCGGGGTGCCGATCACGCCGAGGCGCTTCGCGCGGCCATCGACGCGGTGCGCGAGGCCTTCGCCGATGCGGAGGTCGCCGTGGTGGGCCATCGCATCGTTCACGGCGGCACGGACCACGACCGTCCGGTGCGGCTCGACGACGACGTGATCGCGGGGTTGAAGGCGCTCGAACCCTTCGCGCCCCTGCATCAGCCGCACAACCTGGCCGGGGTGCACGGCGCGCGCGCGGCCTTTCCCGAGGCGGTGCAGGTGGCGTGCTTCGACACCGCGTTCCACCGCCGCCACCCCTTCGTCAACGACGTGTTCGGCCTGCCGCGCGAGTATTACGAGAAAGGCGTGCGCCGCTACGGCTTTCACGGGCTGAGCTACGAGTTCATCGCGAGCGAACTCGCCCGCACGGCGCCCGACCTGCACGCGGGCCGCGTTGCCGTGGCGCATCTCGGAAACGGCGCGTCCATGTGCGGCATCGTGGGCGGGCGGTCCGTGGCCTCGACGATGGGCTTCACCGCGCTCGACGGGCTGCCGATGGGGACGCGGTGCGGCCAGCTGGACCCGGGCGTCGTGCTTTACCTGATGGAGGAAGAGGGGCTCGACGCCGCCGCGATCTCCGACATGCTCTACCGGCGCTCGGGGCTGCTGGGGCTTTCCGGGATCAGCAACGACATGCGCGCGCTCGAGGCGTCGGAGGATCCGCGCGCCGAAGAGGCCATCGCCTATTTCACCTTCCGCATCCGGCGCGAGCTCGGAGGGCTGGCCGCGGCCATGGAAGGTCTCGACGCGGTCGTCTTCACCGGCGGGATCGGAGAGAACTCCGACCGCATCCGCCGCGAGGTCTGCGCGCCGATGGGCTGGCTCGGGATCGATCTCGACGAGGGGGCCAACGCGGCGCATGACCGCGTGGTGAGCGCGGGCGACGCAGCCGTGACGGTCATGGTCATTCCCACGAACGAGGAACGCGTGATCGCCCGCGCGGCGGCGGACGCGATCAAGGGCGGCGGCTGAGTGCCGAGCCGTCCTGCCGGTCGAAACCTGTCGCGCAAATGGGCCACGCGCGCCCCGGACGAACCCCGCTCAGTCGTCCTGGAGCGGCGGCATCCCGACGAACTTGCGCAGAAGGCGGATGAACTGGCGACGTTCCCGCGCGGTCAGGTGGTCCAGTTGGCGGTCGTCGTGGGCATAAAGCTCGGGCGTGGCCTTTGCGACGAAGGCGTGCCCCTCGGGCGTGGTGTAGAAAAGGACGGAGCGGCGATCCTCCGGCGGCTGGTGCCGCTCGATCAGGCGCTCCGCTTCCAGTGCGTTGAGAAGCTTCGTCATGTGCGCGAGCTTCACCCGCAGCGCCGCGGCCAGAAGCCCGTGCCGGATACCCGGGTTGCGGTCGATCAGCACAAGCGCCGAGAACATGCCCGGGCGGAGCGACCGCGGCGCGAAATCCCTGAAATAGGCGTCGAAGATCTGGATTTGCGCCAGCCGGAGCAGGAAGCCCGCCTGGCGGTCAAGCCGGTCGTAGTCCAGCATGTCCGGATCACGCGCGGGTTCGCACGTGGTGTCGATACCTCGAGCCGATCCCAACCCTGACACCCCACGATTTTTAACGTTACACCATAGATTAGTTAACGCTATAACCGGAGGTTGGATGTTACAACCTTGATATCGACCAAAATGAGATTATTGCGCGATATCCGGCGCAAATTGGAACATATGTTCGCACAGTCGCCCCGGCGCCGGTGAACCGTTCCAGCTTGCCGGTGCCATTCGCGCCTGCACCGCGGCGAAAAAAGCGAGACCCGCGGCCGCGTTCACGCGTCGGGCGCGGCGTCCTGTCCGGAAGCGGGCTGGCCGGGTTCGGTCTGGCGCGTCCTTCGCGCCGTGCCGGCCTCATGGCTTACCCGGTGCCGTCCGAAGCCCGAGCGTGCGGCGCCAATATGCGGTACGGACACCGCGCGGGTCTGGCGCGCCCATCACGGGCAAGCGGGTCGGTTTTCAAGACGCTCAAGAATTGGGCGGACGCCGGAAAATTAGCCTCGGGCGAAGCAGGGGCGCGCCGCGAGCCCATCGCGGATCGGCCAAGGCCCGCAGGGCTGCGGAGCGGCCATCGCCTTGCACAGGCCGTGCGCCGGGCGGATCGGGCCAGACCGGCCATCGCGGAAAACCGGTTGGCAATCGCGCGCAAGAAGACCTATCTCTCGCGCTCAGCGGAAGCACGCCTCGAAGACGGTGCGGGACAGGCGAGGGTCATTCGATGCCGATCGGTAACCTGGTGAAGGACTGTGGTACCGGCGCTTTATCGAGCGCCCTGCGGGCGCGGGCCAAGGTCGCCGGGGCAAAATCCTGATGGCCGGGAACGAGACCTCGGGAAAACCGGCCGGGAACGGCGCGGCGGGCGTGTTGCCGATCCTTCTGGCCGCCGGCCTCTTCGCCGTCTTCATGTCGACCGTGCCGGAGGTGGCGCGGGGCGAGGTCCTTCGCTGGCAACTCGACTGGGTGCCTTCGCTCGGCATCTCGGTGGGCATCCTGCTGGACGGGCTGGCGCTGACCTTCGCGCTGTTGATCTCCGGGATCGGCACGCTGGTGCTGCTATATTCCAACACCTACCTGGCCGGGCACGCGCAATACGACCGGTTCGCGCTCTACCTGACGTCCTTCATGCTCTCCATGCTGGGGCTCGTGCTGGCGGACGACCTGATCACGCTGTTCGTGTTCTGGGAACTGACCACGCTCACCTCCTACCTGCTGATCGGCTTCTCGCACGAGCAGGAGGGCGCGCGCCGCAACGCGCTGCAGGCGCTGCTGGTCACGGCCGCGGGCGGGCTTGCCTTTCTCGCCGGCCTGATCCTGCTGGGCTTTGCTGCCGGTACCACCTCGCTGGCCCAGATCGTGACGCAGGGCGAGGACCTGAAGGCCCATGCGCTCTACCTGCCGATCCTGGTGCTGATCCTGATCGGCGCCTTCACCAAATCAGCGCAGGTGCCGTTCCACTTCTGGCTGCCCAACGCGATGGCGGCGCCCACGCCGGTCAGCGCCTTCCTGCACTCGGCCACGATGGTCAAGGCGGGCGTATACGTCATGGCGCGGCTGCACCCGCCGCTTTCGGGCACCGATGTCTGGCTCTGGACACTGACGATCTTCGGCGCCGTCACGGCGGTCTATGCCAGCATCCTTGCGCTGCGGCAGACCGACCTCAAGCAGGCGTTGGCCTATACCACGCTGATGGCGCTCGGCACGCTCACGCTCTTCCTGGGGCAGGAGTCGGGCTATGCGATGACGGCGTTCGCCACCTTCCTCGTCGTTCACTCGCTCTACAAGGCCGCGCTCTTCCTGGTGGTGGGCTGCATGGACAAGGCGACCGGCACGCGTGAGGCGGACCTGCTTGGCGGCCTCGGCCGTGCGATGCCGGTGACGGCCGTGGCCGCGGCGGTGGCGGCGATGTCGATGGCAGGCTTCCCGCCGCTTCTGGGCTTCATCTCGAAGGAGCTGAAATACGCGGGCGCGCTCGCCGTGGCCTCCGAGCCGGTGCTCGTGGCGGGGTCCATGCTGCTGTCGAACGCGCTGATGATGGCGGTGGCCGGTGTCGTCGCGCTTCGCCCGTTCTGGAGCCGGTCGGGCGAGATGCCGCGCACCCCCCGCGAGGCGCCCTGGCAGATGCTGGCGGGGCCCGTGATCCTCGCAGCGCTCGGAGCGCTTTTCGGGTTGCAGCCCGATCTGCTGCAACAGGCGCTCGTTCAGCCCACGGTCGTCTCGCTCACCGGGGAGGTCGGCGAAGTGAAGCCGCTACAGCTTTGGGCCGGTATCAACATGCCGCTCATCCTGAGCATCGCCACCTTCGCGCTCGGGATCGCGCTCTATCTCGCGCACCGGCCGCTGCGCCGGGGGCTCGCGGCGGTCTTCGGCAGACTGCCCAGCCTCGACGCGGGCTGGGACCGCCTGCTCGACGGCCTGAAGGCGCTGGCGGGCTGGCAGACCGGCATCATCCAGAACGGGCAACTGGGCACCTATCTGGCCGCCACCTTCGCCACCATTCTGGCGGGGCTCGTGGGCACGATGCTGTGGGCCGGGCTGCCCGAGATCGCGCCAACCCCGGCCCCCCCCACATGGCAGCAGGCAGCCATCGCCGCGCTGATCCTCGCCGGCGCCGCGCTCGCCATGGTCACCAACTCGCGCATCGCGGCCATAGCAGGGCTGGGCGCCGTCGGCATCGGCGTGGCGCTGGTCTTCATCCTTTACGGGGCGCCCGACGTGGCCATCACGCAGCTTCTGGTCGAAACGCTGGTCGTGGTTCTGCTGGCAGTTGTGATGCTGCGCCTGCCGGCGCTGACGGCCGACCGGTTCCGCGCGGGCCACGCGGCGCTTGCGGCGGGGCTGGGCGCGTCGGTCACGTTGATCGTGCTCGCCGTGCTCACCGTGCCCTTCGACCGGCGTCTTACCGAGTACTTCGAGGCGGCGAGCTGGCCCGAGGCGTTCGGACGCAACATCGTCAACGTCATCCTCGTCGATTTCCGCGCGCTCGACACTTTCGGCGAGATCGCGGTGGTGGTGATCGCGGCCCTCTCTGCCTATGCGCTGCTGCGCCAGTCGGGAAAGGGAGCCGAGAAATGAACTCCATCCTGTTGCGGGCGGGCACCCGCTATCTGGCCGCGCTGCTGATGCTCTTCTCGATCTACATGCTGCTCAGGGGGCACAACGAGCCGGGCGGCGGCTTCATCGGCGGGTTGATCGGCGCCACGGGCTTCGTGCTCTACGCCATTGCCGTGGGCACGCAGGACGCGCGCGCCGCGCTGCGGCTGGAGCCGCAGGGCATCGCCATGGCGGGGCTTGGCATCGCGCTTGCCGCGGGGCTTGCCGCGGCGCTTTTCGGCGACGTGTTCTTCACCGGGCAGTGGCTGTTTCTCGGTGCCACTGAGGATGACAAGGGCCTGCCGCTTTCGACGGTTCTGGTCTTCGACATCGGGGTCTATCTGGTCGTCTTCGGCTCGGTCCTGACGCTGGTCTTCGCGATCGAAGAGGAGGTCTGATGGAGCTTCTGCTCGCCATCGTCTGCGGTGCGCTGGTCGCCGCGGCCGTCTACCTGATGCTGGCGGGCGACATGCTGCGCTTCGTCTTCGGCCTGCTTCTGATGTCGAACGCCGCGAACCTGGTGATCTTCACCGGAGGCCGGCTGACCGAAGGCGCGCCCGCGCTGATCGCCGAGGGCGCCGACGCGCCCGCGAGCCTGGTCGCGAACGCCCTGCCGCAAGCGCTGGTGCTGACCGCCATCGTGATCGGTTTCGGGCTTTTCGCCTTCGCGGTCGTGCTTCTTCTGCGCGCATGGACCGAGCTGGGAACGCTCCGGGGCGACGAGATGCGTCTGGCCGAGCCCGAGGAGGACGGACGGTGAGCTGGCTTCTCATCCTTCCCATCGCGATCCCCTTCATCACGGCGGTCGCGGCCTTCCTGTTGCGGGCGGATGCGGCTGGGCGCTGGATATCGGTCGGGGGATCGGCCGCCGCGCTGCTGGCCGCCGTCGCGCTCATGCAGGAGGTGCTGGCAGAGGGCGTGCTCTCGGCCCAGATGGGCAGCTGGCCCGCGCCCTTTGGCATCACGCTGGTCGCGGACCTCCTGGCGGCGGTCATGGTGCTGATCACCGCGATCGTCGGCCTCGCGGTCGCGGTCTATGCGCTGGCCGACATCGAGCCCAGGCTCGAGCGGCTGGGCTTTCACGCGCTCTACCAGGTCTTGCTGGCGGGGGTGACGGGCGCCTTCCTGACCGGCGACCTCTTCAACCTCTATGTCTGGTTCGAGGTCATGCTGATTTCGTCCTTCGGCCTTCTGGTGCTGGGCGGGCGGCCCGAGCAGATCGACGGCGGCGTGAAATACGTGGCGCTCAACCTCGTCTCGACACTGTTGTTCCTGACCGCCATCGGCGTGATCTACGGGGTCACGGGCACGCTCAACATGGCCGACCTGTCGCAGGCGACGGATACGCTCGACCCCGAGCTCATGACGCTGATCGCGATGCTCTTCATGATCGCCTTCGGGATCAAGGCGGCGGTCTTTCCGCTCTTCTTCTGGCTTCCGGCCTCCTACCACACGCCGGCCTTCGCGGTCTCGGCGGTCTTCGCCGGGCTGCTGACCAAGGTCGGGGTCTATGCGCTCATCCGCAGCTTCACGCTGATCTTCGACCACGACACGGGCACCACGCACACAGTGCTGCTGTGGGTCGCCGGGCTGACCATGGTGACGGGCGTTCTGGGGGCGGCCGCGCAGAACGAGATGCGCAAGATCCTGTCGTTCCACATCGTGAGCCAGATCGGCTACATGATCATGGGGCTTGCGCTGCTCACGCCGCTCGCGCTTGTCGGTGCCGTCTTCTACCTCGTGCACCACATCATCGTGAAGGCGAACCTCTTCCTGATCGCGGGGGTCGCGCAGCGGCTGACGGGAAGCGAGGCGCTGGCGCGGATCGGCGGGCTCTACAAGTCCGCGCCGCTCCTGGCGCTGCTGTTTCTCGTGCCGGCCTTCTCGCTGGCAGGCTTCCCGCCGCTTTCGGGCTTCTGGGCCAAGTTCCTGCTTGTGCGGGCGGCGCTCGAGGTGGAGGGCTGGGTGATCGCGGGGGTGGCGCTGGCCGTCGGGCTGCTTACCATCTACTCGATGACCAAGATCTGGGCCGCCGCCTTCTGGGAGCCGCATCCCGACGGAATCTCCCCGACGCTCGACCGTCTGGACGGACCGGCGCGGGCCGCGCTTCTGCTGCCGATCGCGGGGCTCGCCGCGCTGACGGTCGTGATCGGTCTCTTCCCCGAGCCTTTCGTGGTCTTTGCCGAGCGGTCGGCCGAGCAACTGCTCGACCCCTCTGTCTATGTCGCCGCGGTGCTGGGCACGCCTGTGATGCCGGGAGGAGCCGAATGAACGCGTTCGGCATCAACCTGCTGCTGGCTGTCGTCTGGGTGGCGCTGACCGGGTCCACCACGCTGACCGGCCTTCTGACCGGCTTCGTGCTGGGCTTCGGCGTGCTCTGGATGGTCAAGCCGCTGACCGGCGAACGGCTCTATTTCCGACGCGTTTTCGCCTGGGTGCGCCTGGTGGTCATGTTCCTCTACGAACTGGTGGTCTCCAGCCTCGCCGTGGCCTGGGACATCGTCACGCCGAAAGAGCGCGCGCGCCCGCAGATCATCGAGATGCCGCTCGACGTGACCTCGGACGTGGGCATCCTGCTTGTCACCAACCTGATCTCGCTCACCCCCGGCACGCTCAGCCTGGACGTGAGCCGCGACCGCAAGACGCTGGCGGTGCATGCGATGTTCGTGGACGATCCGGACGAACTCTGCGCCCAGCTCAAGCGCGGCATGGAGCGGTGGGTGATCGACGCGGTGGAGGGAGAGTGATGGAATCGTTCTACACGCTCGCACTGGACGCCGGGCTGGGCATGATCGTGCTGTCGGTGGCGCTGATCTTTGCGCGCCTCGTGCTGGGGCCAAGCCTGCCCGACAGGGTCGTGGCACTCGACATGATGACGGTGGCGATCGTCGCGTTCTGCGGCCTCGCCGCGATCCGCTACGACACGCCGGCTTTCCTCGACGTGGCGCTCGTGCTGGCGCTGGTGAGCTTCCTGGCTACCGTGGCGCTGGCCCGTTTCGCGGAGCGGCAGCGCATCCGGCGCGACGAGGGAAGGAGCGGACGATGACGCAAGCTGTCGTGGCCGGACTGGTGCTGCTAGGCACCGCCTTCGGGCTACTGGGGGCCGTGGGGCTTCTGCGGATGCCCGACGTGCTCGTGCGGATGCACGCCTCGACCAAGCTCGCCACGCTGGCCTGCGGGCTTACGCTCGCCGCCGCCGCGGTGCATTTCGGATCGGCGGACGTGACCATTCGCGCGGTGGCGATCCTGCTTTTCCTGCTGCTCACCGCGCCGCTTGCCGCGCACATGATCGGCCGTGCCGCGGTCACGACCGGCGTGCCGCTATGGCGCGTCACGGCGCCGGACTGGCTTTGCCGCCCCCGTGAGGCGGCGGGGGACGACGAACCAGCCGACGCCGAAGATCCGCGGGACGATCGGCCGGATACCTAGCGCACGCGCTCCGGCGCGCCGTCGGCCTCGGCCTCCAGGCGCGCGCGCTCCTCGTCGCTCTCGAAACTGGCCCAGGGACGGCCGGTGCCGGTGGACGGCAGCGTGGTCGGCCGCTCCTGCCTGTGAATGTGTGTCTTGGCGATGAATTGTGCCGTGACGGGCGCCGTGAGAAGCAGGAAGATCGTGATCAGCAGCTCGTGCAGCGAGGCCTTGCCGTCCACGAAGAGGAAAAACAGCATCGAGGCGATCAGGACGCCGCCCACGCCCAGCGTCGTCGCCTTCGTGGGGGCGTGCAGCTGGCGCATCGAGCCCCGGAGCTTCACCAGCCCGTAGCTGCCCACCAGCCCGAAGATGCCCCCGATCACGAGGAAGGCCGAGATCGCGATTTCCACCCAGACATTCGTCATGCCGCTCTCCTCATTCGATCACGTCGCCGCGCAGGATGTAGCGCGCATAGGACACGGTAGAGACGAAGCCCGTCATCGCGATCAGCATCGACGCCTCGAAATAGACCTGAGTGTCGAGCGCCACGTCGTAGAGCGCGATCAGCGCGATGGCGTTGATCACCAGCGTGTCCAGCGCGAGAATCCGGTCGCCGGGATTCGGGCCCATCACGATGCGGTAGAGATTGAACAGTGCGGCCAGCCCGAAGCAGCCGAAGGCGAAGGCAAGGGCGATCTCGATCATTCGAACAGCTCCTTCAACCGGCGTTCGTAGCGGTGCTTGATGGTGTCGCGCACCTCGTCCGGGTCGTCGGTGTCCAGGCAGTGCACCAGCAGCGCCCGCCCGCAGGCCGACAGGTCGCTCGACAGCGTGCCGGGCGTCATCGTGATGGTGCCCGCGAGAAGCGCGATGGCCTCGGGCGATCGGATGTCGAGCGGCACGGTCACCCACTGCGAATTGATCCGCGAATTCGGCTTGAAGAGGATGATCGCCGCGACCACGACGTTGGCGACCACGATGTCCCAGAGCACGATCAGGATGTAGGCCACGGCGACGCGAAGGCTCTTCAGCCGGACCCGGCCGGGCCAGTAGGGCGCGGTGAAGAACGGGATCACGACGCCCAGGATCGTGCCCATGACCAGCGCGTTGAGCGACAGGTCGTTGATGAGCAGCAACCAGACGACGATCAGCGCCAGCGTCAGGAGAGGGTGGGGCAGGAACCGCCGTTGCATGGTCTCAGCCTTCGATATCGCTGCCGAGCACGGCAGAGATGTACGTCTGCGGTGCATAAAGCTGGGCCGCGGTGTTGTCGAGATAGGATGTCACGGGGCCGGCGAAGAGCGTGAGCGCCACGATGGCCCCGAGGAGAACGAAGGCCGACGCGGCGGGCAGCGCGATCGCCGGTGCGGGCCCGGACGGCGGCGCGCCGTCCGCGGGCGCCTCCAGCTTCCAGAAGATGCGGCTGCCGCCTTGTGCGAGGCCCAGGATCGCGATCAGCGTGCCGCCCAGGATGGCCGTCCAGATCAGCCAGGCAAGCGGCGCGTCGCGCACCGCGTCGAGGATCAGCAGCTTGCCCACGAAGCCCGACAGCGGCGGCATGCCCGCCACCGCGATGGCGGCTCCGAAATAGAGCGCCGTGACCAGCCCGCCCTGCGCCATCGCCGGGGCAGGGCGATAGGCGTCGCCGCCCGCGCGCCGCTCTCGAACCATGTCGACGACGAGGAACAGAAGGGCGCCCGCCAGGGTCGAATGCAGCATGTAATAGAGCGTGGCCGCCGCCGTTTCCTGCGTGAAGATCGCCATCGCGCTGAAGAGCGTGCCCATCGAGCCGATCACGGCGAAGGCCGCGAGCCGCCCCAGCCCCGTGGCACCGAGGATCCCGATCATGCCCACCGCCAGCGTCGCGAGCGCCGCGGCGAGCAGGAGCCCCGACAGGAGCGCTGCCATGGCGTCGTTGGCGGAATGAAAGATCAGCGTGTCCACCCGCAGCACCGCATAGGCGCCCACCTTGGTCATCACCGCAAAGAGCGCGGCGACCGGCGCGGGCGCCGAGGCGTAGGTCTCGGGCAGCCAGAAATGCAGCGGCAGAAGCGCGCTCTTGATCGCGAAGACCATCAGCAAGAGCACCGCGCCCACGAGCAGAAGCGCCGTGTCGCCGCCCGTGATCCCGCCCACGCGCCCGGCCATGTCCGCCATGTTCAGCGTGCCGGTCACCGCGTAGAGGATGGCGAGAGCGAAAAGAAAGAGCGTCGAGCCCAGCAGGTTGTAGATCACGTACTGCACGCCCGCGCGCAACCGCCGCCCGCCGCCCCCGTGGATCATCAGCCCGTAGGAGGCGATGAGCAGCACCTCGAAGAAGACGAAGAGGTTGAAGAGATCGCCGGTCAGGAAGGCGCCGGAAATCCCCATGAGCTGGAACTGGAAAAGCGCGTGGAAGTGCTGTCCGCGGGCATCCCAGCCGCTGCCGACGGCATAGAGCACGACCACCAGCGCGATCGCGGCGGTGAGCATGAGCATCATCGCCGAAAGCCGGTCCAGCACAAGCACGATGCCGAAGGGCGCGGACCAGTCGCCCAGCTCGTACACGCTGACGGTGCCATCATGCGCCATCGCCATGAGCACCACACCCAGGCCCGCCAGCGCCACGGTGCCGGCGATGGAGAAGATGCGCTGAAGGTCGAGGTGGTGGCGCAGCGCCAGCACGAGCACCGAGGCCATGAGCGCCGGAAGCACGACCGGCAGGATGATCCAGTGGCTCATTGTCCGGCCTCTTCCTCGGCGTCCGGGCCGTTGTCCATGTCCATCCGGTCGGACCGCGTGCTGAGATAGGCGCCGAGCGCCAGAAGCACGACGACCGCCGTCATGCCGAAGGAGATCACGATCGCCGTCAGCACCAGCGCCTGCGGCAGGGGGTCCGTGTAGACGCCGGCGCCGGTCTTGTCGATCAGCACCGGCGGCGCGTTCAGCATCAGCCGGCCCGAGGCGAAGAGAAAGACGTTGACCGCATAGGACAGCAGCGCGATGCCCAGGATCGCCGGAAAGGTCCGTCGCCGCAGCACCAGGTAGATGCCCGCGGCGGTCAGCGTGCCGATCCCGAGTGCGACCAGTGCCTCCATCTCAGTCCTCCTCGCCGCCGGGCCGGCCGCGTAGCGGGTTCACGTCCATCGCGTGCACGTTGACCTTCTCGCCCGTCCGTCGCGCCACGCTGGACAGGCTGGCCAGCGCCAGCATCACCGCGCCCAGCACGGTCAGGAACACGCCGAGGTCGAAGAGCATCGCGGTGGCGAGTTCGAATTCCTCGAGCGGCGGAATCTCGACGTAGCCGAAGGCACTGGTCAGGAAGGGCATCCCGTTGAACCAGGCGCCGAGGCCCGTCAGGATGGAGATCAGCACGCCGAGGCCGATGACGGTATGGTAGGGCAGGCGCCGGCGTTCTTCGGCCCAGGCGAAGCCAGAGGCCATGTATTGCATCAGAAGCGCGATCGCCACGACGAGGCCGGCGATGAAGCCGCCCCCCGGCTCGTTGTGGCCGCGCAGGAAGACGTAGACGCCCACCATCAGCGCCATCGGCATCATCACCCGCGTCGCGATGACCATGAGAAGCGGGTGCCGGTCGCCGGCCTCCCGCCGCGCGCCCTTCCAGTTTGCCAGCCAGTCGGCGCCGGGACCGCGCAACACCTGCTCGGTGAGCGCGAAGATGACCAGCGCCGCGATGCCGAGCACGATGATCTCGCCGAAGGTATCGAAGCCGCGGAAGTCGACGAGAATCACGTTGACGATGTTGCTGCCGCCCGCGCCCTTGTAGGCGTTGGCGATGTGATACTCCGAGATCGCGGGCAGCGCAAAATCCCGAGTCAGCATGGCGAAGGCCACGACCGCCACGCCGAGACCGCCAAGACCCGCGATCACGCCATCGCGGATCTTGCGCGACATGCTGTCCTCGGGCGGGTCTTCCTGCGGAAGAAAGTTCAGCGCGAGCAGCAGAAGGATGATCGTGACCACCTCGACGGAAAGCTGCGTCATGGCGAGGTCCGGCGCGGAGAAGTAGATGAATCCGATCGCCACCACCAGGCCCACGACGCCCAGCAGCACCAGCGCGACGAGCCGGCGACGGTGCAGCACCACGAGCGTGGCGGTCGAGACCACCAACAGCGCCACGGCGATCGCGGGCAACAGGCTCACCGGCAGCAGCGCGCGGGTCGGCGGCCCGGCTTCGCCGTTGCTCCAGGCGATGGCGCCCGCACCCAACGTTGCGAGGGTCAGGATCGCGGCATAGCGTGTCATCGCCCCGTCATGCAGACCGTCGGTCACGCCCCGCGCGCCGCGCGTGGCCGCGCCCACGACGGCGTCGAAGATCGCCTTGGCGTAGGGCGGCCCGGCCCGGCGCCAGCCCGTTGCCAGCGGCCGATGCAGCGCGAGCAGCAGGGCACCGCCAAGGATGGCCGCGACCGAGATGTAAAGCGCGGGCGTGAACCCGTGCCAGAGCGACAGGTGGGCATGCGGATGGCCGCCGGTGATCGCCGCCGCCACAGCGTCGACGAACGGGGTGACGAGCGCCGGGAAGAGCCCCGTGACGACCACGACGAGCGCCAGGAGACCGGGACCTGCCCACATGCCGAACGGCGGGTCATGCGGGGGCTTCGGATAGTCCTCGCGCACGGGGCCGAAAAAGACGTGCACGAGGAAGCGGAACGAGTAGGCCACCGAGAAGAGCGCTCCCAGCCCCGCCAGCGCGGGCAGCAGCCAGGGCGTGCCGGCCCAGACGGTATGTGTCGCCTCCTCCAGCATCATCTCCTTGGAGACGAAGCCGTTGAGCGGCGGTATACCGGCCATCGACAGCGCGGTGAGCGCTCCGATCGCGAAGGTGGTGGGCATCAGCTGCCGGAGTCCGCCCAGCCGCGGGATGTCGCGCGTGCCCGTCTCGTGATCGATGATCCCGGCCGTCATGAAGAGCGCGGCCTTGAAGCTTGCATGCGCGAGGATGTGCACCGTCGCCGCCAGCGCCGCCGCCTCGGTCCCGAAGCCAAGCAGCATGGTGATGAGGCCGAGGTGGCTGACGGTGGAGAAGGCCAGCAGCGCCTTCAGGTCGTCCTTGAAGAGCGCGATGCCCGCACCGATCACCATGGTGATCAGACCCGTCGTGGCGACGATGTAGAACCATTCCGGCGTGCCCGAGAGCACCGGCCAGAGCCGCGCCATGAGGAAAAGCCCGGCCTTCACCATCGTGGCCGAGTGCAGGTAGGCCGAGACGGGGGTCGGCGCGGCCATCGCGTGCGGCAGCCAGAAGTGGAAGGGGAACTGCGCCGACTTCGTGAAACAGCCGATCAGGATGAGGATGAGCGCGGGAAGATACCATTCCGAGCCCTGGATCGCCTCGCTGTTCTGCAAAATCACGGAGATGTCGTAGCTGCCCGCGATATTGCCGAGGATCAGCATGCCGCCGATCAGGGCAAGCCCGCCGAGGCCGGTGACCGCGAGCGCCATGCGCGCGCCCTGCCGGCCCTCGGGCAGGTGGTTCCAGTAGCCGATCAGCAGGAAGGACGAGAGCGAGGTCAGCTCCCAGAAGATGAGCAGCAGCAGGATGTTGTCGGACAGCACGATCCCCACCATGGCGCCCTGGAAGAGCAGCAGGTAGGTGAAGAACTGCCCCATCGGGTCGCTGCGGTAGAGGTAGAAGCGCGCGTAGAGGATGATCAGCAGCCCGATCCCGAGGATCAGCCCGGCGAACATCAGCCCCAGACCGTCCAGCATGAGATTGACGTTCATCCCGAGCGACGGCAGCCAGGCGAGCCTGTAGTGGAACACCTCGCCCGCGATCACCGCCGGCGCGTGCAGGACGAGCATCAGCAGCGCGAGCGCGGTGGGCAGCAGGGTGAACCAGGTGCAGGTGTCGCGCCCCGCACGGATCATCAGCCCCGGCAGAAGCGCGCCGAGAAAGGGCGCCGCGACGATGAGAGGCAGCATGCTGCTTGTGGTGTCCATACCGTCCCTGCCTGTTGCCGGCCCGTTCGCCCGGGGGCTCGCTCCGTCATAGTGCGGACCTGCGCAACATGCAAAAATGCTCTTGCCCGGATCGTGGGCCCGGGCGTTCGGCAGGACCAGCCGGGGCTTAGGAAAATGACTTGGCCGGCGAGTTCAAGATGCAATCCGCCGGGGGTCATCGGGTTTCGGGGGCGTGTTGCATGCATCCGGTTACCGGGCGCGGGCGCTATGGCGGCGCCGTCGCCGGCCGGGCCGGGCCGGGCGCCGCGACGGATCCAGGATGGGCGGCCGGCCTAGACGTTGCCCCGCCGCTCGCGCCAGAGGCCCAGCTTTTCCTGAACCGGACGGTCGGAGAAGGAGAAGAGCACCGCCTCCTCGGCCGCCTCGTGCACCACGGGCCACCAGGCCGGCACGACGAAGATGTCCTTCGGGCCCCAGGCGATCTCCTCGTCGCCGATGCGGCTCTTGCCCCGCCCCTCGACGCAGGTGAAGACGGTCGCGTCGGTGGCGCGGTAGGGCGTCGTGGCCCCCGCGGGCAAAAGCTGGATGAAGGTGCCGATGGTGGGCATTGCCCAGCCGCCGTCGAGCGGATTGGTGTAGCGCAGCTTCCAGCCGTGGCAGGGATCGTGGGGCTGGCCGCGCTTCATGGTCTCAAGCGTCGCGCGCGCCTCCTCGTAGGGGTAGTTGAAGATGGGCGAGACGTTCCCGCCCCGCGGCGCGTCCACCGGCATCAGGTTGTGGCCGAACTCGGCGTAGCTCTGACCGGTCTCGCGGGTGATCTCCTGGCAGTCCTCGCCCAGCCCCTCGGCGAAGGAGGCGTCGAGGAACTGCACGAGCGGGATGTCGAGCCCGTCGAGCCAGAACATCGGCGCGTCCGTCTCGTTGCCGTGGTCGTGCCAGGCCATCTGCGGGGTGATGACGAAATCGCCCGGGCGCATCACCGTCTTCTCGCCGCTCACCGCGGTGTAGGCGCCCGAGCCCTCCAGCACGAAGCGCAGCGCCGATTGCGCGTGCCGGTGCGCGGGCGCCACCTCGCCCGGCAGGACGAGCTGCACGCCGGCGTAGAGCGATGTGGTCGTCTTGGACTGGCCGCGCAGGCCCGGGTTCTCGAGGATGAGCACGCGCCGCTCGGCCTCCTTGGCGGTGATGAGCCCGCCGGCCTCGATCATCGCGCTCCGGATTTCGTCGAAGCGCCAGCCGACCGGGCGGCAGTCGGATTTCGGCTCGGGGGTGACGAGGCCGCTCATCACCGTCCAGAGCGCGGTCATGTTCTGCTTGTCGATCTTCTCATAGAAGGCGCGGCGTTCGGGGGTTTCCACGGGTGGCTTGTCCATCAGGCGGCTCCTTTCGGGGGATGGGTGCGCAGCGCCTGCCGGTCGATCTTGCCGGTGCCCGTCTTGGGCAGGGCCGCGACGAACTCCACGAGGCGCGGATACTTGTAGGGTTGCAGCCGTGCCTTCACGAAGTCCTGCAGCGCCGCGATGTCCGGGCGCGCGCCCGCCACCGGCGCGACGACGGCGCGAAGCGTGGTGCGCCCGTCGGGCAGGCGCTCGGCCAGCACGGCGCATTCGTGCACCTCGGGGTGCTCGGCGAGGCAGCGCTCCACCTCGAGCGGCCAGACCCACTGGCCCGACACCTTCACGAGGTCGTCGGCGCGGCCCTGGAAGTAGAAATGGCCGTCGCGCTCGACGAAGCGGTCGCCGGTGTGGATCCAGTCGCCGCGCATGGTCTCGCGGGTCTTGTCGGGCCGCTTCCAGTAGAGCGGCGCGGAGGAGTGCCCGCGCACCTCCATGACGCCTTCCTCGCCCGGCGCGGCCTCGCGGCCCTCGGGCGTCACCAGCCGGACCTCGTAGCCCGGCACCCGCGCGCCCGCGCTGCCGAGGCGGTGGTCGTCGTGGCGGTTCGAGAGGTAGATGTGCAGCATCTCGGTGGAGCCGAGCCCCTCGGTGGGCCCATGCCCGGCCAGCGCGCGCCAGCGGTCATAGACCTCGGCCGAAAGCGTCTCGGCCGCCGAGATGGAAAGGCGGAGCGAGGAGAGGTCGCGCGCCTCCACACCTTCGGCCCGGGCGAGCGCGGTGTAAAGCGTGGGCAGCCCGAAGAGAACGGTGGGCCGATGGCCTTCGATCGTGTCGAGCACCGCCTGCGGCTCGGGCCGCCCCGGCATCAGGACGCTCGTCGCGCCGGCGGCGAAGGGAAAGGTGACGGCGTTCCCGAAACCGTAGGCGAAGAACATCTTCGGCACCGAGAAGCAGACGTCGCCCGGCGCGAGGCCGAGGATGTGGCGGCCGTAGCTTTGCGCCGTGTAGGCCATGTCGTGGTGCAGGTGCACGATCCCCTTGGGCCGTCCGGTGCTGCCCGAGGAATACATCCAGAAGGCCATGTCGTCGGGGCCGGTCCCGGCGGGGGCGAGCGTGTCGGGCTGGCCCGCGAGGAAGGCGTCGGCGCCCTCCGGCCCGTCGCGGCCCACCACCACCAGCCGCTCCAGCGCGCTTCCGGCCCGCGCGGCCTCCGCCATCCCGGCGAGCGCGGCCTCGCAGACGGCGATTCGCGCGCCGGTGTCCTGCAGGAAATAGGACAGCAGGTCCGGCGTGGTCTGGGTGTTGAGCAGCACCGGCACGAAGCCCGCGCGCACCGCCCCGAAGAAGGCGGCCACGTAGTCCGGCCGGTCGTCGAGCAGCATCGGGATTCGGTCGCCCGGCGCGAGGCCCGCCGCGGCGAAGGCGTTGCCCCAGCGCGCGGCCTCGGCGGCGAGCTCTGCATAGGTGAGGCTGCCTGCCGGGCCGGTCACGGCGAGCTTCTCCGCGTTGGCCGGCAGGTTGTCCCAGAGCAGCGCGGAGCAGTTCGGATGCGCCGCCTTGTCGAAGCCGATCTCGGCCGCGCCCGCCGCGTCGTCGCGGACGGGATCGAAAAGGCGACCCGCCTTCTCCGCCTCGTAGCGGGCCATGAAACGGGGCGCGAGGCGGCGGAGCTTCTCGTCGTCCACCCGGCCCGAGCGCGTGATGTAGCTGCGCGCGAAATCGAGGGGGCCGAGCGCCATGTGCCTGTCGAACGCCTCGTACCAGTCGGCGGAGGTGTTGGCGGCGTCCACGATCTTCTTCGCCACCGGCATCCGCGCCGCCTGCCAGTCGTCGAGCGCGGCGTCGAGCGTCGCGCCCTCTTCCAGCGCGGCGACGAGGGCGATGGCGTCCTCCATGGCGAGCCGCGTGCCCGAGCCGATGGAGAAATGCGCGGTATGCGCCGCGTCGCCGAGGATCACCCGGTTGCCCCGCGCCCAGCGGCGGGACCAGAGGCGCGGGAAGCGGCGCCAGTGCGAGCGGTTGGTGAGAAGCGGCGCGCCCTCCAGCACCTCGGCGAAGATTTCGGCGCAGGCGGCGGCGCTCTCCACCTCGGTCATCTCGCCGAAGCCGTGGGCGGCGAAGCTCTCCGGCGTGGCCTCCACGATGAAGGTGCTCATCTCGGGCGCGTAGCGGTAGTGATGGGCGTTGAGCGGGCCCTTCTCCGTGTGTAGGAAGCTTTGCGTCAGCGTGTCGAAGGCGCGCGGCGCGCCGAACCAGGCGAAGCGGTTTTCCAGATGGGAGAGCGTCTCGCCGAAGCCTTGCGGGTCGGACTGCCGCACCAGCGAGTTGAGCCCGTCCGCGCCAACGACGACGTCGGCGTCGAGATCCTCGACCGCGCCCAGCTCGTGGCCGAAGTGCAGCTCCACGCCTTCGGCCTCTGCGCGCTGGGCGAGAAGCTCGATGAGCTCGAGCCTCCCGATCGCCGAGAAGCCCACCCCGTCCAGCACCACGCGCCCCTCGGGGTGGTCGAGCGTCATGTCGCGCCAGGTCTCCATGCGCGGGGTGACGAGTTCGTGGGTGTCTGGGTCGTCGGCGCGCAGGAACTCCAGCGCGCGGTCCGAGAAGACCACGCCGAATCCGAACGTCGCGCCGCGCGGATTGCGTTCGGTCACCCGCACAGCGACGTCGCCGAGGCGGCGGCGTGCGAGGATGGCCGTGTAAAGCCCCGCCGGCCCGCCGCCCAGCACCTCGATGCGGCCGATGCGCATGGATCTCCTCCCGGTCGTCTCGACTTCTCCCGCCGGGCAGGATAGGCTGATTTCCACAGGCCGCAAGGTTTTTCGCAGGATGGAAAACACTCCTCCCGACCACTCCCTCTCCGTCGGCGTCAGCTTCGGCGACTGCGACCCGGCGGGGATCGTCTTCTACCCCAATTTCTTTCGCTGGTTCGATCGCTGCTTTCACCATTTCCTCGCCGCGCGGGCGGGCGGGCACGCCGAGCTTTGCGCGCGGCTGGGCGCCCTGGGCGTGGGGCTTATGGACGTGCAGGCGCAGTTCCGCGCGCCGGTGCGCGAGAACTGCACGCTGACGCTCGATTTGCGCGTGCGCGAATGGCGGGGCCGGGCGCTGCGGCTCGGTTACGAGGGGCATGTCGGCGACACGCTTTGCGTGACGGGCGAGGAAGTGCGCGGGCTTTTCGTGATGCGGGAGGGGCGCATGGCGGCCGGCGAGATGGCGCCGCTGCGCGCCGCGCTGGGGCTGTGAGCGGCGCGGCGCGTCCGGGCGGGGTGCAGGCGCTCGACGCCGCGCTGGGGCTTTTGGCGGCGCTCGCCGCGCGGGGCGGGCCCGTGTCGCTGACCGAACTCGCGCGGGCGTGCGGGATGCCGGCCAGCAAGGCGCACCGCTACCTCGCCTCCTTCCAGGCCGCGGGGCTGGTGGCGCAGGCCGGGCGATCGGGGAAGTATGACCTCGGGCCGGGCGCGGCGGCGCTCGGCGTGGCGGCCATGGCGCGCCACGACATGGTGAACCGCGCCGCCGACGGCCTGCCCGAACTCTGCGCCGAGACGGGCATGACGGCGCTTCTGTCGGTCTGGGGCAGCGAGGGCGCGACGGTCGTGCGCTGGGAGCGCGCGGCCGCGCCGCTCGTCACCTCCATGGGGCTGGGCACGGCGCTGCCGCTTCTGACCTCGGCCACGGGGCGCGTTTTCCTCGCATGGGCGCCAGAGGCGGTCACCGCGGCGCAGCTCGATGCAGAGCTGTCGCGGGCGCGCGCCAATCCCGGGATCCTCGGCGAGCTCGACCCGACCCGCGCCGAGACGACGGCGCTCGCGGCCCGGATCCGTGCCCGGGGCCACGCCACGGTGGACGGGCGCTACATCCCCGGCCTCGTGGCCGTGGCGGCGCCGGTGCTCGACTGGCAGGATGAGGTTCAGGCGGCGGTGACGCTTGTGGGCACCGACCCCGCCGCCATCGGGCCCGACGGCGCGCCGGTGGCACGGCTTCAGGCGTTCTGTCGCGGGCTTTCCGTGCGCGCGCCGTGCTGCGGCGCAGCGGAGGAAAAGGGCTGACGCGACACGCGAAACTGCGCTACGACTCGCAACGGAAGAAAACGTTCCGCGCCTGCGCGCGAGAGCGTGCGACCAGGGAGAACGCGACGCATGGAAATGACGGGAACCCGGGAGATCCGGGCCGATCGCGCGACGGTGTGGGCGGCGCTGCTGTCGCCCGAGGTCCTCAGGGAATGCGTGCCGGGCTGTCAGGAACTCACCGGCTCGCCGGAAGAGGGCTTTCACGCCACGGTCGTGCAGAAGGTCGGCCCGGTGAAGGCCACCTTCAAGGGCACGGTCACGCTGTCGGAGATGAACGAGCCCGACAGCCTGCATCTCGCGGGCGAGGGCAAGGGCGGCGCGGCGGGGTTCGCCAAGGGCGGGGCCGACGTGTCGCTCGAGGACTGCGAGGAGGGCACGCGGCTGTCCTACAACGTGGAGGCCAAGGTGGGTGGCAAGCTCGCGCAGCTCGGCTCCCGCGTGATCGACGGTTTCGCGAAGAAGATGGCGGACCAGTTCTTCACCCGCTTCCAGGAGGCGGTGGAAGGCCCCGCCGAAGAGGAAGAGGCCCCCGAGGCGCCCGAGACCGGCGCCAAGAAGGGCTGGTTCAAGCGACTCGTGAAGGGTGGCGCCGGCGCGTAGGCGCGCGCGCGAAAGGGAGGACGACATGACGCAAGTGACGATGACGGTGAACGGCGAGGCGGTTTCCGCCGAGGTCGAGGGCCGCACGCTTCTGGTGGAGGCGCTGCGCGACCAGCTCGGGCTCACCGGAACCCATGTGGGCTGCGACACCTCGCAATGCGGGGCCTGCGTGGTGCATGTGAACGGCAAGGACGTGAAGGCCTGCGCCATGTTCGCCTGGGAGGCCGAGGGCGCCGAGATCACGACCATCGAGGGCATGGCGAACCCCGACGGATCGCTTTCGGTCATCCAGCAGGCGTTCCAGGATCATCACGGTCTTCAGTGCGGCTTCTGCACGCCGGGCATGGTGATGACGGCCGCGGCGCTGCTCAAGGAGACCCCGAAGCCCAGCGAGGCGGAGATCCGCGACTACCTCGAGGGCAACATCTGCCGCTGCACGGGCTATCACAACATCGTCAAGGCGATCATGGCGGCCTCGGGCCAGGATGCAGAGGCCATCGCGGCGGAATGAGCGCCGCCAGAACGCAACATCCGGCGGCCCCGTGCGAGAGGAGACGCGCGCCCGCCGCGAAGGAGGAGTGAAAGAGATGCCAAAGGATCACGGGATCGGCGCGCCGATGAAGCGCCGCGAGGATGTCCGCTTTCTCACCGGGGCCGGAAACTACACCGACGACATCAACCTGTCGCGTCAGCTTTACGTGCACTTCCTTCGCTCGGACGTGGCGCATGGCCGGATCAACGGGATCGACACCGAGGAGGCGTCGAAGATGCCCGGCGTGGTGCGGATCTTCACCGGCAAGGATTTCGAGGGCGTGGGCGGGCTGCCCTGCGGCTGGCAGGTGACCGACCGCCACGGCGAGCCCATGCAGGAGCCCGCGCATCCCGTTCTGGCCCAGGGCAAGGTGCGCCATGTGGGCGACCCGATCGCCGCCGTCGTGGCCGAGACGCGGGAGCAGGCGCGCGACGCCGCCGAGGCGATCGCCGTCGACATCGAGGAACTGCCCGCCGTCGTGGACATGAAGGCGGCGCTGCAGGACGGCGCGCCCAGGGTGCACGACGACCTGACGAGCAATCTCTGCTATGACTGGGGCTTCGTCGAGGACAACAAGGCCGCAGTGGACGAGGCGATCCGCAACGCCCACCACGTCACCACGCTGGAACTCGTCAACCAGCGCCTTGCGCCCAACGCGATGGAGCCGCGGGTGGCCGTGGGCGACTATCAGCGCGCGAACGACGAGTCGACGCTCTACACCACCAGCCAGAATCCCCACGTGATCCGGCTGCTGATGGGCGCCTTCGTGCTGGGCATCCCCGAGCACAAGCTGCGCGTCGTGGCCCCCGACGTGGGCGGCGGGTTCGGCTCGAAGATCTTCCACTACGCCGAGGAAGCCTTCGTCACCTTCGCCGCGCGGCAGCTCAACCGCCCGGTGAAATGGACGGCCTCGCGCTCGGAGGCGTTCCTGTCGGACGCGCAGGGCCGCGATCACGTCACCAAGATCGAGCTCGCCCTCGACGCGGACAACAATTTCACCGCGATTCGCACCGAAACCTACGCGAACATGGGGGCCTATCTGTCGACCTTCGCGCCCTCGGTGCCGACATGGCTGCACGGCACGCTGATGGCGGGCAACTACAAGACGCCCAACATCTACGTGAACGTGAAGGCGGTGTTCACCAACACGGTGCCGGTGGACGCCTATCGCGGGGCCGGCCGGCCCGAGGCGACGTTCCAGCTGGAGCGCGTGATCGACAAGGCCGCGCGCGAGCTTGGCGTGGACCCGATGGCGCTTCGCCGGCAGAACTTCGTCACCGAATTCCCCTACGCCACGCCCGTGGCGGTGGAATACGACACCGGCGATTATCCGGCGCTCGTCGACAAGCTGGAGGAAATCGCCGATTTCGGCGGGTTCGAGGCACGGCGCAAGGAATCGGAGGCGCGCGGCAAGCTGCGGGGCCTCGGCGTGAATTGCTACATCGAGGCCTGCGGCATCGCGCCCTCGAACCTGGTGGGCCAGCTCGGCGCGCGCGCGGGGCTTTACGACGCGGCCACCGTGCGCGTGAACGCGACCGGCTCGATCAGCGTGATGGTGGGCGCGCACTCCCACGGCCAGGGCCACGAGACGGCGTTCCCGCAGGTCGTGGCCGACATGCTTGGCATCGACGAGTCGATGGTCGATATCGTGCATGGCGACACCTCCAAGATCCCCTTCGGCATGGGCACCTACGGCTCGCGCAGCCTCGCGGTCTGCGGCTCGGCCATGGTGCGGGCGACCGAGAAGATCATCGCCAAGGCCAAGAAGATCGCCGCGCACCTGATGGAGGCGTCGGACGCCGACATCGAGCTCAAGGACGGCAAGTTCACCGTGGCGGGCACCGACAAGTCGGTCGCCTGGGGCGACGTGACGCTTGCCGCCTACGTGCCCCACAACTATCCGCTCACCGAGATCGAGCCGGGGCTCGAGGAGACGTCGTTCTACGATCCCTCGAACTTCACCTACCCGGCGGGGGCCTATGCCTGCGAGGTCGAGGTGGACCCGGACACCGGCAAGGTGACGATCGAACGCTTCTCCGCGGCGGACGATTTCGGCAATGTCATCAATCCGATGATCGTGGACGGCCAGGTGCATGGCGGCATCGGGCAGGGCATCGGGCAGGCGCTTCTCGAAAGCTGCGCCTACGACGAGAACGGGCAACTCGTGTCGGCCTCCTACATGGACTACGCGATGCCGCGCGCCGACGACGTGCCGTTCTACAGCGTGGACCACTCGGTCCAGACGCCCTGCACCCACAACCCGCTCGGCGTGAAGGGCTGCGGCGAGGCGGGCGCGATCGGCTCGCCGCCCACCATCGTGAACGCGGTGATCGATGCGCTGCACTCGGGCGGCCACAAGGTGGATCACATCGACATGCCGCTGACGCCCTCGCGCGTCTGGACGGCGATGCAAGGCTGAAGAGGGAGGGACCCCATCATGTACAGTTTCGATTTCGTGAAGCCCTCCAGCGTGGCGGAGGCCGTGGCCGCCCTCGCCGAGGACGAGGCCCAGCCGCTCGGCGGCGGGCAGACGCTGATCCCGACGCTGAAGCAGCGCCTCGCCATGCCCTCGAAGCTCGTGAGCCTTGCGGGCATCGACGAGATGCGCGGCATCTGCCGCGACGACGACGGGCGCATCTGCATCGGCGCGTCCACGACCCACGCCGAGATCGCCGAAGGGGCGGGCGACTATCCCGCGCTGGCCAGGCTCGCCGCGAACATCGGCGATCCCGCGGTGCGCAACCGCGGCACCGTAGGCGGCAGTCTTGCCAACAACGACCCCTCCGCCTGCTACCCGGCGGCGGCGCTCGGGTCCGGCGCGACGATCATCACCGACAGGCGCGAGATCGCGGCGGACGACTACTTCCAGGGCATGTTCGCCACCGCGCTCGAGGAGGGTGAGATCATCACCGAGGCCCGCTTCCCGGTGCCGGAGAAGGCCGATTACCAGAAATTCGAGCAGCCGGCCTCGCGCTTCGCGCTGGTCGGCGTCTTCGTGGCGAAATACGCCGATGGCGTGCGCGTCGCGGTGACCGGTGCCAGCGAAGAGGGCGTCTTCCGCTGGACCGAGGCCGAGGCGGCGCTCTCGTCGGATTTCACGGCGGAGGCGGTGGCGGGGCTCTCGGTTCCGGCCGACGGGATGATCGGCGACCTTCACGGCTCTCCCGAGTATCGCGCGCACCTGGTGAGCGTGATGACGAAGCGCGCCGTGGCCGCCGCCGGCTGAGGCGTCAGGCGCGGCCCGCCATCAGGGCCGCGCATCCCGCCAGCGCCGCGGTATCCGCCGCCACGAGGTGCACCGGCGTGTCGGCCAGAAGCGGCGCGGTCGCGAAGGCCGCGCGCAGCCCTTCGCCCAGTTCCGGCGCGAGGGCGCGGGCGACGCTGCCGGCGAGCGCGACGCCCCCGGTTGCGAGGAAGGCGAGCGCCCATCCCTGCGCCACTCGGCCCGCGATGCGGGCGTAAAGGTCCACCGCCGCGCGTGCCGCCGGATCGCCCGCGCGCAGGCGCTCGGGCACGTCCCGGGGCGCGACCGGCTGGCCGCCGTGGAACGCGAAGAGCCGCGCAAGCCCGGCGCCCGACAGGGCATCCTCGATCCGCCCCGCCGTGCCCTCGCGGTGCAGGTAATGCCTCAGCGCCAGCGTCTCGTCGTCGAAGGCGGGCAGGGCGGCCTGGCCGGCCTCGGCCGGCGGCACCGTGCCGCAGGGCAGCCGCGCGGCGAGGTTGACGCCCGTGCCGAGCCCGATCACGAGCCGCGCCTCCCCCGGCCTTTCCCGCCCGGAACGCAGCCGGGGCATCTCCTGCGCGGTGAGGTGGTCGAGCGCGTGGGCCTGCGCCTGCAGGTCGTTGAGCAGCGTCACCGCCTCCAGCCCGAGCCCGCGCGCAAGGCGCGCCGCCTCGACCCGCCAGCCGCGGTTCGTCATGTCGCAGGCGCCGTCGCGGACCGGCCCCGCAAGGGCAAGGCAGGCAGCCCGCGGCCGGGGCCGCCCCGCGAGATAGGCGCCAAGCAGCGCCTCGGCGTCGGGATGCTCCGCGCAGGGCCAGGTGGCGATCGTGTCGGCCAGCACCGCTCCGGCCCGCGCCAGCGCCATGCGCGCGGTGGTGCCACCGATATCGGCCACGAGCGTGGGCGCGTCCATCCTGGTCTCCGGCTAGGGTGACGCCGAGGGATAAGCGCGGGCGACGCCGCCGGCAAGCCTGCCGCGCCGTGGCGGCCCGCGACAGGGCGCGCGCGGGGATCGACGCCGCGGGGATACGGCGTCGCCTGCTCGCCTGCGTGGCTCTCGGGGGCGTGGATGAGCGCGATATCGCCGCGTCTGGCGCCACGCAGCGCAGCCCGAGCCATGCGAACCGCCGTGGTTCACATTTTGTTCGCACTTTTCGGTTGGCCCTGCCTGCGCGCTCGACTATCTCTTCGCTATTCGAGCCAAAGGGGGGCGGACATGGCCGAACAGAAGTTCATCGAGGTCCGCGGCGCGCGCGAACACAATCTGAAGGGCATCGACGTCGAGATCCCGCGCGACAGGCTGGTGGTCATCACCGGCCTGAGCGGGTCCGGCAAGTCGAGCCTCGCCTTCGACACGATCTATGCCGAGGGGCAGCGACGCTATGTCGAATCGCTGTCGGCCTACGCGCGGCAGTTCCTCGACATGATGGAAAAGCCCGACGTGGACCATATCGCGGGCCTCAGCCCCGCGATCTCCATCGAGCAGAAGACGACGAGCAAGAACCCGCGCTCCACCGTTGGCACCGTCACCGAGATCTACGACTATCTCCGCCTGCTTTTCGCGCGTGCCGGCACGCCCTACAGCCCCGCCACGGGCCTGCCGATCGAGGCGCAGCAGGTGCAGGACATGGTGGACCGCGTGATGGCGATGGAGGAGGGCACTCGCGCCTACCTGCTCGCCCCCATCGTGCGCGACCGGAAGGGCGAATACCGCAAGGAGATGCTGGAGCTCCGCAAGCAGGGCTTCCAGCGGGTGAAGGTGGACGGGCAGTTCCACGAACTCGACGACCCGCCCGCGCTCGACAAGAAGTTCCGCCACGACATCGACGTGGTGGTGGACCGCATCGTCGTGCGCGAGGGGATGGAGACGCGGCTGGCCGACAGTTTCCGCACCGCGCTCGACCTGGCCAATGGCATCGCCATCCTCGAGACCGCGCCGCGGGAGGAGGAGGGCGAGCCCGAGCGCATCACCTTCTCGGAGAATTTCGCCTGTCCCGTTTCGGGCTTCACCATCCCCGAGATCGAGCCGCGGCTCTTTTCCTTCAACGCGCCCTTCGGGGCCTGCCCGGATTGCGGCGGCCTGGGCGCGGAGCTCTTCTTCGATCCCAACCTCGTGGTGCCGGACACCACATTGCGCATCTCCGACGGGGCGCTCGCGCCGTGGCGCAAGGGCAAGTCGCCCTATTTCCTGCAGACCATCGAGGCGATCGCGCGCCATTACGAGTTCGACCGGAACGCGCGCTGGAAGGATCTGCCGGCCCATGTGCAGCAGGTCTTCCTTTACGGCTCGGGCGACGAGGAGATCCTCTTTCGCTACGACGAGGGCGGGCGCGTCTACCAGGTGAGCCGCAGCTTCGAAGGGGTGATCCCCAACATGGAGCGGCGCTACCGCGAGACGGATTCGGCCTGGGTGCGGGAGGAGTTCGAACGCTACCAGAACAACCGGCCCTGCGGCACCTGCCACGGGCACCGGCTGCGCCCCGAGGCGCTCGCCGTGAAGATCGGCGGGCTGCACATCGGCCACGTGGTCGAGAAGTCGATCCGGGACGCGCTGGCCTGGGTGGACACCGCGCCCGAGCAACTGAGCCGGCAGAAGAACGAAATCGCCCGCGCGATCCTGAAGGAGATCCGCGAGCGGCTCGGGTTTCTCAACAATGTGGGGCTGGAATACCTGACGCTCAGCCGGAACGCCGGAACGCTTTCGGGCGGAGAGAGCCAGCGCATCCGCCTTGCCTCCCAGATCGGGTCGGGTCTGACGGGCGTGCTTTACGTGCTCGACGAGCCCTCGATCGGCTTGCACCAGCGCGACAACGACCGGCTGCTCGGCACGCTCAAGAACCTGCGCGACCAGGGCAACACCGTGATCGTGGTCGAGCACGACGAGGAGGCGATCCGCGAGGCCGACTACGTCTTCGACATCGGCCCCGGTGCGGGCGTCCATGGCGGGCAGGTCGTGGCCCGCGGCACGCCCGAGGAGATTGCCGCCGATCCGGCATCGCTCACCGGGCAGTACCTGTCCGGCAAGCGCGAGATCGCGGTGCCCGCGATCCGCCGGGAGGGCAACGGCAAGCAGCTGACCGTGGTGAAGGCATCGGGCAACAACCTGAAGGACGTGACGGTCGATCTTCCGCTGGGCAAGTTCGTCTGCGTCACCGGCGTGTCGGGCGGCGGCAAGTCCACGCTCACCGTCGAGACGTTGTTCAAGACAGCCTCGATGCGCCTGAACGGCGCGCGGCAGACCCCGGCCCCCTGCGAGACGATTCGCGGGCTCGAGCATCTCGACAAGGTGATCGACATCGACCAGCGCCCCATCGGGCGCACGCCGCGGTCGAACCCGGCGACGTATACGGGGGCCTTCACGCCGATCCGCGACTGGTTCGCGGGCCTGCCGGAGGCCAAGGCGCGAGGCTACAAGCCGGGGCGCTTCAGCTTCAACGTCAAGGGCGGGCGGTGCGAGGCCTGCCAGGGCGACGGCGTCATCAAGATCGAGATGCACTTCCTGCCTGATGTCTACGTCACCTGCGAGACCTGCAAGGGGGCGCGCTACAATCGGGAAACGCTGGAAATCCGCTTCAAGGGCAAGAGTATAGCGGACGTTCTTGATATGACGGTGGAAGACGCGCAGGAGTTCTTCAAGGCGGTGCCCGCGATCCGCGAGAAGATGGACGCGCTGGTGCGCGTGGGGCTGGGCTACATCCGGGTCGGCCAGCAGGCGACGACGCTGTCGGGCGGCGAGGCGCAGCGGGTGAAGCTGTCGCGGGAACTGGCCAAGCGCGCCACCGGGCGCACGCTCTACATCCTGGACGAACCGACCACCGGGCTTCACTTCGAGGACGTGAAAAAACTGCTGGAAGTGCTTCACGAGCTTGTGGATAGCGGCAACACCGTCGTGGTGATCGAGCACAATCTCGACGTCATCAAGACCGCCGACCACATCATCGACATCGGCCCCGAGGGCGGCGACGGCGGTGGCGAGATCGTGGCCGAGGGCACGCCCGAGGACGTCGCGCGTGTCGAGCGCAGCCACACCGGTCAATACCTGCGTCCGATGCTGGACGCGAAGAAGGTCGCGGCGGAGTAGACCTCAGTCGTGCAGGGCGGCCACCGCGCCGATCACGTCCAGCACCTCGCGCGTGTCCCGGTCCACAAGGAAGATGTGGCCGCCGACGCGATCGTATGTGTTGTCGGCGTCCAGCCCGTAGGCGAGTTGCCGCCCGATCACGGAATAGTCGCGCAGGATCACGTCGCCGCCGCCGTAGGGCGCGTTCTTCGCCAGCCCGGGCGGAGGGCGCAGGGCGGACTCTTCCTCGCGAGCCCGGGCGGGTCATTCTTGAGTTGGCCGGCCGCGGGCGCGGCCGGCAGAGCCGCCGCGAGGGCGAGTGACGTCGGGAAGGCAAGACGGTCCCTCATGCCCGACGCCTCGCATGTCGGACAGATGTCCGGAAGGGGCCTCCGCCCCATTGGCGAAAGGCCGCCGCCGCGTTCCCCGGAAACGCCGGGGCCCGAGTCGCGCGGCGGTTTTCACGGCCCCGCGCCTCGACAGCCCGGGGCCGGCGGGGCACAAGGGCGCCTGCTGACGAAAGAGGTTGGGGCGGTTCGCATGAGTGATGGCAAGAAGCGCAAGTTGGGCCTGGCGCTCGGCTCCGGCGGGGCGCGGGGCTGGTGCCATATCGGCGTCATCCGTGCGCTCGAGGAGATCGGCGTGCGCCCCGACGTGGTGGCGGGGTGTTCGATGGGGGCGGTCGTCGGCGCGGCCTGGGCATCGGGAAAGCTCGACGCGCTGGAGGAGTTCGCGCGGCAGATGAGCCGGACGCGTTTCCTGTCCTACTTCGACCTCGGGCTTGCGCGTGGCGGGCTGGTGCAGGGGCGCTCGGTGATGGAGGCGCTGGAACGCATGGGCGTGCCCGACGATTTCGCGGCGCTCGACCGGCGCCTCATCGCGGTGGCCACGGACATGAGCACCGGGCGCGAGATCTGGTTGCAGGAGGGCCCGCTTCTGGAGGCGCTGCGCGCATCCTTCGCGATCCCCGGGCTCTTCGCGCCCTATCACCTGGACGGCCGGTGGCTGATCGACGGGGGGATCGTCAACCCGGTGCCGTCCTCCGCCTGCCGCGCGCTCGGGGCGGACGTGACCATCGCGGTCAACCCGAACGGGCGCGACGACGGGCGCTTCTGGTCGCCCGAGGGGGACGCGGCGGATCTGGTGGAGGGGGCCGGCGGGACGGGTCTGCTCGCGCATCTTCCGCCCGCGATCCGCGACCTCTGGGACCGGAGTGACAGCGAACCGAAGCCGCCCAACTATTTCGAGGTGGTCGCGGCGGCGATCGACATCTTGTCGGAACACGTGCACATGTCGCGCCGGGCCAGCGATCCGCCGCATCTTGCGCTGGCGGTAGATCTGCAGCACCTCACCTTCATCGAACTCTACCGCGCGCAAGAAGCCATCGACGCGGGTCACGAGGCCGTGATGCGCTCGCGGGACGACCTCGAAAAGCTTCTCGAGAAGGTTTGACGCGCGTCGGGCCGGGTCAAGCCCGGCCCGGCCCGGGTCTTGTCAGTCGGTCTTGCAGGTCTTGATGCCGAAGATCGAGTAGGCGGGGCAGCTGCCCATCAGCGCGGTCGCGAGCGGTACGATCCCGATGAGATAGAGCCAGCGATACCCGGCATCCGGGTTCAGGAAGAACGCCGCAATGAGTGCGGCCCCGATGACGAGCCGCAGCACGCGGTCGATGGTGCCCATGTTCTTGGCGAGCATGTTGTCCGGTCCTTTCGTCTCTTGCGCCCCGGCCGGGGCGCCTGTGACGAGCATGCGGGATTCGGCATCCGTCGCGCCTTGATATGGCTCAAATGCGCCTTTCGTCGCGATCAGGTTCGGCCGCGCCGTTCGAAGCGGGGCAGCATCGCCGAGAAGTCGCGCCCCGCGCCATCCTCGTCTTCCACGAAACGGGCATAGAGCGTGCAGGCGGCCTGCCCGATGGGCGTGTCGGCATCCGCGGTCTCTGCCGCCTGCATGGCCAGCCGCAGGTCCTTCAGCATGAGATCGGCGGCGAAGCCGGGCTGGTAGGCGTTGTCCGCCGGGCTCGTCGGGCCCACGCCCGGGGCGGGGCAATAGGTGTTCATGGACCAGCTCTGCCCCGAGGAGGTGGAGACGACGTCGAACATGGCCTGCCGGTCGAGGCCGAGCTTGTCGGCCAGCGCGAAGGCCTCGCAGGTGACGATCATCGTCGCGCCGAGAATCATGTTATTGCAGATCTTCGCCGCCTGGCCGTTTCCGGAGGGGCCGCAATGCACGGCCTTGCGCCCCATCGTTTCGAAAAGCGGCTTCGCCGTCTCGAAGCCGGCCGCGTCGCCGCCGACCATGAAGGTGAGCGTGCCGGCCTCCGCGCCACCCACGCCGCCCGAGACGGGCGCGTCGAGGGCGGGTAGCCCCGCCGCCTGCGCCTCCGCCGCCACGGCGCGGGCGCTGTCGACGTCCACCGTGGAGCAGTCGAGGAACACGGCGCCCGGCGCCATGGCCGGTATGATCTCCGCCGCGACCTTCCGCAGGATCTCGCCGTTGGGCAGCATGGTGATCACGACCTCAGCGCCCGTTGCGGCCTCGGCCGCGCTCGCGGCCATGCTCACGCCGGGGATGTCCACCTGCGCCGTGTCGAAGCCCGTGACCTCGTGGCCCGCCTTCGCGAGATTGGCCGCCATCGGCGCGCCCATGTTGCCGAGACCGATGAATCCGATCTTCATACCCTGTCCTCCTCCCCGAATGTCAGCCTGTCCTCCCCGAGCGGCATGAGCATCTGCGTCACCGCGAGCTGCGGCAGCGCGTCCCTCTCGTGGCTCCAGCGCGGAGACTTGTCCTTGTCGATGATGGCCGCGCGGATGCCTTCCAGGAAGTCGCCCTTCTCCATGGCGCGGAAGGTGAAGCGATACTCCTGTTCCAGCGCCCGGCGGATCTCCGCGGCCGGCCCGCGCAGGCGGTGGATCATCTCCACCGTGCAGCCCATGGAAAGCGGGCACTGCCGTGCGAGGGTGGAAAGCGTCTCCTCGGCGAAGGCGCCCGGCTCCGCGCGGAGCGAGCGCAGGATGTCCCCCAGCGTCTCGCCCGCGAAATGCCGGTCGATCGCGGGGGCGAGGGCGGCGAGGCGCCCCTCGGGCGGCGCGGTCGCGGCTTCGTCCACCGCAGATGGATCGCCCGTCTCTTCCAGTCGCACAGTGAGCGCGGGCCAGGCGGCCTCGGGCACGAAATGGTCGGCGAAGCCTGCGAGGATCGCGTCGGCGGGCCCCATGCGCGCGCCGGTGGTGCCCAGATACTCGCCGAGCCGGCCGGGCGCACGGGCGAGGATGAGCGAGCCGCCCACGTCCGGCACGAGACCGATGCCGCATTCCGGCATGGCCATCTGCGAGCTTTCGCCGACGACGCGGTGCGAGCCGTGGCAGCCGACGCCCACGCCGCCGCCCATGGTGTAGCCCTGCATCAGGCTCACCACCGGTTTCGGGAACTCGAAGAGCCGCGCGTTCATGCGGTATTCGTCGCGCCAGAAGCGCCGGCCGTAGCCGTAATCGCCGTTCTGTCCGGTCTCGTACATCTCGGCGATGTCGCCGCCCGCGCAGAACGCCTTGTCGCCTTCGGCGTCGATCACGAGGAGCGCGACCTCGGGGTCGTCCGCCCAGTCCTTGAGGGCCGCGTCGATCTCGAGGCACATCGCGTAAGAGAGCGCGTTGAGCGCCTTGGGTCGCGCGAGGGTGATCCGCCCCGCGCGGCCCGTCTTGCGGATCGAGATCCCGCTCACGCCCGCGCCTCCAGCATCTTGCGGGCGACGATCAGGCGCATGATCTCGTTCGTGCCCTCGAGGATCTGGTGGACGCGCAGGTCGCGCACGATCTTCTCGATCCCGTAATCGGCGAGGTATCCGTAGCCGCCATGCAGTTGCAGGCACTGGTTGGCGACGTCGAAGGCCGCATCGGTGACCTGGAGCTTCGCCATGGCGCAGAACTTCGTGGCGTCCGGATCCTTGCGGTCGAGCTTCCACGCCGCCTGCCGCAGGAAGGTGCGCGCCGATTGCAGTTTCACTTCCATCTCGGCAAGACGGAACTGGAGCGCCTGGAAGCGGTCCAGCGTCTGCCCGAACGCCTTGCGCTCGCCCATGTAGGCAAGCGTCGCGTCGAGCGCGGCCTGCGCGCCGCCGAGCGCCGAGGCCGCGATGTTGAGCCGCCCGCCGTCGAGCCCGGCCATGGCGTAGGAAAACCCGCGCCCCTCTTCGCCCAGCAGGTTCTCGTGGGGCACGCGGCAGTCGTCGAACTGGACCTGCGCGGTGGGCTGGGCGCGCCAGCCCATCTTGTCCTCGAGCCCGCCGAAGGAAAGCCCGGGCGTGCCGTCCTCGACGATGACGGCCGAGATGCCCTTCGGGCCCTCCTCTCCGGTGCGGCACATGACGATGTAGGCGTCCGAGTAGGAGCCGCCCGAGATGAAGGCCTTGGTGCCGGTGAGCGCGTAGCCCTCGTTCGTGCGCGCGGCTTTCGTCCGAAGCGCCGCCGCGTCGGAGCCCGAGCCGGGTTCCGTGAGGCAGTAGGAGAACACCGTCCGCATGGCGCAGGCGTCCGGCAGCCAGCGGTCGCGCGCCGCGTCGTCGCCGTAGGCCTCGATCATGCCGCCGCACATGTTGTGGATCGAGAGGAACGCCGACACCGAGGGGCAGGCCATGGCCAGCGCCTCGAAGACGAGCGTGGCGTCGAGGCGCGAGAGACCCGAGCCGCCGTGGTCCTCGCCCACGTAGATGCCGCCGAGGCCCAGCTCGGCCACCCGCGGCCAGAGCTCGCGCGGGATGGTGCCCGCCTTCTCCCAGTCGAGCGCGTGGGGGGCGATCGCGTCCTGCCCGAAGGCATGCGCCACGTCGAAGATCGCCTGCTGCTCCTCGCTCAGCGCGAAATCCATGCGGTTCCTCCCTCTGCCCGCCGGAATTGAACGGGCGTTTAGTGGCCGATCCTTGCAGGAGTTTTGCAACCCCTCAGAGGTCGGCGTGATATTCCTCGATCAGGTGCGCGACCACCGCGCGCATCTGCGCCTCGCCGTCGCCGCCCGCCGCCTGCGCCGCGGCCGCCGCGGCGCGCTGGCGCGAGGCGGACACGCCGCCCGCCACGATCTCGCGGGCGCGTTCGACCTCCGTCAGGCAGCCCAGCGCCGCCGCGTCCTCCTCCACCAGCTCGATCATCTCGTCGAGAAGGGTCCGGAACGGCTTTATCTCGCCCGCGCCGAAATCGATCAGCCCCTCGGTGATGCCGTAGCGCTGTGCGCGCCAGCGGTTCTCCTCGATGAGGAAGCGATCGTAGACACGCCAGCGCTGGTTGCGGGTGCGCAGCCGCCAGAGCATCCGTGCGAGCGACTGGAAAAGCGCAGCGATCGAGAGCGCGTGCTCCATCCGGGGCTGCACGTCGCAGATGCGGGCCTCGAGCGTGGGGAAGCGCGCCGAGGGGCGCAGGTCCCACCAGATCTTCGAGGCGTCCTCGATGATCCCGAGATCGACCAGCGCATCCACCGAGCGCCGGTAATCCTCCCACGCATCGAGCTGGGGTGGCAGGCCGGTCCGCGGCAGGTTGTCGAAGACGGTGAGCCGGTAGGAGGCAAGCCCGGTGTCCTCGCCCTGCCAGAAGGGCGAGGAGGCCGACAGCGCGAGCAGATGGGGCAGGAAGTAGGACAGCTGCCGCATCAGGTCGGCGCGCAGCGCGTCGCAGCCCAGTCCGACATGAACGTGCATCCCGCTGATCAGGAGGCGGCGAACGACGCCGGCCAGGTCGCGGTGCAGGTCGTTGTAGCGCTGCTTGTCGGTGTGGTTCTGCGCGCGCCAGTGCGCGAGCGGATGGCAGGACACCGCGATCGGCGCGAGCCCGTAACGGTCCGCCACCCGCGCCACCGTTGCGCGCAGCCGCCTGAGATCCTCGCGCGCCTCTCCGACATCGGCGCAGACCCGGGTGCCGATCTCGATCTGGCACTGCAGGAATTCCGGGCTCACCTGGTCGGCGAGCTCGGCCGCGCAGTCGTCCATCAGAGCTGCGGGCGTCTCTGACAGGGCGAGCGTGTCCTGCCGGACGAGGAGGTATTCCTCCTCGATGCCGAGCGTGAAGGCAGGATCGGACATGGACGCTCCTCCGGACGGCCGCGAATTTCCATCCGAAAATTCGCGGCCGGGCCACGCGCGGCAAGCAAAAACTTTCCGGACGAAAAGTTTTCGCTCAGTCCATCGCCTTGAAGTGGAACTCGCCGCCCTCCTTCAGGCCGCTCGGCCAGCGCGCCGTCACGGTCTTCGTGCGGGTGTAGAACTTGAACGCATCCGGGCCGTGCTGGTTCAGATCGCCGAAGCCCGATTTCTTCCAGCCGCCGAAGGTGTGGTAGGCCAGCGGCACCGGGATCGGGACGTTCACGCCGACCATGCCGATGTTGATGCGGTTGGCGAAGTCGCGGGCGGTGTCGCCGTCGCGGGTGAAGATCGCCGTGCCGTTGCCGTATTCGTGGTCCATGGCGAGCTTCAGCGCCTCCTCGTAGGAGCCCGCCCGCACCGTGGAGAGCACGGGGCCGAAGATCTCCTGGCGGTAGATGTCCATCTCGGGCGTCACCCTGTCGAAGAGGTGCGGGCCGACGAAGAAGCCGTCCTCGTAGCCCTGGAGCTGGAAATCCCGCCCGTCCACGACGAGCTCGGCGCCCTGTTCGACGCCCGACTCCACGAGGCCGAGGATGCGTTGCTTCGCCTCGGCGGTGACGACGGGGCCGTAATCGACGTCGGCGCCGGCGGTATAGGGACCGACCTTGAGCTTCTCGATCCGGGGCACCAGCTTCTCGACCAGCCGGTCGGCGGTCTCCTCGCCCACGGGCACGGCGACCGAGATCGCCATGCAGCGCTCGCCCGCCGCGCCGTAGCCCGCGCCCACCAGCGCGTCGGCGGCCTGGTCCATGTCGGCGTCGGGCATCACGATCATGTGGTTCTTGGCGCCGCCGAAGCACTGCACGCGCTTGCCGTTGGAGCAGCCGCGCCCGTAGATGTATTCGGCGATCGGGGTCGAGCCGACGAAACCCACCGACTGGATCGACGGGTGGTCGAGGATGGCGTCCACCGCCTCCTTGTCACCGTTCACGACCTGCAGGATGCCCTTGGGCGCGCCGGCCTCTTCCATCAGCTCGGCCAGCATGAGCGGCACCGAGGGGTCGCGTTCGGACGGCTTCAGGATGAAGGCGTTGCCGCAGGCGAGCGCGGGCGCGAACATCCACATCGGGATCATGGCCGGGAAGTTGAACGGCGTGATTCCCGCGGTGACGCCGAGGGGCTGGCGCATCGAATACATGTCGATGCCCGGTCCCGCGCTGTCGGTGAACTCGCCCTTCAGAAGCTCGGGCGCGCCGATGCAGTATTCCACCACCTCGAGGCCGCGCTGCACGTCGCCCTTGGCGTCGGGCAGCGTCTTGCCGTGCTCGCGGGAGAGCGCCTCGGCGAGCTTGTCCATGTCGCGGTTGAGCAGGTGAACGAACTTCATCAGCACCCGCGCGCGGCGCTGCGGGTTGGTGGCGGCCCATCCGGGCTGCGCCTTCTCTGCGATCTCCACGGCCTTCGCCAACTCGTCGGGCGAGGCCAGCGGGCAGCGCGCCTGCACCTCTCCGGTGGCGGGGTTGTAGACGTCCGAGAAGCGGCCGGACGCGCCGGGAACATGCGCGCCGCCGATGTAGTGAGTCAGGTCCTGGGTCATTGGGTCCTCCATCCTTCGCCGACATGTTAGCCTTGCAGGAATGCCCGCAAAAGAGGCAAGATGACAAAAGCGTTTTGCGGGAATGCAGGTGCGATGGACCTCAACTGGGACGATATCCGCGTCTTTCTGGCCGTGGCGCGCGCCGAAAGCCTGAGCGGCGCGGCGCAGCGCCTGCGGCTCGACCCCGCGACCGCCGGCCGCCGCATCGCGCGGCTCGAGCAGGCGATGGGTGCGCCGCTCTTCGCCAAGTCGCCGCAAGGCTATGCGATGACCGAGGCCGGGCAGCGTCTTCTCTCGCACGCCGAGCGGGCGGAATCGGCGATGGTCGAGGGGGCGGAGGCGCTTTCGGGGCGGGCCGGGGGGCTCTCGGGCCAGATCCGGGTCGGGGCGCCGGACGGCTGCGCGAACTACCTTCTTCCGCAGGTGTGCCGCGACATCGCCGCGGCGAACCCGGATCTCGACATCCAGATCGTGGCGCTGCCGCGGGTGGTGAACCTGTCCCGCCGCGAGGCCGACATCGCCGTGGCGGTGAGCGCGCCCGTCGCCGGGCGGCTCGTGGTGCAGAAGATCACCGACTACCGTCTCTCGCTCGCGGGCGCGCGGGATTATCTGCGGGGCCATGCGCCGATCCGGGGCGTCGCGGATCTCGGAGGGCACCGGATCGTGGGCTACATCCCCGACATGATCTTCGACCGGGAACTCGACTACCTTTCAGAGATCGGGGTCGAGCGGGTCCAGCTCGCCTCGAATTCCGTGGCGGTGCAGGTGCAGTGCGTGCGCCAGGGCGGGGGGCTCGGCATCCTGCACGACTTCGCGCTGCCCTTCGCGCCGGGGGTGAGGCGGGTGCTGCCGGACGAGGTCCGCCTGACGCGGAGCTTCTACCTGCTGCGCCACGCCGACGACCGCCGGCTGGAGCGTCTGAACCGCTTCGCCTCGGCGCTCGCCGACGGGCTGCGGGCCGAGGTCGCGCGGCTCGAGGCGATCGCGGCCGCTTGACAGGGCGGGGCGTTTGCGCGGACGCTTGACGCTAGGTTATCCATTGCGGAGGGGTCGTCATGCAGGTTCGCAACATTCTGAAACTGAAGGGCGATGCGGGGGTGGTCACCGTGCAGCCCGACGCGACGCTCATGGCGGCGGCGGGCATCCTCGCCGAGCGCGGCATCGGCTCGGTGGTCGTTTCCCACGACGGGGCGCGGGCCGAAGGCATCCTGTCGGAGCGCGACATCGTCCGCCAGATCGCCGTGCGCGGGCCGGACTGCCTGTCGGAGCGGGTCGGGACCTGCATGACCGCGCGCGTCGTCACCTGCGCGCTCGACGACAGCGCCGACGATGTGCTGGGCAAGATGACGGAGGGGCGCTTCCGGCACATGCCCGTGCTGCAGGAGGGCCGGATGGTCGGGATCGTCACCATCGGCGACGTCGTCAAGGCGCGCCTGACCGAGCTTTCGATGGAGAAGGACGCGCTTCAGGGCATGATCATGGGTTACTGAGCGCGACGCGCCGCCCCTTGCATTTCGTCTCCGCGTGGGTTTGCTTCGGGCGCGGGCAGCACGCGGACGGGGACAGGGACATGCGCATCGGGCTTTATCCGGGGACCTTCGACCCGATCACCTTCGGTCACATGGACATCATTCGCCGCGCCTGCGCGCTGGTCGACCGCCTTGTGATCGGGGTGGCCATCAACCGGGACAAGGGGCCTCTTTTCGATCTCGAGACCCGGGTGGACATGATCGAGCGGGAATGCGCGGGGCTCGTCGAGGAAACCGGGACGGAAATCGTCGCCCATCCGTTCGAGAACCTGCTGATCGACTGCGCGAACGATGTCGGCGCCACGCTGATCGTGCGCGGACTGCGCGCGGTCAGCGACTTCGAATACGAGTTCCAGATGGTGGGCATGAACCGTGCCCTCGACGACCGCGTCGAGACCGTGTTCCTGATGGCCGAGGCGCGCCACCAGGCCATCGCGTCCAAGCTCGTCAAGGAGATCGCCCGGCTGGGCGGAGACACCACGCGGTTCGTGTCCCCCGCCGTGAGCGAGGCGCTCCGGGAACGCTTCGCCTGACGCTCAGCGCCAGAAGGCGAGCCAGTCCAGCAGGTCCAGGAACCTCTGCATCAGAAAGACGAGCGCCGCGCCGCCGTTCCAGACCTGGTCCGCCGCAACGGCGCCCAGGACGAGCACGGCGAGAACGAGCGCGGCCCCGTTGGTCATCGCCCCCGTCCCGTCAGACCGAGAGCCGGCCCATCACCGCGGCCACGTCCGCCATGCGCGCGGAAAAGCCCCATTCGTTGTCGTACCAGGCCAGCACGCGCACCAGGCGCCGGCCCACGACCTTCGTCTGGTCGGGCGCGAAGATCGACGACGCGGTGGTGTGGTTGAAGTCGACCGACACCTTGGGTTCGGGATCGAAGGCGAGCACCGCGCCCATGTGGCCCGCGGCGGCCCGGGCGGCGATCTCGTTCACCTCCTCTTCCGTCACGTCGCGCGCCGCCTCGAAGGTGAGATCCACCGCCGAGACATTCGGCGTGGGCACCCGCATCGCGGTCCCGTCGAGCCGCCCGGCGAGATCGGGCAGCACCTCGCCCAGCGCCTTCGCCGCGCCGGTGGAGGTCGGGATCATGGCGAGCGCCGCGGCGCGGGCGCGGTAGAGATCCTTGTGGCGCCGGTCGAGCGTCGGCTGGTCGCCGGTGTAGGAATGGATCGTCGTCATCACGCCCCGCTCGATCCCGATGGCCTCGTGCAGCACCTTGGCGAGCGGCGCCAGGCAGTTGGTGGTGCAGGAGCCGTTCGAGATCATCCGCTCCTCCGCCCGGAGATCGCGGTGGTTGACGCCGAAGACCACCGTCCGGTCCACGTTCTTCGCCGGCGCGGAGATCAGCACCTTCTTCGCGCCGCGCTCCAGGTGGACGCGCGACGTCTCGCCGTCGTTGAACTGCCCGGTGCACTCCAGCACCACGTCCACGCCCTCCCAGTCGAGATCGGAGGGATCGTAGGTGGAGAACACCTTCATCGGGCCGCGCCCCACATCCATCGTGTCGCCCTCGACCCGGACCTCCTGGCCGAAGCGGCCGTGCACGCTGTCGTAGCGCAGCAGATGGGCGTTCGTCTCGATCGGGCCGGTCGCGTTGATCTTCACCACCTCGACGTCGTTGCGCGCGGCTTCGACGATATGCGCGAGCGTGCAGCGTCCGATGCGGCCGAATCCGTTGATCCCGAGCGTGACGGTCATGGTCCCCTCCTGCGTGGCGATTGCGCGCCTCATAGCCCCGCGGCGGCGGCACGGCAAAGGAAACCGGCCTTTCATGTCGCGGTGTTAGCGATAAAAGTTGCCGCGCCCGGTGTGATTGCGCTAACGGACCGGGTGGCGTGCCGGCGTGCCGTCGGGTATCCCTCGGTCTGTCACGCGCAAGGCGTGGCGACCGGGTGGAAGGAACAGGGGCATGGCTGGCGGTCTTCTCGCATTGCTCGACGATGTCGCGGCGCTCACCAAGGTGGCGGCAGCCTCGCTCGACGATGTCGCGGGGCAGGCGGTCAAGGCCGGCTCCAAGGCGATGGGCGCGGTGATCGACGACGCCGCGGTGACGCCGAAATACATGCGCGGCTTCCATCCCTCGCGGGAACTGCCCATCGTCTGGCGCATCACCAAGGGCTCTCTGCGCAACAAGCTCCTCATCCTGCTGCCGGCGGGGCTGCTGCTGTCGGCCTTCGCGCCCTGGCTCATCGCGCCGCTTCTGATGCTGGGCGGCTTCTACCTGTGCTTCGAAGGCGCGGAGAAGGTGGTGCACGCCGTCGCGCCCCACGCGGTGGAGCATGCCGCGAGGGCCCACGAGACGGTGGATCCCGCCCATCTCGAGGAAAAGAAGGCGAAGGGCGCGATCAAGACGGACTTCATCCTGTCGGCCGAGATCATGACCATCGCGCTCGCCGCGATCCCCGAGAGCGCCTTGTGGATGGAGGCGGCCACCCTCGCGCTCATCGCCGTGGGCATCACCGCGCTCGTCTACGGGGCGGTGGCGCTCATCGTGAAGGCCGACGACATGGGCCTCGCCATGGCCAAGCATGGCCGGCTCGGCGTCACCCGCGCGGCGGGGCGGGGGATCGTGAAGGGGATGCCGGGCTTTCTCAAGGCGCTGATGGTGGTGGGCACGGCCGCGATGCTCTGGGTGGGCGGTTCGATCGTGGTGCACAGCCTGGAGGAGATGGGCGTGGCCGGGCCCGCGCATCTCATCCATGCCGTCGCCGCGGCCGTGGCGCATCCGCTGCCCGACGGGCTGCACGCCGCCGGCGAGTGGGGTGTGACCGCGCTCATCGACGGCGTGCTGGGTCTTGGCATCGGCCTTGCGCTCATCCCCGTCGTGGCACGCGTCGTCGAGCCGCTCTTCGGGCTCTTCGGCGGCGCCGGGGTCGGGGAGTGACGCTCAGAGCAGCGCCCTGGCCCGTTCCGCCACCGCCTCGGCGGTGATGCCGAACTCCTCGAACAGCACCTTCGCCGGCGCCGAGGCGCCGAAACTGTCCATGCCCACGAAACCGGCCTTCTTCTCGCGCCCGCGCTCGCCCAGCAGCCAGCGGTCCCAGCCTTGCCGGACGCCCGCCTCGACCGCGACGCGGACCGGGCCGGCGGGCAGCACGCGCTTGCGGTAGGCTTCGTCCTGCGCGGCGAAAAGCTCCATGCAGGGCATCGACACAACCCGCGTGCCGATCCCCTCGTCCTGAAGCATGTCGCGGGCGGCGAGCGCCACATGCACCTCCGAGCCGGTGGCGATCAGGATCGCCTGACGCTTGCCCTCGGCCTCGGCGAGGACGTAGGCGCCCTGCGCCGACAGGTTCCGGGTCTTGTGCTCGAGCCGCACGGCGGGAAGCCCCTGCCGCGAGAGCGCGAGCACCGAGGGCGTCGCGGTGGCGGTCAGCGCGAGCTCCCACGCCTCGGCCGTCTCCACCACGTCGGCGGGGCGGAAGAGGCGGGTGTTGGGCGTGGCGCGGTGGATCGCCAGGTGCTCGACGGGCTGGTGCGTCGGCCCGTCCTCGCCGAGCCCGATGGAGTCATGCGTCATCACGTAGACGACCGGCTGGCGCATCAGCGCCGAAAGCCGGATCGCGGGGCGCGCGTAGTCGGTGAACACCATGAAGGTGCCGCCGTAGGGGCGGATGCCCCCGTGCAGCGCCATCCCGTTCATCGCCGCCGCCATGGCGTGCTCGCGGATGCCGTAATGGAGGTAGCGGCCCTTGCGGTTGTCGGTGTCGAACACGCCCAGATCGTGGGTCATCGTGTTGTTGGAGCCGGTGAGGTCCGCCGAGCCGCCGATCGTCTCGGGCATGATCGGGTTCACCACCTCGAGCACCATCTCGGACGCCTTGCGGGTGGCGACCTTGTGATGCGCCTCCGCGGCCTGCTTCTTGAGCGCGCGGATCGTGGCGGCGAGCCGCTTCGGCGCGTCTCCCGCCTGCATCCGGTCGAATTCGGCGCGCTTGCCGGCGCCGAGCGCGTCGAGCCGCTCCTGCCACGCGGTGCGATGGGCGGCGCCGCGGCGGCCGACCTCTTCCCACCATCCCTTGATCTCGGCCGGCACCTCGAAGGCGTCCTCAGTCCATCCATAGGCGGCCTTGGTGTCGGCGACGAGCTGCGGGTCGGTGAGCGCGCCGTGCCCCTTGGCGGTGTCCTGCGCGGAGGAGCCGAGCGCGATGTGCGTCTTGCAGGCGATGAGCGAGGGGTGCGGCGCGGCCTTGGCGGTCTCGATCGCGCGGTCGATCGCCTCGGGGTCGTGGCCGTCCACCTCCTGCACGTGCCAGCCCGAGGCCGCGAAGCGGGCGAGCTGATCGGTGCGGTCGGCAAGGCTCACCTTGCCGTCGATGGTGATCTCGTTGTCGTCGAAGAAGACGATCAGGCGCGAGAGTTCCTGCCGGCCGGCAAGCGTGAGCGCCTCCTGGCTGACGCCTTCCATCAGGCAGCCGTCGCCGGCGATGCAGTAGGTGTGGTGATCGACGATCTTCTTGCCGAAGCGCGCGCGCAGCGCCTCCTCCGCGATGGCGAAGCCCACCGAATTCGCGAGGCCCTGGCCGAGCGGGCCGGTCGTCGTCTCGATGCCCTGCGCGAGGAAGTTCTCGGGGTGCCCCGCGGTCCGCGCGCCCCATTGCCGGAAGTTCCGGATCTCCTCGAGGGTGATCTCGGGCGAGCCGGTGAGGTAGAGCAGCGCGTAAAGCAGCATCGATCCGTGGCCCGCCGACAGGATGAAGCGGTCGCGGTCGGCCCAGTCGGGATGCGCGGCGTCGAATTTGAGGTGCCGGGAAAAGAGCACCGTGGCCACGTCGGCCATGCCCATGGGCATGCCGGAATGGCCCGAGTTCGCGGTGGCCACGGCGTCGAGCGTGAGCGCGCGGATGGCGCAGGCGCGCCTCCAGTGGTCGGGGTGGGCGGTGCGAAGCGCGTCTATGTCCACGGGGGCTCTCGTCCTTTTCGGGCTGGCTTTCGGGCGGGGTCGCGACCCTCTGGGCGCCTCAATAGCAAGGCATGGGGGAAGTTCAAGCGCGGCCTATAAGCCCTTGACAAGGCAGGGGGCGCAATTTCCGCTGCGGGACGTTAGACTTGGGCGGGCGGCCGGATCCGCCGATTCGCGGACAACGCGGACGGGCCGGCGCGGTAACGGAGGACGAGGGGCATGGCCGAGCTCGAAGACCTGGAGCGGCGCATCGCGCGCGCGATGGACCGGATCGCCGGAGGCGTCGAGGCGCTGTCCGCCCGCGCCGCCGCGCCCGTGCCGGAACCGGAGCCCGCCGCCGACACCGAGGCGCCCGAGCGCCTGCGTGCCGCTCTCGAGGAGGAGCGCGCGGTCACGGCCCAGCTCGAGGAGCGGGTGCGCGCCATCAAGGAGCGCCAGGAGACCCGCGTGGCCCGGCTCGAGGCGCAGGTGGCCGAGCAGGCCGCGGCCATGGCCGCGCTCGACGAGGAATTGCAGCGCCTGCGCCGCGCGAACCAGCAGTTGCGCGACAACAATGCCGCGCTGCGGCAGGCGAACGAGGCCGGGCTGGCCGAGCCGCAACTCGTCAACGGCGCGATGGTCGCCGAACTCGAGGCGCTGCGCGCGCTGCGCGCCTCGGAGACGGCGGAGATGCAGGCCGTGCTCGCGCGGCTCGACCCGTTGATCGCCGAGGCCGAGCGCCCCGCGCCAGGCGCGGATGACGGGGCAGGGGCGCCGCGCCCCGACGCGGACAGCGCACGGGAGGGGATGTGATGCCCGAAGTGACGATCCAGATCGGCGGCCGCAGTTTCCAGGTCGCCTGCCAGCAAGGCGAGGAAGCCTATCTTCACGCCGCCGCGAAGCTTCTGGACGACGAGGCGACCGTCCTCGTGAACCAGATCGGGCGCATCCCGGAGTCGCGGCTTCTGCTCATGGCGGGGCTGATGCTGGCAGACAAGACCGCGGGGCTCGAGGACCGGCTGCGCGCGGCCGAGGACCGGCTTGCCGGGCAGGAGGCGCGGTCCGAGGGCGCCGCCGCGCCCCGGGACGATCGCCTGCGCGATGCGGAGGCGCGGATCGCCGCGCAGGAGGCGGAGCTGGAAGAGCTGCGCGCCCGGCCCGAGCCCGCGGACGCGGCGGCCGCCGCCGAGCGTCTGCAGGCGGCCGAAGCCCGCCTCGCGGCGCAGGAGGCCGAACTGGAAGAACTGCGCGCCGCCTCGGCGTCGGCGCCCGCGCCGGCCGGGGCCACGCCCGATCAGGTGACGGAGATGCTGGCGGCGCTCGCCACGCGCGCCGAGGCGCTGGCCGACACGGTCGAGGCCGAGGCGACGGGGGCGGCGGAAGAGGCGGCGGCGCACGGCCCCGCGCGGACCGGACCGCCGGAGGGCGCCTGACCCGCCGGCGCCCGGTGCCGCGGGATCAGCCGTTGGCTTCGCGGATCTTCTCGGCGGCGTCCTTGTCGTAGGCCACGCCGTTGGCCTCGAGCAGCTGGTCGAGCTCGCCCGAGAGCGTCATCTCGGTGATGATGTCGCAGCCGCCCACGAATTCCCCCTTGACGTAGAGCTGGGGGATGGTGGGCCAGTCGGAGTAGTCCTTGATGCCCTGCCGGATATCCTCGTCGGCGAGCACGTTCACGTCCGCGAAATCCACGTTCATGTAGGTCAGCACCCCGGCCACGCGGCTGGAGAAGCCGCATTGCGGCATTTCCTTGGTGCCCTTCATGTAAAGCACCACGTCGTTGGCTTTCACCGTGTCCTCGATGCGGGTCTTGGCGTCGGTCATCGCTTGTCCTCTCGGTCAGGGTCACGCGCCGGGGCGTCCGTCGCGTCGTCCTCGGTCGGGGCGTCGGTCCCCTCCTCGTCCGTCCCGGGGCCCTCGGCGTCCTCCTCGGGCTCGGGCGGTTCCTCGTAGCTCGGCGCCTCCTCGTCGAACTCGAAGGCGTCGCGCGCGTTCTCGGGCGGACCGTGCACCTTGCGGTGGCGGATCTCGTGGACCGCCGCGTAGCCGAAGAACGCGCCGAACGCGCTCACGACCACCCAGGGCAGATACTCGAGCATCGGCGGCTCAGTCCGGCGCCTTTGTGGTCAGCGCCAGCGCGTGCAACTCGCCGGCCGACCCGTCCATCTTGCCCTTGAGCGCGGCGTAGACGGCGCGCTGCTGCTGAACGCGGTTCATCCCGCGAAAGCTCTCGTCGATCACCTCGGCGGCGTAGTGGTTTCCGTCTCCGGCGAGATCGCGGATCGTGATCTGCGCCTCGGGGAAGGTGGCACGGATCAGTTCCTCGATCTCCTGGGCCTGCATCGCCATTCGGTCGGGCTCCCGTTCCTGTTCCGGTTCAGACTTAGTCTGCCCGTCCATGGCGTGCAAGAGACCGCGCGGCCCGCCCGGCGTGCCCCGCGCACACGGTCGGGCAAGGGGGGATGCGGGCGCGTCGCGCCGGTCGCGAACGGGGCGGGGCGCGCGCGGAGCGGAGCCGCCCCCGCCACCCCGGCCGGGCGGCTCACGCGCCGCGCGCGCGGCGCGCGGCGGCCAGCCACAAAGCCGCGAGGGCGAGGGCGGCGAGCGCGTTCCAGCTCGCCATGCTGAGGCCCAGGACCTGCCAGGCCACCTCGTCGCAGCGCACCAGCGGCGCGGCCATGATCTGCGCGGTCAGCTCCTCCACCGAGACGCGCGCGAGATCGCCGCCGCCCGCGCAGGCGGCGGGGCCCTCCCACCAGCCGCGCTCCACCCCGGTGTGGTAAAGCCCGATCCCGCCGGTGGCGAGCGCCGCGCCCGCGCCGAGCAGCGGCAGGAGCGCGCCGGGCCGGGCGAGCGCGGCGGCGCCGATCGCCACCGCCGCCGCGTGCGGCCAGCGCTGCCAGAGGCAGAGTTCGCAGGGCGCGAGCCCGCCGAGATACTGGAAGGCGAAGGCCGCGGCCAGGAGCGCGGCGGAGCCGCCGGCGGCGGCCAGGACCAGAGAAGTGCGGCTCACATCACCCTCACCACCAGGAAGCCCCCGATCAGGAGCACGACGAAGAGGGTGAAGACAAGCCCGAGCCGGCGCTCGATGAAGTCGCGGATCGGCGCGCCGTAGACGCGCAGGAGGGCGGCCAGCACGAAGAACCGCAGCCCGCGGGCCAGCACCGAGGTCGCGATGAAGGTCGCGAGCGGCAGCGCCGTCCACCCCGACATGATGGTGATGACCTTGTAGGGGAAGGGCGTGACGCCCGCCACGAGCACCGCCCAGACCCCCACGCCGTTGAAGGTGTCGTTGAAGGCGGCCATCGCCGCCTCCTTGCCGAGCGCCTCGAGGATCGGCCGGCCGAGCGTGTCGTAGGCGAAGGCGCCGATGGCGTAGCCCGCGAGCCCGCCCGCCACCGAGGCCAGCAGCGCCACCGCCGCGATCAGCCAGGCCCGCGACGGGCGGGCGAGGATCATCGGGATCATCAGGATGTCGGGCGGGATCGGAAAGACCGAGCTTTCCGCGAAGGCGACCAGCGCCAGCGCCCAGAGCGCGCGCGGATGCTCGGCGAGCCGCAGCGTCCAGTCGTAAAGCCCGCGGAGCATGGCGGCCGGCGTCCCCTCGTTACGGTCACGGGGCGCGAGAGACCACGCGCCGCGCGCCCGGTCAAGCGCAAGCGCGGGCTCTCCACTGGACGCGCGCGCCCGGCGCGGCTAGACCGGGGCCGGGCCCAAGTGGCGGAATGGTAGACGCAGGGGATTCAAAATCCCCCGGCTTCGGCCGTGCGAGTTCGAGTCTCGCCTTGGGCACCAGTCTCCTTCCCGGCAGGACGACCGGCGCGGCGCGGCAGGGGCGCCGGGCCGGCGCGGGGAACCGTGTCCGCAGGGGGCCCGGGGCGGGCCGTGATTCGACACCGCGCGCCGCCGCGAGTGTTGCGCTCGACGATCCAATCCGCGCGCGAAGCGCGGTTTGTCGCCCCGATGCGCCCGTGCGCCGCCCGAAATCCGGCAAGAAGCACACCTCAGGGCTGTATTGTTCCTCAATCGTAAACGCGGCAGTCGTACGACTTGCGCCGCGCGGGCATTCGGCGGTAACGTGTCGTAAATGCGGCACGAGTGTGGCGCGTATGGCCATGTGGAGGAACTGGTATGGGTATGAGAACGTCCCTGATGGCGCTGGCAGCCGGCGCGACGCTCGTCGCGGGTGCGGCGCAGGCGGACACGATCACGCAGCAAGAGAACAGCGTGTTCGGGTCGAACGGATCGGCCAATGTGTCGGTGAACGACAGCGGGTTTGGCGGCGCCGGGTCCTCCAACGTGATCGCCGGGGCCTTCGCCCTGAACAGCACCAACACGAGCTACACCGATGCGGCGGGGGATTTCGTGGCGTTCTGCCTCGACATCTTCAACAACCTCAACCTCGGCACGCGGGGAGATTACGAGGTCACGACGACGCCGTATATCGGGGCGACCACGTCCTCGCCCGGAGACATCAGCGACCGGATCGGCGACGTTCAGAGGCTCTTCAATACCGCTTACGCGGGCGTGGACCTTTCGGACGACAACCAGTCCGCCGGCTTCCAGCTCGCGCTCTGGGAGGTCGTGTTCGAGGACAGCGTGTCGTCCACCGGGTTCGATCTGGCCTCTGGCGATTTCACCGTGACGAATGCGAGCTCAAGCCTGCGGAACACGGCGCAAGGTTATCTCGACGGGATATTCGGCGCGAACACGGGCAACTACCAGCTGACCTACCTGGAGTCGACGCAAGGCGGCCAGAACCTCGTGACCATGGCGCCGATCCCGCTGCCGGCCGGCGGCGTGCTGCTCCTGGGCGCGCTCGGCGGCCTCGCCGTCGCCCGGCGTCGCCGCAAGGCCTGAGCCGCGCATCAGGCGATCATGATTTTACGGAAAGGCGGCCGCCTCTCGGCCGCCTTTCTCGTTTGCGCCAGGCGCGCGGGCAGGGAGCGCCCCGCTTGCCGGGCGGCGCCCTGACAGACCGGCGGCGCCCGTCGGCACGACTCCCGTTGGCGTGGCCCCGGCAAGCCCCCCTCGCGTCGCGAATCGCCTCCGCCCGCGAAGGCCCATGAGACCCCGGAACGCGCCGTCTGCCCGGCCTCGCCCCCGACGCGGCGTGGACAATCGCAACCTTGCGCGAGGGACCGTTCCGAATTTCGCGCCAGTTCCGCAATCCGTGGTTGCTTTTCGGGGCGGAACGTTCGGCGCGCTTCCGGATCGGGCGCAATTGTGGCACGATCATGGCGTTACGATGATGGTCTCCGGGTGACCGGTGCGCCCGGATCCGAGATGGTACAGCCCGAGGAGGGCAAGACATGAAACTCTACGATTGGAAATCCCTGGCGGCCGCGGCGGTCGCCGCGCTGTCTTTCGCCGGCCCTGCCGCGGCGCTGACATGTCCCGAGCCTGTCGCAGGGGATGACGTCACTCGGTACCTTGAAGCGACGACGAACCCGATGAGTGTGGGCCTCTCGTGTCTTGCCTCCGGAACCGAAGCGACCGCGAACAACGCGTTCGAGGCTGCCGTGCCGAACTTCACCTTCCTTGCCAAGGAAGAGCAAGGTTCCGACGATGCACTCAACGGTGTTCTCGATCCAGTAGGTGTCTCTACACTGTGGGGTGGCACCACCGGAACATTCGAATTCACCGATCCGGGCACCTATCAAACTTACGCCGTTCTCTTCAAATTCGGCAACCCGAACGTCGAAGACTCCTGGTTTGCAATTGAAATCCCCGGAGGTGAGAGTGTTTTCAACATTGACTGGGCGACGGTCGACAGCGACGGCGACAGAATAACGCAGTGGGAACTCTCGAACGTCTCGGTCTACGGCGGCGTTCCGATCCCGGTTCCGGCGGGCGGGCTGCTCCTGATCTCCGGCCTTGTCGGCATCGGCCTGCTGCGCCGCCGCAAACCCGCCTGACGGAACGCGGTGCGACCGCACCCGATCGAAAATCGCATCAAGGGGCGGCTGGAAAGCCGCCCCTTGGCGTTGCGGGCGCCGGGGCAGGCGCGGCGCGAAATACCCCTCAACGTGCATCCCCCGGCCCGCCGCTGTGGAGCCAGAACTGCCGGGCCTTCTCTTCCGGCAGGCCTGCATCGAGGTTGAGCGCGACGATGGCCAAGCCTATTGCGCTGACAGCCATGAGCGTCGGTACGAACCAGAAGCCGGCCAGCAGGCTGGCCCAGAGTGTGTAGAAGCGGCTAAGCATCGTCGCCTGCGCCGGACGGGATAAGATCGACCAGGTTCATCTCTGTCAGGTCCGCCGCGCAAGCACCCGGACAATGTGCGATCCGACGCGGCACCGATGCTGTCGTGGCACCTTGGGGCACGATTGCCCGCGGCTTCCAAGCGATCATGCGGGCGCGGGAAAAGTATAGGGCAGTGATATAGGCGCAGGGGCACTCAATTGGCATCTCAAGCCGGCCGTTCCACGGTGACCTGCGTCACGTCACAATTTCCGCTCGCGAAACCTGCAGCGCAGGAGGTGAGATAGAAGTTCCACATCCTGCGGAACCGCTCATCGAAACCTTGTCTGGCGATCTCGCTCCAGTTTTCGTTGAATGATTCATGCCAGCGGCGGAGCGTCTGACTGTAGCTCTCGCCGAAGTCGACCGAATGGACGAACTTCAGTCCGGCACGCTCTACCTCGGCAAGGAGCGCACTGCGGGAGGGTAGCATGCCGCCTGGAAAGATGTATTTCTGGATGAAGTCGACACCCCGGCGATAGGCCTCCCAGCGGCGGTCCGGGAGCGTGATGATCTGCAGGGTCGCATTGCGCCCCGGTTTCAGGCACTCGCGGACGGTCTCGAAGTAGGTTGGCCAGTGGCGCTCGCCGACCGCCTCGAACATCTCGATCGAGGCGATGCCGTCGAAGCGGCCACGCGTGTCGCGGTAGTCCTGGAGCCTGATCTCGACACGGTCGTCGAGGCCTGCGCGCCGGATCCGGTCCCGTGCGTAGTCGTGCTGCGCCGGGCTTATGGTCAGCCCGGTGACGCGCAGTCCGCGCTCGGCGGCCGCGTATTCGGCAAAGCCGCCCCAGCCGCAGCCGATCTCCAGCACGTGGTCGCCCGACGCGACGCCCATTCCGTCGATCAGGCTCGCGTACTTGGCGATCTGCGCCGCCTCGAGGCTTTCCTGCCCGGTCGTGAACTTCGCAGAAGAATAGGTCATCGTCTCGTCGAGCCAGAGCCGATAGAAGTCGTTCCCGAGGTCGTAGTGGGCGGCGATGTTGCGCCGCGCCTGAAACCGGGTGTTGTCGCGCAACAGGTGCCGCGCCCGCTCCAGTAGCCGCAGCAGGCCCATGCCCGGGAAGCCGTCATAGATGTCGTCGCCGGCGGCGCGCACGAGATCCATGAAAGCCTGCAGGTCGGGCGTCGACCAGCCGCCCTCCAGATAGGCCTCCGCGAAGCCCAGCTGTCCTTCGCGTATGAGCCGCGCGAAAAGGGAAGGATCATGCACATGCAGTTCGGCCACGGGCCCGGGCCGTGCGCCGTCCGCGCGGAACCGGCGCCCGTCGGGCAGCACGAAGGTCATTCGTCCTGCCTTCATCCCGCGCGCTTTCGCGAAGACCGCCGCGAAGTAGCGCGGCAGGTCGCTCTGGCCCTCGGGCGTCGTCACTGCCTTCATCTGATCCGTTCCTGCGGTCCCCTCGGTTCAAAGACGAAGTTTCTCCGCCGGCGATCGTCCGCGTTAGTCCACGTCTGAACCATCCCGTGACGGCATGGTGATGTCGGGGTCGCGGCGTCCACGTTCATGCTGTGCTGCAAATGCGGAAATACGATGTTCAACCGCGACGGAGCGCCACCCGCGCCGACGAAGACTATCAAATCCCCGTCTTCGACGCCACGTAAGCCGGAGGTCATTGCTCCGGTCATTTGCGCTTCCATTCTTGTTTTACAGGTTCAACGCGGGACGAGTCGAGCGAAGCCATCCGAACCGACATTCCCCAAGTGGCATGCCGTCTGACGTGAAGGTCGCCTGAATCCGACCGCTGGACAAGCATATTCCGTCCTGAGCGGCGTTGTCGGGCGCGCAAGGCGCTGGAACGGGGCAGATCGGCCCGCGAAGCCGCCGTGTTGTGCCCCGACGGCGGTGTTTTTCAGCGAAGCGGGCAGACCTGTCCTGCCGCTTTCGTTCAGTTTGGGCTTGGATGGCGGTCATGCGCATAGCGGAGGCGCCCGAAGACGGCGGATCGCGGCGAGGATGGCGCGGACTATCGGGCCGGTGACGGCCACCTCGGCCAGCTGGAAGGTGATAGCGCGGGCGTGACGCACAACGCGGGCGCCGATCTTGATCAGCTTCAGTTGCAGGCTGGTCAATGACCAGTCGGCCATCGCCTCGGGCAGCTCGATGCAGCGCAAGATGGTGGCCAGGTTGTAGGCCAGAGCGTGCAGTTGCAGCCGCACCTCGTTGTCGCGAAACTTCCGGCATGACAGCCGTGTCCAGCGGAAGGCGTATTTGCCTTCCTTGATGTGTTGCTCTGCGGTGCCGCGCTGGTTGTAGAACTGCACCACCCAGTCCGGGTCCATGGGCATGTTGGTGACGATGAAGCCGACACGCGGGAACAACTCGCCCGGATGCCATTCGATCTTGGCGACCACGCGGCGCGGCTTGTCCCAGGACGCCGCCTGATACTCGAAGTCCTCGTAGAACCGCTTGACCTTGGTCGGCGAGGGTCGCCCCACGGGTCGGGTCAGCCGATGCGCGATCTTCTCGCGCAGGACGTTGTTCGCAGGCAGCCGGATGGCGTAGAAGAACCGGGCTTCTTCCAGCCGCTCATAGATCGCCGGGATCGCGTAGGCGGCATCGGCCCGGAAGAACCGGCCGCCAAGGTCGCGCCCCGCGTAGCGGGCGATGACGGGGTCGAGGACATCCCGCCAGCCCTCGGCGCTGTGGACGTTGCCGTTACGCAGGGCGCACCGTTCCAGCATGCCGAACTGGTTGAACAGAAAGTTCGGGTGATAGCAGGCGCAGTCGAAATGCCCATTCCAGGCCGCGCCCTCCTGATCGCCATGGGTCGGGCTGACCGAGCTGTCCATGTCCAGCACGACGTACTTCAGCCCATTGCGGTCATGGAACCGGTCAATCCATTGCCCGTTCAGGTCGGCCAGCGCGGCACGGTTCTCGGCCAGAGCGAGGGTCTCGGTCTCGAACCGCCCCATCTGTGAGGCCGAGGCCGCCTGCGCATCGACCGCTCGGCCACCCACAACCTGACGCATGACCGGGTCAATGGCCAAGCGGTCGGCGTCATTCACATCCTCGTATCCGGCTAACCGCCCGAACACCGATTGCCGGAACAACCCGTCGAGACGATGGACCGTGTTCTTGCCGCGTCGCGTGTCGCGCAGCGCCGCTGACGCCAGATCGGACAACCCGAGCGCGTCATCCATCTCCCGCATCACCAGGAGGCCACCATCCGAACTGAGCTGCGCACCTCGAAATTCCAGCCGCACGCGAGTGTCGAAATCCACCCGATCTGCCCGCTGCAGGCTCGCACCCTCTGGGTGATCCATGAAACATGTCCCTCGAAGCCGACAACGCCATGATTTATAAACAAAATATCACCATCATGACAGCGAAATCAGCACCTTACTTGGGAAATGTGGGCTCAAGAAGCGCAAAGAATCCTTGTGTCGAAAGCCGTTTTCCTGCGAAACTCAGATTGTAATGGTTCTGGCATGGTTCGCGTGTCGGTGACCGAATTCGGATAGGGGGCAACATGTTCAAGACCACGTTTCTTGCCAGCGCAATCGCCGTCGCCGCAATGGCGTCGCCGGCACTGGCGTCCACGCTGACCGGCACGTTCCAGATCAACATCTACAATTTTTCCGACAATGATCCGGGCGGGTCGTCCTCGACGGTGACGCAGACGAACTCTGCCGCCACCCCAACCAACGTTGCGGCGCAGACGCTCGACGCGACCGTGACCTATACCGGGACGATCGACTTCCGGATCGGCGGCGGGAACAGCAATTCCACCTACATCTCCGATTTCCTCGAAAGCAGCAGTTCCGGGTCCTACACGATCGACTCGGGAACGCAGACGTTCCTGGACAACACGCTTCTGAGCCAGGGCACTTACGTCACGACGACGTTCTTCGAGTTCATCGGCAGCTTCTCCGGCGCCGCTACGGGCACGATCACGCATGACGACGGCGTTTATCTGACGGCCGTGAACTCCACCGGTGGCATCAGTTCGCCCCCGACGACGGAAGAGAATACCGATTTCACCGCCGACGCGGGGGACTTCACGCTGATCTACGCCGCGGCCAACGGCAACCCGTCGATCCTCGAGATCGACGCCACGGTCGTGCCGCTTCCGGCGAGCGCGCTCCTGCTTCTGGCCGGGCTCGGCGGTCTCGCCGCGGTGGGCCGTCGCCGCACCGCCTGAGCGCGAGAAACCTATCGGAAACACGGGAAGGCGCCCCCCGGGGCGCCTTTTTCTTGTGAGCGGCACCGCGCGCGCCGAGGCCGGCACCCGCGCCACATGACGCACGACCCCCGGCCGCCCTGGGACACGCCATGGGCAGGGGCGCAACCCGCGTCAGCACCCGCGATCCGCAGGTCCCGGGGGGACTCGCGCCGCGGCTTCGATGGAGCAGCGCGCGAGGCGCAACCGCCTTTTCCGCCACATGACACCGGATCGGCAGCGGGCTGCCGACGCGGCCCGCGCGCCTTGCGGATCGCCGCTCGTGATCGCATGGGCCCCCTCGCGCCCGCGGGGGCGTCTGTTACCTCTGTCACGACGACCGGCGAAGATCCCCGAACACGCCGACGCCAGACCCGCAGGCGCATCCGCGCCGCCACGCGAGCGCCGGATGCCGGCTCGGTTTGCGTCGGAGACGCGTCCGGGTTTCGCCATAAACGGGCCCCGTTGTTGCCGCTCTTGTCCTGTTCCTGTCGTTCGGGGGCACATTGTGCACGGAATGACCGCTGTTGGGCGGCTGAGGGGTAAGCCATGTCTGCGACGACTTTCACGGTGTCTTCGACCGAGGACCTTTACGACGCCCTGTCCCGCGCCACCGGCGGCGACCGGATCGAACTCGCGGCGGGGGAGTACACGCTCGACCTGAGCGCCAACTCCGGCTTCGACATTACCTACGACGCACCGGTGACGATCACCTCGGCCGATCCGGGGAACGTGGCCACGTTTACACAGATGACGCTGAACGGAGTTTCGAACCTGACGATCGACAACCTCCTATTCGACTATACGGCCCCGGAGGGTGCTGCGGACTGGGCACGCCCTTTTAGGATCAAAAGCTCTGAGAGCGTCACCATCAAGAATTCGGTCTTCGAGGGAGACCTCGCTTCCGGTGTCAGCGACGCCGTCGATGGATACGGCACTGGCTATGCTTTGGGTATTGGTGCAAGTAGCGATATTTTAATATCTGACAATGAGTTCACGACTTGGACGCGTGGAGTGATTGTTGATAAAAGTCAAAATATAGCGATCTCGAATAATAACATCCATTCCATACGCTCGGATGGAATAAATCTAATTGAGGTTTCTTCAATTCTGATCGAGAATAACTTTATTCACGATTTTATTACTGCCCCCGACAGTGGGGACCACGCGGATATGATACAAATGTGGAGCTACGGAACAACTGTAGCCAGTCGTGATGTCGTCATCCGCGGTAACACCCTCGATATTGGGGATGGCTCGACGACCCAATCGATCTTCCTGGGAAATGAATTGGCCGCGCAGGACGGTTCAGGTGACGAAGTATTTTATCAAAATATCCTCATTGAGGAAAACATTATTTTCAATAGCCATTCCCATGGAATCTCGGTGGGTGCCACAAATGGTCTGACTGTTCGGAACAACTCCGTATTATCTGTTGAGGATCCCGACCTCATTCCCCGGATCAACGTGGCCAGCGCCTCCACGAACGTGACGATCGAGCAGAATGCGACCGCCGCAATCAGTGGCTTCACAGATCAGTCAGACTGGACCGTTACCGAGAATGCGATCGTCCAGAACCGTGACCCGAATGCTGCCGGATACTACGAGGTCGAGTTCCTGACATCGTCTCTGGGTGGCAGGTCCGAAGACATTATTGTCGATCCAGAGAGTTTGGTCGCGAAACTTGGGGCCGGCGCGTCCCGCCTGCAGCTCGACACGACGCCAGAAGTGTTGGTTCCAGCCTTCGATGTGACGAGCGATCCGGATGATGCCGGCGTCCTCGTCTTTGACGCGACACATACTTACGGGCCATCAGGCCAGATCAACGATGCGGAGGCAACCTTCACGTGGGACTTCGGCGACGGCACAAGAGCCACGGGGCCGCGTCTGCAGCATGAGTTCGAAACCCCAGGGACGCATCAGGTAACGCTTACGGTCAAGTTGTCTGACGGCACCGAGGTGTCCACGCAGGGTACGATTGCGGTGCCCGGTCAGGATGTACTGGCCTTCAATGCCGAAACGGGAGCGTTCGAGAGCCAAGGATATGGCGAGACTTTAGCGGTGGAGGGAACGGAGACGGCCTCAATCTCTTTCAACGGTCAGCAGGCCCTTGATATAGGGTCATCCAGTACGAATATTGGAATTCCCAAAGAGGCCTTGGACCGGTTCTTCGGAACGGAAGATTTTACGCTCTCCATGACAATCGTCGCGGACACGCCTGGCAGTTCAGGAGAGGTGCTGGGTTTGCACACTGTTCTGGGGCTACAAATTACGCAGGACGGGCATGTCAACTTTCAGCTCTCGACTGATAGTGATCACGTCAAGATGACGACGTTGCCTGCTGGAACGTTTTCGCCATCCCAGTCCGGTATTCAAGTGAATGACGGACAACCGCATGATATTACCGTCGCCTTCGACGGTGCGACCGACACTGTGCAGATCATTGTTGACGGTCAGTTCGCCGCCGCCGCCCAGATCGAGGGCGTGATGCCGCCCATGGCGCATTGGGGTCTTGCGTTCGGCGGCAGTTGGGGAAACGCGAGCTTCGACGGAAAGCTACTTGCCTTCGACCTCGACGCGACGGCGCGTCTTTATCCTGAATTTACCGGTGACATCTCTGGAATCGCCGACACGAGCGCCCAGACGGTGCCAAGCGAAACTGCATCCGACCCTGAGCTCCAAACCGAGGAGCCGAGCCTGGAGCCGGAAACCGAAATAAACTCTCGGACAATAGAAGATCCTGCGCCGGAAGCCTTGGAGGAAGATCCTGCGCCGGAAGCCGTGAAGGAAGAAGATGCCGGCCTCATTCTGCCTGAGCTCGACGGCTGGGAGCTGGATTTCGCGGCGCTGGGAACATCCAAATCGTCGCTTCGCGGGGACGCGTTCGTGACGACCGATGAGGCGGGCACCAGTGCGGTCGTGTTCGACGGGCAGGGCGACTACGCCAGGCTGGGACGTCTGGTGGAGTACGAGACCGCCGAGGCCCTCACGGCGTCGGTCAGTTTCCAGCGCACCAATCCGGACGAAGATTATGAACGGATTTTCTGGAACCACGAGAAGTTCGGCATCGGTGTCTTCGGCGACTCCCTCTTCGTGCATGTCGCCTCGCCCGACGGGGAATTCTCGGATCCCTTCCGTATCCACGACCTCGGACTTGCGGACACCGAGGAGCACAATGTGCGGGTGGCCATCGACGAGATGACGGACCGTGTCCAGGTCATCCTCGACGGAGAGCTCGTGTTCGACGAACAGGCAACCGACATCGACATTTCGGGCGTGGGCGCGCCTCAGTGGTTTGTCGGCACGAAGATCAACCCCGGGTTCGAGGGCAGCGTGAGTGAACTCCAATTGCAGCCGGAGGCGCTTTTTGTCGATGACGGGATACTGATTGCGTAAGCAGTCAAGCGAACTTACGCCGGCGATCTGTCGCAAAGGTGCTTTGTCTTGTGACGCCACTTCGAAAAGCTTGAGCCCGGTTTACTACAGGAGCGATGTTTACCAGAAAACATATGAAGGTTGACCTGCCCCCCGTGGGCTCCTCTGTCATAGGCTCCTCTGTCATAACGAGCGTCCGCGAGTGAAGTTTCGGTATCCGGCCGGGTTTGGAGGCGCAAGCGCGCCGGGCGCAGAGCCCTCAGTTCGCTCGAGCGCCCGACGCGATTGCCCGTGTGCCCGATTGCCCGACGCGCTGCCCGCGAGAACCCTCAGTCTGATGTAGACCCTGCTCGAGAGCGAAGGAGTAGACGGCAAGAGGCGATGTCGCATTCCGGTGACGGATGTCGCAAGGGTCAGGTCACAGTTGGTGGACAACCTCAGTGGCAGCGCGCGCCTGTTCAGGACTAACGACAGTTGCGTTAGACGCACTTTTCATATTTATTGACCAAGAAAAATCCGAGCGCTTTATTTGTCTTAGACGTTAAATGAAAAATCGGTCCAAAGAAACCACGATGGTGGAGAGCTTTTGAAGCACGGTTGTCGGATCTATTTGCGGGTAAGTGACTTGCGCGCTAACGCATTAATTGCAGGGCAAAAATGAAAGAAGAGATGGATTGGTGCTGTATTGCGGCTGTCAATAATATAGACGTGCTTGAGCAAAATCTCGCGCGATCACCCGCTTTGCAGCGCAGCCCCGCTCGTCTGATTGTCAAACATGGTCAGCCTTCATCTTCAATTGCTTATAATGTTGGCTTAAACCAAACTCAATCGCGTATCTGTATTTTTGCTCATCAGGATGTGTATCTGCCTGAAAATTGGGAGGTCAAGCTTCGTCAAAAAATTGACGCGCTAGAGAAGTACGATCCCAGCTGGGCAGTTATAGGCCTCTACGGAATTGACCTGGCGGGCAAAAGAGTTGGGCGCGTTTGGGATACCGGCATTCAGCGAGAGCTTGGTTCCAAGTTTAATTCGCATATACCGGTGCAGTCCCTTGATGAACTGTTGCTGGTCGTAAATCGAAATAGCGGGCTGCGATTTGACGAAAACTTGCCGAGTTTTCATCTGTATGGAACAGATATTGTGCAGACAGCCATAGCATCTGGTAAGGGCGCCTATGTCGTGGACGTTCCGGTAGTGCATAACAGCCTTCCTGTTGCGACAGTTCGAGGAGGGTTTGCGGCCTCTTACAAATATATGCAAAACAAGTGGCGCGATCGTTTGCCTATTTCTACGCCAGTTACATGCATAACTCGAGGCGGTTGGGAATTCGTTTGGCAAGATATCCGCAGATTTCGTTTGAGCGTTAATCGGCGAAAGCGTGTAAGGGCGGCGTTGAGCGGGCCGCGCCCGGATCCAAGGAAGATTGCTTTAGAGTTGGGGTATGAATAGAAATTATCATGTTCGCGAAAAGCCGTTGCTCCGGCGCAAGACAAAACGATAACCGACGCAACCGAATAAGAGCGGTGGAAGCGCCTTAAGCCACCCCTTGAAGGCAGAGGGATGTTGGCGTGCTGAGGCAATTACGGTCTGCCGATGCGACCCAGTATTCTCTTGTGCCTCTGCGGCGGCAAGGCGAAGGAGCGCTCCGCTGTTCGCTTTCTTTGCCATAGTCCTCTGAGTTGGCGTGAGTTTCTGCTCCAGCAACGTCGAAGTAAGTTTCACTTTGGCTATTGCATTTTCGATGGGATGCTTGACTTCGATAAAGGTCAGCGCATCGGTATCGTCGGCCAAACGACGCCCCTCACCAAGAACATCACCAGTGATCAGCCATGGACCGCTAAGCGCAGCAATAGAAAAGAGCGCCATGTCCTCATAGATACGCAAAGCGTCATTAAATCCACCAGCTTTTATCACGACATCCCGTCTTAAAGCCGTGGTAATGGGAGATATTCCTAACAATGCTCTTGGCAAAAAGTTGTTTTCTCGAGAAGCGCGATGTTTCGGAAAGTTCCACATACGAATTTCAAAAAGTCTTTTATCTGGCCCGGAGCCGGTGAAGAGCAAGTCCCCCGTGTGTCCGACGGTGTCCGGGGCTGCATTCGCGAGATCTCGGTGTAGGACTTCCAAGCGGCCAGGATACCAAGTATCGTCAGAGTCCAGGAAAGTGATCCATTCCCCTTGCGCATGCCGTATCCCGGCGTTGCGGGCCGAGGCTGCGCCTGCATTCTCTTGACGCAGGACAGTGATACCGTCGCCATAGCCGGAAAGGACGTCGAGAGTTGCATCTGTAGAGCCATCATCGACCACGATTATTTCGTCGGCCGAGGGGTCTTGGGAGAGTACGCTGTCGATCGCCTCGCACACGCAATGAGCTCGGTTGTATGTGGGGATGATGACCGAGACCGTGACCACTCATTTCTCCTTTTCAGACCATAGTCTTTCCAGCGCGAGAACGCACTGATTGAACTCCTTAAGCTTGTGCGCCAAGCGTTCTGGAAGCGGCGCCAGAAGCGCTTCTGCGGTCGTGCGTTCTTCTTCGGAAAATACCTGAACCCATTTTGACGTCGATTTCTCCACGGCTCCATCAACGGCACCGGCCTTCCATGGCTCGGTTTCCTCGGCTATGTTGAAACGTTGTGGGGCCGTTTTCGGAGCGCCCGGTGTCGATACCGTAGCACCGACATGTTCGAGCACCACCTCAAGCGCCGCTGATGTGCAATTGCAGAACGTATCGTAATCCACGAAGATATGCCTGTCGTCATCGACATATTCAGCGCTTCTGGCGATATCGGTGTTCTGGCGGTCGACATTCCAGAAAAGGTCTGAGTAGAACTGGTCCCAGTGTCCTCCGTGAACCTCTGCCGCGTCTTTTCGCGAGGCGATCACATCTCGTCCTTCCCGGATGATGTGGACGATCCGCGCGTCTGGGACATAGCGGTGAATTTCGTCGAGGTAATGAAGATGCTCAGGAGTTTTCTCGATCCACCCTGCAAGGTTGTGTTCAGCGGCCATACGATCGAACCCTTGGACGAAGGCGTTCGCAAGTTTTTGCATTGGTACCCGTCGGTTGTTGAAAATTTCCGGAATAAAGCCCAGGAACGTCCAGTCGCGCGGTGTTGACAGCCTAAGCGCTTGGCGAGTTCGGTATTTTTGCCGTGCCCAGAATTTTTCATGGAACCGGTTCCGTGAATAAGTTCGCGGATGGATATTTCCAACCATCTTCATAAAGAATTGTGTTTCGGGGTGTGTGAACAAATTTCCATGCTCCGCGATCGCGCGCTGAACGATTGTTGTTCCGGCTCGCGGAGACCCCACGACAAAGACACGTATCATTCAGAACGACCCTTTCTGAAACATGCGCAGGGTTATCTCAATGCCCTATTGGCCAGCCGATCAGACGATAGAAGCTGCGCGCGCGGGAAACAAGCCGTCCCTGCGATCCGATTCGGCTTATCACACGACGTGCGCCGGTCAGCGCTATCGCTGCGCCCAGAAGTGGCGCCGCGCACGCGCCGGCCCCCGGCGCGACACGAGCCAGGACCAGCATGCCGAGCACCAAAAGCAGCGTCGTAGCGAATATTCTAACTGTCCCTGACTGCCAGCGAAACCCTTGCAGGCGGTTCGTCAACATTGCGACCATGATGATTTGCAGGGCATGTGCGAACAAAAACGCGATTCCCCCCGCCTCGATCCCGAAGGTGGGCAGGCCAAGCCAAACAGCCCCGAGAAATAATAAGTTGAGTTGTACCTGAGTGTAGAGGAATACTACAGATCGCCCAGCCGCTACGAAGGCTGCCACCATTGATCTCGTAGTCAGCATCAGAAACGCGCCTACCATCTGCCATTGCAGGACCGTGGCGGCGGCATCGAATTCGGCGGAATAGAGCAAGCGTATCAACCATGGGGCGAGACCGATCATCACCAGCAGGATCGGACCGCCCAGGGCTAGTCCGAGCTGCATCTGTTCGTTCATCAGCCGGGTTGCAGTCTCTCGATCGCGGATGACCTCGATCAAGCGCGGGAGGTAATCGGTCATCATGGCTTGAATGAGGAAACCGATATAGGTGAAGGTGATCGTCCAAGCAGCTGCGAATTGCCCCGCCTCGTCGAGCCCCAGATCACGGGTGATCAGTGTGCGTATCACGAGCAGCGTTCCGAGGTTCAGCAAAGCGCCGATCATGAAGGCGGTGCCGAGCTTTACCATCGGTTTCCAGAGTTTCCAGATCTCGGCAGGCGGCGGCCGGTCTACAGCCGGCAGCGGCAGGCGCCGGACATAGATCGCGCCCACAAGAAACGCGCCGGCAGTCTCGGCGATCAGGAACCAGATCAGGCCCTCCCGCCCCAGAAGCAGGATCGCCGCGATCCCGGCGAGGGCGCCCGCCAGCGTGCCGAGAACCATCACCCGGCCCTGGTCGTTGATCCGGCGCATCCCGCGCAAGAGCGTTTGCTGGGAGGCGGACAGCAGGAACAGGAAAACCACCACGCCGACCAACCCGACCTCGGTCGATCTTTCCGTGTCGCCGAGGAGCCAGACCGATATCGGCGCGCGCAGCAGCCAGATCACGGCCATCCCAATTCCGCCCTGAAGGGCGAGCGTGACGAACAGCACGTGTTTCAGACGCCCCAAGAGATCAGGATCGCCCCGCGACGACGCCAGCTCGCGCATGCCGCTGTCCGGAAGGCCGAGGCCTGCCATCTGTGCTCCAAGCATCTGAAGGTTGGACAAGACCGCCAGAAGGCCGGTGCCGGAAGGGCCGAGCATAACGGCCACCAGCTTAGCCTTCACGATGCGGATGACGATGGAGATTAATTGCGCAGTGCCGATAACGGCAATGGATTTGAGCAGCCCGCGGGTGTTGTCCACAGGGGGCGGAGCGTCGCTCATGAAATCACTTTGCTCTTATGACTTGCGTCGCTCGCGACGCAGGGCATGATCCAGCCTTGGTGAACGACCAACGTTCCGGGGGCAGGCGAGCAGTCTGAAAAGTAGTCCGTATCAGCGCTGAGCCCGCTCTTGGAACTGGTATAGGCCGGAGTCACCCACAGAAACCGCGGACCTGGACTGGTCAGTTTGGTGTTTTGTCTCATCGTCGCCGTAACGTCTCGCTAACTCTTTTAGAAGGGTAAGGCCGGAGCAGATCCGAGGCAACGTGCGATGTCGGCTGTTTGCTTGATCGGTGCCATTAATGATCCTGCCCCGGATTGGTGGACACCCTTGATAGTGTTTATAGCTAACGGAAGGCGTGTCCGATGGAGAAGAAGAAGCGCCGGTATTTTCCGGATGAGTTCAAGCGGCAGGCCGCGGAGCGCGCCAAGACGAGCGGGCTGTCGATCATGGATGTCGCAGCGGAACTCGGCGTCCACGAGACTCAGCTGCGCCGCTGGATAAGGCAGTTCGGCAAGTCGGGGACGGGCCCTGCGCGGCGCCCCAGTACGCAGGCGCAGGGCCCGTCCCCGGCCGACCTGGCGGCTGAGAACGCCCAGTTGAAACGGGAGCTGCAAAAGGCCCAGACGGAGCGCGATATCTTAAAAAAGGCGGCGCTCATCTTCGGAGCGGCCACCCGATGACGTTCGGGTTCGTGGATGAGCATCGCCATATCTGGCCCGTTCGCACGATCTGTGCCGTGCTCGGCGTCTCCGTCAGTGGCTACTATGCGTGGTGCCGACGGCCGGAGAGCAAGCGCAGCATCGAGAACCGCGCGCATTTGGACGACATCCGCCAAGCTCATGCCAAGAGTGGCGGGTGCTATGGCGCGCCGCGCATCCATGCGGCGCTGCGAGCTGCCGGCCGGCAGATCGGACGACACCGTGTCGCGCGTCTCATGCGGCTTGCGGGCCTGTGCGGGCTGGCCGCCATCCCGCGCCGCGTTCGCACGACCGACAGCAAACACGACTACCCGATCGCGCCGAACAGGCTGCGCAGAAACTTCACCGCGACCGCGCCGAACCAGGTATGGCTCGCGGACCTGACCTACATCAGGACCGGCGAAGGCTGGCTCTTTCTTGCCGCGCTGATCGACATGCACACCCGCAAGGTCGTGGGCTGGAGCATGAGAGAGACCCTGCATGCCGCGATAGCACTCGAAGCTCTCGACATGGCCATCAGACGCCAGCGCCCGGGCTGATCCAGCATTTGGATCGCGGCATTCAATACGCGGCCGACGAATACCGCCAAGCCCTTGCCACCGCGAAAATAACTCCCTCGATGAAACGGAAGAGGAACTGCCTCGACAACGCACCGATGGAGAGCTTCTTCCAAACGCTCAAGGTCGAGCGGGTTCATCACCGCGTATACGCCACACGGGACGAAGCGCGCCGCGACCTGTTCGCATACATCGAAGGATTCTACAATTCACGCCGCCTGCATTCCGCGATAGGCTACAGATCACCGGCCGACATGGAACACATGGCGGCCTGACCCCGTCCACCAATTCGGGGCAGGATCATTAAAGCGAGCTTGGGCGTAGGAAACCGCGGTGGGTCTCCCGGAGGCTGAGGTCGTTTTAGGCTCCAGGCCCATCGATCGGCTGGTGTCGGCATGTGTCACTTTTCGAAATGCGAGCAGTGACATGAGCAACCTCTTTTGGTTGACGGACGCTTTGGGTCAGGATGCATTGATTTCCGTTGCGCTGCGTGATTCACGGCTCCGAAAACGGAGCGGCGACATGAGCGATCTATACTGGCTGAGCGACACGCAGATGGCCAAGCTGGAGCCCTTTTTCCCGAAGTCCCATGGCAAGCCTCGTGTGGACGACAAGCGGGTGTTGAGCGGCATGATATTCATCAACCGCAATGGCTTGCGTTGGCGCGATGCGCCTGCGGAGTACGGGCCGCACAAGACGCTTTACAGCCGGTGGAAGCGATGGAGCGAGAAGGGGATCTTTGCCCGGATGCTTCTGGAACTGGCCGATCAAGGCGGTGGGACTGATACGCTGATGATCGATGCGACACATCTGAAGACCCATCGCACAGCCTCAAGCCTCGGGTTGAAAAAAGGGGGCGTGGCCGCCTGATTGGGCGCACCAAGGGCGGGATGAACTCGAAACTGCACGCGGTGACGGACGCGGCAGGCCGCCCGCTTCGAATGTTTCTGACGGCTGGTCAACGGAGCGATTACATCGGCGCGCGGGCATTGCTGGACGGCCTTCCTCCCGCCGAACACCTGCTGGCGGATCGTGGATACGATGCGGACTGGTATCGCGAAGCCCTTGAAGACAAGGGGATCAAACCCTGTATCCCGTCGCGCAAAGGCCGCAAGGTCGCGATCCCGCATGATGAAGCGCGCTATCGAAAACGCCACAAGAATTAGAACAGCTTCGCCCGCCTCAAGGACTGGCGACGGGTCGCAACCCGCTACGACAGGTGCCCAAAGTTCTTCCTGTCCGCATCCGCCTTGGCTGCCGTGGTCATGTTTTGGTTATGAATCCTGACCCTAGTCACCCGGAACCATAGTTCGTATCATTGTCTGACATATATGAGGAGCCGATGCGATGGTGGGGCGTGTGGCGGACGAGGTGGTTCTGAGCGACGAGGAGCGAACCTTTCTGGAGGCACAGGTTCGGCGACACAAGGCGGCGCGATCGCTTTCGGACCGATGCCGTATGATCCTACTCTGTGCGGACGGGCTGCAAAGCAAAGAAGTCGGTGCTCGGCTCGGAGTCCATGAACACACTGTCGGAAAATGGCGCCGGCGTTTCGTGAAGGATCGGATCGAAGGTCTCACCGATGAATACCGCCCCGGTCGGCCGCGCACTGTGTCTGACGCGCAAGTGGCTGAGGTGATCGAGCGCACGCTGAACACGACGCCCAAGGACGCCACCCATTGGTCGATCCGGACCATGGCCGCCGAGACGAGCCTGTCGCACACCACGATCCGCAGGATCTGGACCGCCTTCGGGCTGCAACCCCACCGGAGCGAGACGTTCAAGCTGTCCACTGATCCGCTGTTTGTCGATAAGGTGCAGGACATCGTCGGTCTCCACATGTCGCCGCCGAACCGGGCCATCGTGTTGTGCGTGGACGAGAAATCCCAGATCCAGGCATTGGACCGCGAGCAGCCGGTGCTGCCGATGGCGCCCGGTGTCGCCGAGCGGAGAACCCATACCTGTGTCCGTCACGGAACAACCTCGCTGTTCGCTGCGCTCGACATCGCAACAGGCGCGGTGATTGGGAATTGCTACAAGCGCCACCGGGCGACTGAGTTCCTCGATTTTCTGAAAAAGATCGACGCCGCGGTGCCGGAAGGGCCGGACGTGCATCTGGTGATGGACAACTACGCCACGCACAAGACGCCGAAAATCAAGGCCTGGCTGGCCCGCCGCCCGCACTGGCACATCCACTTCACCCCGACATCAGCCAGCTGGATCAACCAAGTGGAACGTTGGTTCGCGGAACTGACCCGGAAGCAGTTGCAACGCGGTGTGCATCGCTCCACCGCCGAACTGGAGGCCGACATCGTCGCCTTTATCGAGGCCCATAATGAAAATCCCAAGCCCTACAGATGGGTCAAGTCCGCCGATGAAATCCTCGCATCCGTCAAACGGTTCTGCCAGCGAACGCAGCAGACCCTATGCGCCGAACTTTAGATTCGGGTGACTAGGGTGGTCGGCGCCTATGTCGTCATTCGCGCCAGCGCTGTAGTGAGGTGATTACGGTTGCCAGCGATCACTGTTGCGGGCAGAAAGTTGAGAGCCAGGGCAGGAATCGGTTCGTGACCGCTACGGGTGCTCGAATTCGTGCGTCTCCCTCCCCAAAGCGGCACCGGCAGGCCTCCTGCGTTCCAACCGAGCCTAGGGTAAGATGCAGCGGTGATCATGAAATACACACGGTTCCCCAGCTTGTCCAACGGGTCGGCTCGGCTGTCGCTTACCAATCCCGCCGCCAGATCTCTCGGACGTTTCAGCGATCACACTGAGAAGACGACGACGCCGAAAGCCGCGACGTCGGCGAGGGAGCGGCCGAGCCCGATCCTGGCGCTCTTCCTGACCAGCTTTTTCGTTCCAGTAGTCTGGAATGTCGCAACATTTTCCTTTTCGCTGTCCCGACTTTTTCTTGTCTTCGCTGCATTGCCGACCTTCATCGCCTGGCTTTCAGGGAAAGCGGGACGCCTACAAGCGACCGATGTCATGGTCGTCCTGACCGCGCTTTGGGCCGCCTTGACGCTGCAAATAGGCGTCGGACCGAGTTCTCCGGAATATGCGGTCATCACTGCTATCGAGTTCCTGACGCCGTTCCTGCTCGGGCGCGTTCTGGTTCGTAACGAAGGTCAGTATCGTGCCACTGTGCGTGCGCTCGGCTGGGCGGCGCTTGTCCTTCTTCCAGTAGCTGCATTGGAAGCCTTGACAGGCTTTCGTGTGTTCAACTTCGTTTTCGGTCTTCCGCAGCCTTCGGTCGCCATCGACGATATGAGGCTGGGTATGGTTCGCGCTCAGACGGTTTTTGTGCATCCGATCCTTTCGGGCATCGCGCTGGCCATGTGCTTCGCACCGATCTATTTCGCCGTCCGGCCCTTCCGTGGTGCCATTACCGCCGGATTGGCTAGCGCGCCAGTTGTCGGGGTGGTTTTCTTTTCTCTCTCTTCGGGGGCCTGGGTCGTTCTCATGACGCAGATGATGTTCATGGCCTGGGGGCGTCTATGTAGAGAGATTTCGGCCCGCTGGTATATTCTCGCCGCCATCGCGTTTGGGACCTTTGTAGTGCTGGAGGTGTTGTCCAACCGCTCGCTTCTGAAGGTGGCTGCACAATATCTTGCCCTGAATCCCTGGAATGGATATGTGCGAGTTGTCATTCTGGAAAACGGCTTGAATAATGTATGGGCTCATCCGGTTTTTGGACTGGCGCTTGCGGATTGGGCTCGACCGGCGTGGCTTCCTTCAAGCGTTGACAATTTCTGGCTGGTAATGGCCATGCGACATGGCATACCCGGCTTCCTGCTCATGGCTGGCTCCTGGCTTTCCGCGCTCATCTATCTTATACTTTCGCAACCGGAGACGAAATCCACGCGCATGTCCCGCGATGCCCACGCATTCGTCTTGATATCTGTTGCTGTAGCCATCTTCACTGTCCACCTCTGGGGTACGGCGCTCTACCTCGCGATGTTCATGCTGGGCGCCAGCGGGTGGTTCTTCGATCCCGCCGATGAGCCGACCCGGGAACGAGCTAGGGAAGCCGCAGACGAAGCCGGGGCAAGCGAAAGGCAAGCAAGGCGTTCGTGATCGAGATCTTCCGACGCAGTTGCCGCCACTTCGCAGGGTGCACCGCTATAGAGGTCAAGGAGGTTTTGAAAGCCGCGCCGTCAGAAGCACACACTGCTGTACTCATCTAGCGGCCTCTTGAGCACAATACAGAACTTCGCCCTTGCAGAATTCAGCTTCGCGGCGCCCCGGAACTAGACAGGCCGGGATAGCTACCGCGTCCATCCTAGGCATCGACATGAGGCGTTGAAGGCCAAACAAGACCACTCGACGTCCCGACCTGATAGGGCTAGCAACAGTGGGAGAATTCTATTCAACACATGGGTTCGACTCAGCGGCTGTGTCGTTGTCCGCAAGGAAGAGACCGTCTTAAGATAATGCTCGATTAGTTGTGCGGAGATCTCGGAGCCGTGAGCCTTGCAGGACAGGACTAATGTCAATGCGACAAGGCTCGCGCGCGAGGCGGAGGGTGTAGAGCAACCCGAGCTTTCGATTTTGATCGTTAACTACAATTGCGCGCAAGATACGATTCGCGCGGTGCAGTCTGTGCAGGCGAACGCGGATGATTTTCGCGTCGAGATCATCGTGGTTGATAACGCCTCGACGGACGACAGCGTCGATCGAATTCGCGCCGCGGTGCCAGATGCGCGCGTGGTGGCGACCGGAGCCAATGGCGGCTATGCGTGGGGCAACAACGTTGGGATCTCGATTGCGCAAGGACGTTATGTTCTCGTTCTCAATCCCGACACCGAAGTCTCGACTGACGCCCTCCAGAAAGCTGTCGCCTACCTCGATGAGCATCAGCATGTCGGTCTGCTTGGCGCGAGATCCGAGGACGGTGACGGCCATGTCGAGCAGACCTGTTTCCGGTATCCGAGGCTGCGCGACCTCTTCTGGCGCGCGTTCCTGCCTTTCAGCGTGCTTCGGCGGAGCCGGTTATTCGGAGACCGCAGGTATCGATCCCTCTCCCTCGAAGATATCTGCGATGTCGAGGCCGTCGTCGGCTGCTTCATGATGGTGCCGCGCCGCGTGATCGACGAGGTCGGAGGTCTCGACGATCGCTTCTTCATGTACAGCGAGGAGACGGAGTGGTGCTGGCGGATCCGTAAAGCAGGTTACCAGGTGCATTATCACCCCGATGTGCGGATCATCCACTATGGTGGCGGCTCCACCGGCGGCGTGTCGCCCTGGAGTGCCGTCGAAACCGCCAAAAGCCAGATCCTCTTTCTGCGCCTGACGCGCGGCGCGGGGGTCGCGCGGGTTGGCACTGGCCTCATCCTCCTGGGAGATGCGCTGCGGGCCGCGTGGTTCGTGCCGATTTCCGTGACGAGGGCGGGCCGCGCCCGCGGTGCCCACTGGCGCGCGCGCTTCGTGTTCCTGTGCAAGGCCCTGATCGATCAGCCCAAGGGCCAGACGCCGCCGCCCATTCCGGATACCGTTGCCAAGGCGGGTTTCACGGAGACCGATTCGAACGCGTGAGGTGTTCAGATGACCGGCCTCACTCCGCCGGCACGAACTCCGGCATGCGGCCGAGGCTCGTCTCGAGCATCGCGTTCAGCCTTTCTTCCGCCGCGTCCACCGTCTCGTCGTCGAGGATCGGTGTCACATACCGCACCAGCGCGCCGTCCGTGCGCCCTTTCGTGATCCCGTCATAGATCACGGCGAGTTTTGCGGCGACGTCGTCGGTCATGCGGCGGCCGCGGCCTTCGAACCAGTAATATACGAGCTGGCGTTCCGTGCCCTTCTCGATGATGGCGCGGTTCACTTCGAAGGTGCCGTAGGGCGTGCCGGACATGTCGACGGTGGCGGGGCCGAACTCCGCGATCTCCCAGCCCGCGCCGGGCAGGCAGGCCTCGGGGGAGTGGATGCCCTCGCCGCGGTTCTGCTCCGCGTAGTAGGCGGAGAAGAGGCTCACCGGCGCGGCCTGGCCCGGCGCGGCGTAGATCGCGGCGAGGTAATCCGAGGCGGCCAGGACCTCCTCGACCTCCGGGTCGAGCCGCGTGGCGGACCCGCTCCACTCGTCGAGCTGGAGCGGGAAGAGGGCGAAGGAGCGCCGCTCGACGGGGTCGGGCTCGAGCCCGCCATAGGACACCCAGGCGGCGGAGGCCGTCACGGTCAGGAGCGCGCCGGTGGCGAGCGCGACCGACGCGCGGATGCCGAGCATGCGCAGGCCGATGGGGCCCAGCCCGTTGAAGTCGAGGTCGATGATCTCTCCGAGGCTCTTCGGCTCGGGCGTCAGGCGCTGCAGGGCGATCGCCATGCCGAAGAGGATCGCGATGGAGATCATGAAGATCACCCACCCCTCGAAAATGTGCATGAAGCCCTCGGCATGCCCGATGCCGTAGGCGTTGACGAGCACGCCGATCACGCCGATCCGGATCGAGTTCATCAGCACGGCCACGGGCACGGCGGCCAGCAGCAGCACGGCGCGGTGCCAGAAGGGGCCGCGGTAGAGGATGGCGAAGAGGTAGGAGAAACTCAGGATCGGGAAGAGGTAGCGCAGGCCCGAGCAGGCCTCCGCGACCTGGAGCTTGTAGACGCCGAGGTCGATGACGTTGCCCTCGAGATAGACCGGGATGCCCATGACATCGACGATCCAGACCCCGATCACCGACGAGATGCCCTGCAGGAAGAGGTTGGCCTTCCAGTAGAGGATCTGGGGCAGGGGCAGCATCAGGATGAGGTGGAACACGGGCAGCTGGTGGCGGATGCCCCGGGACCAGCCGAAGCTCGTCAGCACCACGCCGCCGACCCAGAGGATCATCCCGTAGGTCACGATGTCGGGCACGCGGGCGAGGTTGCCGATGAGCGCCACGAGAAGTGCGGCCGCGATCACCAGAACGCCCGGCCACCGGTCGGTGACGATAGCGGGCGGCGGCGGGCTGTTGCGCAGCTCTCGCAGGAAAAGGTAGAGCGAGATCAGCGGAATGAGGGGCCCGTGGCTGTATTCCGGCGTCGTCCACGCCTCTCCGAGAGAGATGAAGCCGATCCAGAAGAGGGGCAGGGAGCCCAGCACGAGCAGGGTGAACCAGGCCATTCCGGGCAGGTTCACCGAGGGCATCGCCACCCGCGTCGCCGTCATGCCGTTCGTCGTCGTCAAACCGTGACCCTCGCTCGCAACCCACGCACATGTCTTTCGCGGCACAGTAATCTATTAACGTTGGGGGAGGGAGTCCTCTTCGCTCACGAATGCGCCAGAAACACAGCGTTTCCGGTGGCTCAGGGCAGGATCGTGAAGCTGCGACTGAGGCCCAGGAAGACGCGGTTGCCGCTTGCCGCGCGGGTCGTGCCGGTGTCCTCGCGGTCGTGGCTGTAGCCGAGGTCGAGCGACCAGTCGCGCGTGATGTCGCGCGAGTAGGTCACCGACAGCGTGGCGCGTTCCTCGTCGCCCGCGCTTCCGGCGCCGAGATCGCTCACCGAGACGTAATCGGCGCCGAGCGAGAGGCGCGAGAGCGCGTTGATGTCGTGCACGTAGTTGAGGCTCGCGCGCAGGCGGCTCAGGTCCTCGTCCTCGTCGCTCGTCGTGACGCTCTGCGACAGGCTGGCCTCGAGCGCGCCCGTCGGCAGGTCGAGCGCATAGGCGATATCGGCAACGGGCTCGATCTCGCCGTCCTCGTCGCTGCTGACGCCGAGACCCAGCCTCAGCTCCGCGTTCGGCCGCACGATCACCCGCTCGAGGTTCAGCGTGTTGCGCCGCCCAGTGGTCTCGAGCGCGGTGGCGGCGGAGATCCCGATGCTCCCGAGGGGCAGGGGGCGGGAGAGGCCGAGCGATCCGGTAAACCCGTTCTCCTCGATGCGCGGCGCGCCGCCTGCCCGGGCAATCTCGTCGATGTCGGTGACCCCGAGGCTCGCCTCGAGAACCGTTCCGCCCGAAAGCTCGTGGGTGATGTCGAAACGCGCCGCGCGGCGCTCGCGCTCGCGGCGCAGCGTGTCCTCGGCGCGGTAGAGGCTGCGCGAGACCTCCAGAACCCCTTCTGTGGCGGGGGTGAGCGTCATGCGCAGGCCCACTGACGCGCGGGTCTCGCGCGTGTCGTAGAGGTCGGGATCGGTCGTGTCGGTGAACTCGGTCGCCTCGCGGCGCAGATCGAGCACGAGCCCGAGCGGGGCGGTGAGCCCGGTCTCCAGGGTGATCCCCGCCACGGCGCTGCGGCGCTGGCCTGCCTTTTCGGTGACCACGCTGCCGTCAGGCAGTTCGACCGTGTCGTCGAAGGGATCGAAGACGTCGAGGTCGCGGTAGGCGACGCGGCCGTCGAAGGAGAGCCGGCTCGTGGCCACCTCGCGCGAATACGCGACGCGGAGGTCGGCCTCACCCAGCCCGTTGAGATCGCCGTCGCCCGGCGCGTCGCCGGTTCGCGTGACCGCGCCGAGGTCCAGCTCGAGGCGCGAAAGCCGCGTCTCGCTCACCAGCCCGAGGCCGAGCCGGGTCTCGAGATAGGTCGCCGTGCCGGGCGGGTCGGCGACAAGGTCCAGGTTGTCGTTCGCGACCAGCCGCGTGTCGAGGTCGAAGGTCAGGCGCGGCCCGCTTTCCGCGGGTTCCTGGGCAAGCGCGCCCGCACCGCCGAGCAGGCTGCCGGCGGCGCAAAGCCCCGCCGCGAGGCCGCGCGGGGACGATCGGCGGCGCGCCATGCGGCCGGCCTATTCGAAGAGGCGGCGCGAGGGCACGACCACCACGTCGCCGGGGGCGAGCCGCGTGCTTCCGGCGATGCGCGGGCCGTTGGCCGCGCCGCTGAAGCTGAAGAGATAGGTGCGCACCGCGCCGGTCTCGCGGTCGGTGCGGCGCAGCTCGATCCGCTTTTCCGCGGCGAAGCGGGTCAGGCCCCCGGCATCGGCGAGGAATTGCAGGATCGTGGTTCCCGGCGTGACCTCCTTGCGCCCGGGCTCGGCGACCTCGCCCAGGGCGTAGACATCGATCGTCTCCGCCTCGGGTTCCGGCCCGCGGGCAGGGCGTTCGGCGAGCGAGCGCACGGCGACGAAGACCGTCGGTTCGGCCGCGAAGGTGTCTGCGAGGCCCCGCGTCAGCGCCTGGCGCACGCTCGCCACGGTCTGCCCGCGCGCGGCGACGGTGCCCACGAGGGGAAAGTCGATCGAGCCGTCGGGAAGCACGAGAACCTCGCGGTTGAGGCTCGGGTCCTCCAGCACCTCGACGCGAAGGACGTCGCCGGGGCGAAGCTGGTAGCCGTCGGCGGCAAGCGCCGCGCCCGCACCGGTCGCGAGCACCGAGAGGGCAAGGAAGAGGACACGGAGTGTGCTGCGCATGTCGGGGCCTCGATTGGATTCGCCTGTCGGGGGCGACCATGGCAAGTCTGCGGGCTCAGGAGAATCCCTCGCCCCGCGAATTTCCGCGAGTGCTGCAACTTTGCCCACTCGGGCGCGGGGTCTCAGTCGGGCGCTCCCGCGCCGTCCGCCGCCGGGTCGCCGGGATTTTCCAGCGCCTCGATCTGCGCGATCAGCCGGTCGAGATAGGGCGGCGCGGCGCCGTCCTCCTCTATCAGCGCGCGCGCGGCGCGGTATTCGGCGAGCGCGGCGTCGGTGCGCCCGAGCGCGGCGTGGACCTCTGCCAGGTGGTAACGCACCAGCGGCTGGTCGGGCAGCGCCGCGGCGGCCGGTTCGAGATACTCGGCGGCCTCCTCGTAATTGCCCAGCCGGAAGGCGATCCAGCCATAGGTGTCCTGGAAGGCCGGCACCTCGGTGCCGCGCAGCCGCCGGGCGATGCGATAGGCGCGCTCGAGGCTTTCGGGGGTGTCGTCGAAGGACGAGATCAGGCTCGCCAGGTTGTTGGCGACGACGACCGAGTCGCTGTTCCTGGCATAGAGGCGCTCGTAGATCTCGATGGCGCCGGCGATGTCGCCGGCCGCCTCGAGCTGTCCGGCACGGGTCCAGAGCAGGTTCGCCGCCTCTGGAAGCGCGGCGAGCGCCTCCTCGAGCGCCGCGTCCGCGGCCGCCTGGTCGCCGGTGGTGGCATGCAGCCGGATGAGGGCGAGCCAGGCGTATTCCCGCTGCGGGTCTTCCGCGACGAGATCCCGGAACGCCACCTTCGCCGCGTCGATGTCGCCCTCGCTCACCAGAAGCCCGGCCTCGACGAAGCGCAGGGCGGGGCTGTCGGGACGCTTGGCCAGCGCCTCGTCGAGGAAGGTGCGCGCGCCCTCGAGATCGCCCTCGGCGATGCGCCGGCGGATGAGGGCAAGCTCGGCGTTGAGCCCCTCGGGCCCGCCCTGGGCCAGCCCCTCGAGGAAGGAGTCGAGTTCCTCGGTGCGGTTCTGGCCGGCCAGCAGCCGGGCGGTGAGGTCGTTGGCGATCCCGCGCGCCGCGGGGGTGCCGATGCGTTCGAGCGCGGCGATCGCGCTTTCGAGGCGCGGCCAGTCGGCCATCCGCGCGTAGACGTCGCCCAGCGTCCTCAGAAGCCCGAGGTTCTCGGGCTGAAGCCGCAGCGCCTCTCTCAGCACGTCCTCGGCGGGCAGGAGATCGCCCTCCTCGATGAGGAAGGTGGCGTAGCGCACGGCCTCGGCCGGCGCGCTTCCGGAATAGGCCACGGCGTTCGACAGCATCTCGCCCATGAGGTCGCGGTCGCCCGCGCGCTGATGCGCCCGGGCCATCAGCGTCGCGATGCCGGGATCGCGCGGCGCCTGGTCGAGCGCGCGGCGCAGTTCCACCAGCGCGTCGCCCACCTTGTCGTCCTCGATGAGCCACTCCGCCTTGAGCTTGAGCGCGTCGACCTCGGTGCTGTCCTCGGCGAGCACCTCCTCGACGAGGGCGCGGGCGCCCACGGCGTTGTCGGTGGCGAGATACATCCGCGCGAGCGCGACCTTGATCTGCCGCGTCTGGTCGGAGGGCTCGGCCTCGGCGAGGATGTCCTCGAGCTCGGAGATCCCGGCCTGGCGGTCTCCGGTGTCGAAGCGCAGCGTGGCGCGCATCGAGCGGAAGAGTTCCGCGCTCTCGGTCGTCTCCGCCTCCGCCACCAGCGCGTCGAGCGCGTCGAGCGCGGCCTCCACGCCGCGCAGCTGCACCAGGAAGTTGACGAACTGCGTGCGCGCCTCGACGCCAGTCTCCTCGGCCTCCATCCGGCCCCGCAGATAGGCTTCGGCCTCGTCGAGGCGCTGGCGGGAGACGTACCAGCGCACGAGCATCTGGCCGATCGAGGCGTCCTCGGGGAAGAGGTCGAGCATCTCGCGGAGTTGCGCTTCCACCTCCGCCTCGCGCCCGAGCTGTTCGAGCGCGCCGAGGCGGATGGTGTAGAGACGGCGGTCGAGGAGGTCCTGCGCGATGGCCGCGTCGATTTCCGCGAGCGCGCCCTCCCAGTCCTCGCGGCGCACGAGATCGTCGATGAGAAGGCGCCGGGCGAGCGGCGCGTCGGCGTCGGCCTCGACCACCGCGCGCGCCGCCTCGAGGGCGGCCACGCGATCCGCGTCGGTGCCCTCCAGCAGCGCCGCGCGGTAGTCGAGGTTGGCCTTGATCGCGCGGACCAGCAGGTCCTCGGGCGCGAGGTCGATGGCGACCTGGCCGTGGCGTTCGACCTCGTCCCAGTTGTTCACTTCGAGCGCGAGGCGGGCGAGCGCGCGCCGGCCCTCGAGGTTCTCGGGGTACTGCTCGACGAGGCGCAGGTAGTTGCCGTAGGCGCTCTGCAGGTTGCCGCGCGCCTCCTCGATGTCGGCCACGAGCAGCCGCGCCTCCTTGTGGCGGCCGTCGAGCTTGAAGACGTTGCGCAACTCCACGAGGGCGCGGGCGTCGTCACCCTCCTCGTGGAGCGCGACGGCGTTCTCGTAATGCTCCGCGATCTTCTCTTCGGTGGTCTTGCAGGCGGTTAGGGAGAGCGTGGACAGGCACAGGACGGCCACGAGTGCGGCACGACGAAACATCTCATATCCCCTTGTTGGTCGACGCGGAGGGTGTCGGGAGGCCGGGTGACCGGGTTACTTCCCGGTACACCGTAGGACAACCCCGGCGGTGCGCACAAGGATCCCGAGATCGGTGCCGAGCGACAGCGTGCGGTGATAGGTGTCGTCGAACTCCGCGCGCTCGGCGAAGCTGCAGGCGTTGCGCTCGGAGACCTGCCAGGGCCCGGTGATGCCCGGGCGCAGGTCGTAATAGGCGAGCCCCGGGTAGAGGTCGCGCTGGTCGTTCATGATCGGGCGCGGTCCGACGAGCGACATGTCGCCCACGAGCACGTTCCAGAGCTGCGGCAACTCGTCGAGCGAGGTCTTGCGCAGGAGCGCCCCGATGCGCGTGATGCGCGGGTCGTCGTGGAGCTTCTGGTCGCGATCCCACTCGCGCCGCGCCGCCGGGTTGGCGTCGAGATGGGCGTCGAGCACGCGGTCGGCGCCGGGCACCATTGTGCGGATCTTGACGATGCTGAAGACGCGTCCCCGGCGCCCCACGCGCCGCTGGCGGTAGAACGGCGCGCCGCCGTCGAGCATCGCAAGCAGCGCCGAGACGGCGATGAGCGGCAGCGCGACCGGCGCCAGCGCGAGCGTCAGGATCACGTCGAGGGTGCGCTTGCCCCAGGCCCGGTACGGGCCGCGACGCATTTTCTGGTCGACGGGCGCGGCGCCATACCGCGCCGCCGCGTCGAAACTCTTGAATACGGTCGTCACTCGTTCCCCCCGAACATTTGCCTACGCCCTTTCGGGCGCGGATCGACGCGTGCAGCAGCCTGCCGCCGACCCGACTGCACCATCAATACCAACATTCCGCCGCAATTGTGCCATCTTCGTGCAAATCTACCAAGCGCCGTGGAGACCGGGTAAGGGAAATCGCCGCTGCGCCCCGGCCCCGCCGCCGCCGGGAGGGCAAGGGATTTCCGTAAAATATTGATAAAACGTGACAAAAACCGCTTTCGAAACAATCGGTTTGCGCTTCTGCAACGATGTCCTCGTCCGCCGCATTGTTGAGCGGGCGTGACGAATGGGGAGAATCGGGCGATGTGGTCGCCGAATGACTATCGAATCGCCACGCCCGCGCCCGAATTTTCCGTCAGCCATCGGCGTCGAAGAGCCGCGCGCGCCGGAGGTTTTCGGACGAGCATATTGCCCAGCACGTACTTATATGGTGACAGACAGTGGATGGTTCGACGCACGCTCGCGCTTCGGGCGCGGAACGGGAAGGCAAACGCTCCTACATGAAGGACTACGCACTTTACGCACGCTTCTTCGGCCTGACAGAGCGGCCCTTCACGCTGACGCCCGATCCGGGCTACCTCTTCTGGTCATCGCAGCACCGTGACGGGTTCTCGGTGCTGGAATACGGCATCATGGCCCAGGTCCCGATCACGCTTTTGACCGGCGAGGTCGGCTCGGGCAAGACGACGCTCGTGCAGGAGCTTCTGAAAAAGCTCGACGAGCACCTGACGGTCGGGCTGATCTCGAACGCGCAGGGCGGCCGCGGCGAACTGCTGCAATGGATCCTGAACGCGCTCGGCGTCGCGATCGAGCCCGCGGCGAGCTACGTCCAGCTCTTCCAGACGCTGCAGGATTTCCTCGTGGCCGAGTACGCCGCCGGCCGGCGCGTCGTGCTGGTCTTCGACGAGGCGCAGAACCTCTCGATGGAGGGGCTCGAGGAACTGCGCATGCTCACCAACATCAACGCCAACAAGGACGACCTCGTGCAGCTCGTGCTGGTGGGCCAGCCGGAACTGCGCGAGATGATCGAAAGCCCGCGGCTGCGCCAGCTCGCGCAGCGCGTGGCGGCAAGCTATCACCTGCGCGCGATGGATGAGGCGACCGTGCAGGCCTACATCCGCCACCGCCTCGAATGCGCGGGCGGGCAGGGGAGCGAGTTTACCCCCGACGCCTGCCGCGAGATCTTTGAAAAGAGCCGCGGCGTGCCCCGGCTCGTCAACCAGCTGTGCGAGTTCGCGATGCTCTATGCCTGGAGCGCGGACACCCGCACGATCGACGCGCAGATCGTCGCGAACGTGCTCGACGACGGTGTCTTTTTCGCAGGCTATCTACCCGAGGAGAGCGAGGCCCGATGAGCGAGGTCCGGTACTACCTGTCGATCTTCCTGCGGCGTCTGCCGTTCTTCCTGCCGGTCTTCCTGGTGATCTCGGCGGCGTCGGTGATCGTGGCCTACACGTTGCCGCCGGCCTATGTCAGCGAGACGCGGCTCGTGGTGCAGTCGCCGCAGATCCCCGAGGAGCTTGCGCCCTCGACGGTGCAGATCCCCGCGCTCGAACAGCTCCAGATCATCCAGCAACGGCTGCTCACGCGCGCCAACATGCTCGACATCGCGCGCCAGCTCGACGTGCTGCCCGATCTCGACCAGATGAGCCCCGACCAGATCGTCGAGGCGATGCGGGCGCGCACCAGCCTGAACGTCTCGTCCGGGCGCAACGCGGCCACGCTGATGACGATCGGCTTCGAGGCGCCCGAGGCGCGCACGGCGGCGGCGGTTCTGGGAGAATACCTCACCCTCATCCAGCGCGAGGACGCGACCTTCCGGCGGGGCAGCGCGGGCGAGACGCTGGATTTCTTCGAGCAGCAGGTCACCGACCTCTCGCGCGAGGCCGATCTCAAGAGCGCCGAGATCCTCGAGTTCAAGAACGCGAACTCGGGCGCGCTGCCGGAGACGCTCGACTACCGCCTGTCGCAGCAGTCCACGCTGCAGCAGCGTCTCTCCCAGATCGAGCGCGACATCTCGGCGCTCACCGACCAGCGCGACCGGCTCATCACCCTTTTCGAGACCACGGGCCGCGTCGAGGCGGCCGCCGGCCGGCCGCCGAGCCGGGAAGAGCAGCGCCTCGACGAGCTCGAGCAGGAGCTCGACGCCGCGCTCGCCGTCTATTCCGAGAGCGCGCCCCGGGTGCAGCTCCTGCGCACCCGGATCGCCCGGCTCGAGGAGCAGATCGCGGCGCGCGCGGCCGCGCAGGAGACCGAGGAAGAGACCGAGGAGAGCGCGGCGGCCGCGGCGCGTCCCGCGGTGCTCGAGATCCAGCTGAGCGAGATCGACAGCCGGGTCGCGATCCTTGAGGAGCAGAAAGCCGCCACCGCGGCGCAGCTCTCCGCGCTCGAGGAGAGCATCGAGCGCACGCCGACGGTCTCCATCCGGCTCGAGGAGATGACGCGCGAGTACCAGGCGGTGCAGCAGCAACTCACGATCGCGCAGGATCGCCTGTCGCGCGCGCGGACCGGCCAGCTCATCGAGACGCGCTCGCGGGGGCAGAAGATCTCGGTGATCGAGCCGCCGGCGGTGCCGAGCGAGCCTACCAAGCCCAACCGGATGCTCATCGCCGCGGGCGGGGGCGTGTTCGGGCTTTTCGCGGGCGGGCTGCTCGTCTTCCTCATCGAGGCGCTCAACCGTTCGGCGCGGCGGCCCGAAGACCTCGTGAAGCGGTTCAACATCGCGCCGATAGGTACCATCCCCTTCATCCGCACGCGCCGGCAGGTGATCCTGCAGCGCTCGGTGAAGGTCGCGATGCTGCTGATCATCCTCGTGGGGGTGCCCGCGGCGGTCTACGCGGTGCACACCTATTATCTGCCGCTCGACGTGATCGCCGATCGCGCGATGAACAAGGTCGGTATCCGCCTCTGAGGGGCGGTCAATTCGGGAGTGGGTTGAATGGAACGGCTACAGGCGGCGATCGAGAAGGCGCGCAGGGAGCGTGACGCAGGCGATCCGGCCCGGCAGACCCCCGCCGCGGCGAGCGTGGCGGCGGCGCCGCCGCCGCCGCGGGACGACGCGGCCTGGGACGCGCTCGCGCGGATCAGCTTCGACCGGCGCGTGCTGCGCAGGAACCGCGTCGTCACCTTCGACGGCGGACCCGAGGCGGGGCCCTACGACATGCTCCGGACCAAGCTTCTGCAGCGCGCGAAGGAACATGGCTGGCGGCGCATCGCCATCACCTCGCCCGACAGCCACAGCGGCAAGACGACGACGGCGGCGAACCTCGCCTTCAGCCTCGCGCGGCGGCGGGACATGCGCACGCTCGTGCTCGATCTCGACCTGCGCCGGCGGGCGCTCGGCCGCATGCTGGGCCAGCGCGTCGTGCACACCATGGCCGACGTGCTGGAGGGGCGGGTGCGTTTCGAGGAGCACGGGTGCCGCTACGAGGAGAACCTCGCCTTCGGGCTCAACGGCGCCGCCGTGCGCAACCCCGCCGAAGTGCTGCAGAGCCGCCGGACGGCCGAGGTGCTCGACGAGATCGACGCGGCGCTCAGCCCCGACATCGTGCTCGTCGACCTGCCGCCGATGATGGCGACGGATGACAGTTTCGGGTTCCTGCGCAACGTCGATTGCGCGCTCATCCTGGCGGGCGCGGAGAAGACGGGCCTCGATCTCATCGACGTGGCGGAGCGGCAGGTGGCCGAACTCACCAACGTGATGGGCATCGTGCTCAACAAGAGCCGCTACACGGACGGGGCCTATGGATACGAGCAAGGCTACTACTGAGCGCGTCCCCGAGGTCTCGGTCGTCATCCCGCACTACAACGACCCCGAACGGCTCGGTCTCTGCCTCTGCGAGCTGATGGAGAACGACACGGGCGGGGTCGAGATCATCGTCGTCGACAACGGCTCCACCGTGCCCATCGACGCGGTGCGGGAGAGGTTTCCCGCGGTGCGCTTTCTCATCGAGACGGAAAAGGGCGCCGCGCCCGCGCGCAACCGCGGCGTGAGCGCCGCACGCGGCGAGATCCTCGCCTTCATCGACGCCGACTGCGTGCCGGCCCGCGACTGGCTGGCCGCCGTGCGCCGCGTCGCGTCCCGTGCCGACCTCGTGGGCGGGCGCGTCTCGGTCTTCGACGAGACCCCGCCGCCCCGGACCGGCGCGCAGGCCTTCGAGGCCGTCTTCGCCTTCGATTTCCGGACCTACATCGAGAAGAAGGGGTTTTCCGGGGCCGGCAACCTCGTGACCACGCGCGCGGTCTTCGAGGATGTCGGGCCTTTCGTCAACGGCCTCTCGGAAGACACGGAATGGACGAAGCGCGCGGTGGCGAAGGGCTATCGCCTGGTCTACGACGACGGGCTGCGGGTCGGGCACCCGTCGCGCTCGGACTGGCCCGCGCTCAGGGCCAAGTGGCGCCGCCTGACCGAGGAGGCCCACGCGCTCGAGCGGGCGGAGGGCCGGCCGCGCCGCCGGTGGCTGGCGAAGGCGCTCATGATGCCGGCGAGCATCCTGGCGCATCTGCCGCGTGTGCTGTCGCATCGCGACCTGCGCTCCCCGGGAGAGCGCTGGCGCGCGGCGCTCACGCTCGCCCGGCTGCGCCTCCTGCGCATGAGGTGGATGCTGCGCCAGGCGTTTGGCATGCCGTCCGATTAGGCTTGCACGCGCAACGCTACTCCGTTGCACAAACCGTCTGACGCACGGAGCCGCCTGTCACCGGAAAAACTTATCTCAAGGGTTCGGTGGTTGGCATGCCAAGCGTGGTGTAGCCGTTAAGGACCCCGATGCGGACATGGAGTTCTGCGGAGTGGGGGGCGAAGTCTCTCATCATGAGCCACTGGACCAACGATTTTACATGAAGCATCTTGGTCTCGACGCGACTCTGGCGGTGGTATCCGTTCCATCGTCGCCAGATCGTACGACCGAGGTATTTTAAGGCTCGAAGGGCGTCCTTGCGCGCTACGGTGCCGTTGGTGCTGAGCTTCCAGTTTCTGCGTTCCTGCGCGGTGAAACGACGGCATACGCCTCGCGGTCGACGATGGTATCGTGGCATTTGCGCATGTCTTTGGCACGATCTGCCGTGACGCTTGCCATCTCATGATCGGCCGCGACTTGATCAAGCATTTCAGGGCGCATCGGCAAGCTTCCGATACGGCTATTAGTGACCTCGACGGCCCGCACCTCCAGCGCTTGCTCGTAGATCCCAGGGTGTACATTGCGCCAGACGCGGCGTTAAGGCTCAGCATGCTTGCGGGCATGCCTGTCGCCTTTTCACTCAATCTTTTTTTGTACCCGGGCTGTCTACCAGCAGTTCCAGCGGTCCCTCGGAACCACGATAGGGAATGTACACGGTCAAGGTCTTCTGGTGACGGGAGTGTGTGCTGAGGTCCGGCGCCGGCCACTCCGCGTCAACCAGTTGCAGCAGGATCTCAACAAAGCCTGTGGTCTAGCGCAATGCCATGCCGAACAGCACCTTCATTGTCAGACAGGTTTGGATCGCGGGATCGCTGTAACTGGATTGTCGGCGACGCTTGCCAGTCGGCTTGATTTCCAAAGGCATGTCGGTATTAAGCCGGACCATCAGCGAGCGTCCGCGCTTGAGCGCTTCTTTGTAGGCTGGTCAGATCTTGGTCTCGTGGCTCGGAGGTATTGATCTGCTCTAGTTACCAAGCCATAACGCTGGATTTGCGACTCAGGCCCATCAACAAATTTTTTTACCAAAATCGAAGAAAAATCAAAGCAAGCTTGTGGCAATTTTGTCAACCCTTTCACCCCAAGCGTCCCAATTAAGATTTTCTTCAAACTCATCTCTTGCAGTCTCCTGTAGTTTCCTCATGCTTTCGGAGTTGGACGCTAAATTGCAAATGCGATCTGCGTATTGTTTAACGTCTGCATCCTCTGAAAAAAGAAATCCGGAAACACCATCACGAACGGCGGAAGACACGCCGCCAGTGTTGGACGCAAGGCTTATGACACCGTGGGCCGCCGCTTCACAAAATACAATACCAAAACATTCATTGACTGTCGGCAATATCATGAAATGAGATTGCCTGTATAATTCAGAAAGCATCCTTTCTTGATTTCTCTCAGTTTTGTCAAGAAATGGGTAAACTGTCACTCTCTCGGGATCGAAATGCCCTGGTGGTACGCATCCAATAATCGTGAGGTGCGCATCGAAGCCCCGCTTGACGAGCGTATTCAATATGGCAATTGCTTTTTCACCTCCTTTTCGTTGCCAGTCGACACCAACAAATAGGAGATGAAGTCCGTTTTTTGACTTTGCGGATAATACAGGCTCCCTTTCGGGCTCAATCATTAAATTCGCACCAAATGGGACTATGTGTACTTTCCGTTCATCTGCGCCGTACTGCTGGAGCGCAGAGTTTGCCGCCCAGCGTGAAGGGTAAATGATTGCATCGGCGCGCGAAATTGAGCTTGCTTCTAATTCGTTGACTTCATTTTTTGACTTTGCGCTCAAATTAAGAAATTGGGGATAGTAGTCGATCATCAATTCGGCAGTGGCGTCAGATGTGTATATTATTGGCAACGTGCTTTCGAGAAATGCGATCAATGCGGATCCTGCCGGCGCCACCAAAACATCAAGATTTTCTCTTTTGAGTCGCTGCTCGATTATTTTGGCATTGTCTCGCGCGACCCGATACGATTGGCCGGGCACAATGTTATGCGCTTTCAATATTTTGCGCAGGCGATTTTCGGCACGCTTAACCCACAATGAACTTGGTTCGACCGGCCCTATGGGAACAACGCTTCCAACATGCTTTGAGAGTGACCGTGAAATGAAGTAGTTTGTTCCTGACCATGTGCGGGGATTATTTGGGTCTTGAGTTGTTATCAGTCCAATTTTCATGCGCGCTCGCAAGGTTGATGTGTCAATTGAGATTTACGACTTCTTACGGTGGTGCAAATGGATTGGCACTGTCTGCTGGCGCGACACGAACGATTGGAAGTTCGTCCGTGTTGAGGCGCAGCTTACTTGTTTAGGATAAGCGGAGTTTGATGTTAAGCTTTTGTTGTTTCAAGTATGAAGTTTTGTGGCCTTGCGGCCAGCAGCGGTGTTCCACGCGGGGGCGAGGAAGCGCGCGGCGGTCATTTATAAAGCCAGTGCGCGGCTCAGTCGACGGTCACCGACGATGATGGCCGACGTTGGGGCGAGGAGGGTTGCGGCGTTTCGCTTGGCTTGCTCTTCTGTGTGCCTGCCGGGGGATGGGACGTGGAGGCAGATCATGCTCATTGGCTCCGGATCTACGGTGATCTACTCGGTCTTCTGCGGGACCCTCCTGACGAGACGATTGAGGCCTTGCGCACGTGTTAAGCATGGCGGTGGTGAAGTGCAGCGTGCAGGGGTGTTCCCCGAAACCTAGCCCGAGATTGCGCACCGTGGCGAACGGGCGGCGTATCTCGCGCAAGGGTAGGCGTGCGCCTCGCAGTCAGGATTATGGTTGACTTGCCTGACCGCGCAGGAGGGATAATCGGGATCGTGGGCGCTGAAGAGGTCGTCGCCTGAGGACTAGCCCTCCTCAATCGTGCGCCAGTGGGCGGACTGGCCCGCGCTCAGGGCCAAGTGGCGCCGGCTGACCGAGGAAGCGCACGCGCTCGAGCGGGCGGAGGGCCGGCCGCGCCGCCGGTGGGTGGCGAAGGCGCTCATGATGCCGGCGAGCATCCTGGCGCATCTGCCGCGCGTGCTGTCGCACCGCGACCTGCGCTCGCCGGGAGAGCGCTGGCGCGCGGCGCTCACGCTCGCCCGGCTGCGCTTCCTGCGCATGGGGTGGATGCTGCGCCAGGCGGCTGGGGCGTCGGCTGGTCTAGCCCGCTCGGGCGGCGGAGGGCGGGACGGCGAGGACGTCGCGGTCGGCCTTGCGCAGCACCGCTTCGGCCACGCTGCCGAGGAAGAGCTTCGCGAGGCCGCTGCGGCCGTGGGTGCCCACCACCACGAGGTCGGCCGCCTCCTCCCGCGCGGCCTCGAGGATCGCGTCGGCCGGGGCGGCGTCGCTCAGGCGCGGGCTCTGGCGGAGCGTGCCGAGGCCCGTCGCCTCGACGAAGGCCGCAAGCTCGCGCGCGGCCTCGCTGCGCGCGTCGTCGCGGTAGGCGGCGCGCCCCTCGGGCGCGACGTTGCCGCCGAGGACGAGATGGCCCACCGGCGCGTCGACGACGTGCAGGATCGAGCGCCGGGCGTCGCCCGCGATCCCGAGCCGCGTCGCGGCGCGGGCCGCCGCGGCGGCGCCGTCGGAGAGGTCGGTGGTGAGCATGACGTGGGCGTAAGGCGCCACGGGCGGGGCGTTGACCATCAGCACGGGCGTCGTCACCGACCGGATCGTGCGCTCGGCGGTGGTGCCGACGAAGACGTCGCGCAGGGCCTGCCGCCGGTGCGGGCCGATGACGAGCAGGTCCGCGGCGCTCTCCGCGGCTGCCTGCGCGATGCCGGCGAAGGGGTCGGCCAGGACCAGGCGGGTTTCGCAGTCGAGCCCGTCGACGCGGCGCACCGTGGCGCGCAGGTCCTCCAGGAGCCCGGCGGCCGCCTCGCGTTCGCTGTCGAGGATGCGCCGCGGCTGGTCGTCGTCGACGACATGGACGACCACGAGGGTGGCGCCGACCTGCCGGGCGAGCAGGGACGCGCGCCGGAACGCCCGGTCCGAGCGCTCGGAAAAGTCGGTGGCCAGCAGGATCGTCTTCATCGCATGCCCCCCTCTCGCCGACGGGTCGTCACGTTCTTGACCCCAAGCGGTGCCTGCGGCAAATCATTTCACCGAAATCACCCCGATTGCACCAGATAACGCTATCCTTCACGCAACGACACTGCAAAGGTCCATGCCATGGCCCGCGACGCGTATCAGACGGTCAAGGAAGTGGCCGACCGGTTGAAGGTCAGCGAGGCGACGGTGCGCGGCTGGATCCGGCAGGGCGAGCTGCGCGCGATCGTGATCGGCAAGGGGTGGCGGATCGCCGACGCGGACCTGGCGGCGTTCCTGGCCAGCCACGCGACGCGGGCGCGCGCGCCGGACGCGCCCGAAGCGGGCGCCCCGCCCGGGCCCCCGGGCGGGCGGGACGCATGATCGACGCGCTGACCCATTCGCCCTTCGCCGAGGTCGCGCTTCTGCTGGTGATGGCCGCGGCCATCGGGCTTTTCGGCATCGCGCTGCGCCAGCCGCTGATCGTGAGCTTCATCGCCGTCGGCCTGATCGCGGGGCCCTCGGCGCTCGATGTCGTGCGCGCCGATGCGCAGATCGATCTTCTGTCGCAACTCGGCATCGCCGTTCTGCTCTTCCTCGTCGGCATCAAGCTCGACGTGAAGCTCATCCGGTCGCTCGGCGCGGTGTCGCTCACGACCGGGCTCGGGCAGGTCGCCTTCACCTCGGTCTTCGGCTTCCTGATCGGGCTTGCGCTGGGGCTCGGCGCGGTCACCAGCCTCTACGTCGCGGTGGCGCTGACGTTCTCCTCGACGATCATCATCGTCAAGCTGCTCTCCGACAAGCGCGAGATCGACAGCCTGCACGGGCAGATCGCGCTCGGCTTCCTGATCGTGCAGGACATCGTCGTCGTGCTGGCGATGATCGTGCTCTCGGCCATCGGGATCGGCGCGGCGGCGGAGGGCGGCGGCCACGGCGGCGGCACGGTGCTTTCGGTGCTCGTCTCGGGCGTGGCGATGGTCGCGCTCGTCGTGCTCTTCGTGCGCTACATCGCCGACCCGCTGACCGAGCGGCTCGCCCGCGCGCAGGAGTTGCTGGTGATCTTCGCCATCGCGATGGCGGCGATGTTCGCGGCGATCGGGGATTTCGTGGGGCTGGGCAAGGAGGTGGGCGGGCTCCTGGCCGGCGTGGCGCTCGCCTCCACGCCCTACCGCGAGACCATCGCGGCGCGGCTCGCCCCGCTTCGCGACTTCCTGCTGCTCTTCTTCTTCATCGCGCTCGGCGCGACGCTCGACCTGTCGCTGCTGGGCACGCATGTCACCGGCGCGATCGTCTTCTCGCTCTTCGTGCTGATCGGCAACCCGCTCATCGTGCTCGCGATCATGGGGGCGATGGGCTACCGCAAGCGCACCGGCTTCCTCGCCGGGCTGACGGTCGCGCAGATCAGCGAGTTCTCACTGATCTTCGTGGCGATGGGCGTCTCGATCGGCCATGTCGAGGAGGACGCGCTCGGCCTCGTGACCATGGTCGGGCTCGTCACCATCGCGGCCTCCACCTACATGATCACCTATTCGCACCGGCTCTACGCGCTCTTCGAGCCGGTGCTCGGGATCTTCGAGCGCCGCGGCACCCCGCGCGAGCCCTCCGACGCGGCCGCGCATCGCGGCGACCGCTACAAGGTGATCGTCTTCGGGCTGGGCCGGTTCGGCACCGCCATCGGGATGCGGCTGCAAAAGCGCGGCGTCACGGTGCTGGGGGCGGATTTCAACCCGCTCGCGGTGCGGCGGTGGCGCGAGCTGGGCCTCGCGAGCGAGTTCGGCGACGCGACCGACCCGGAGTTCGTGGCCGAGCTTCCGCTCTCGCAGGCCGACTGGATCGTCTCGACCGTGCCGATCCACCCCACCGGCCTGAGCCACGAGGACACGCGCACGACGCTGATCCAGCTCACGCGGGCGGCGGGGTTTTCGGGCCGGATCGCCGTCGCCTCGCATCATCCCCGCGACACCGAGGCGCTTTTCGGCGCGGGCGCCGACATCGTGCTCGAGCCGTTCCAGGACGCGGCCGATCAAGCGGTTGACCTGCTGTGCGGCGCGCCCGAAAAGGAACGTACCGAGATCCCGGAGATCGGGACCGAGGAGAAGCAGGCGTCGTGAGCGCAAACGCGCGGCGTCGGGAAAGGCGAGGCGCAGCCGATGACCGACACCCGCGAGACCGCCCCGCACGCCCGCCCCGCCGCGGACCTGCTCGACGCGTTCGCGACGGGGCCCGACGGGCTCGGCGCCGGGGAGGCCGCCCGCCGGCTGGCCGAGCAGGGGCCGAACCGCCTGCCCGAGCCGCCGGCGCCCAACCCGGTGCTGCGGTTCCTGGGGCACTTCCACAACGTGCTGATCTACGTGCTCATCGCCTCCGCCGCGGTGACGGCGGCGTTGCAGCACTGGATCGACACCGGCGTGATCCTCGCCGTAGTGCTCGTCAACGCGGTGATCGGCTACATCCAGGAGGGCCGGGCCGAGCAGGCGATGGCCGCGATCCGGGGGATGCTGGCGCCGCAGTCGACGGTGCTGCGCGACGGGCGGCGCACGAGCCTGGATGCGGCCGGGCTCGTGCCGGGCGACATCGTGCTGGTCGAGGCGGGCGACCGCGTGCCCGCGGACCTGCGGCTGATCGCGGCGCGCGGGCTCAAGGCCGAGGAGGCGGTGCTGACGGGCGAGTCGGTGCCCGTCGACAAGGGCACCGCGCCCGTCGCGGCGGAGGTGTCCCTGGGCGACCGGAGCCCGATGCTCTTTTCGGGCACGCTCGTGGCGGCCGGGGCGGGGCGCGGCGTCGTGGTGGCCACCGGGGCCGACACGCAGATCGGCCGGATCAGCGGCATGCTCGGCCGCGTGGAGACGCTGACCACCCCGCTCGTGGCGCAGATGGACCGCTTCGCGCGCTGGCTCACGCTCTTCATCCTGATCGTGGCCGGCGCGCTGCTGAGCTACGGTTACTTCGTGGACCACCTGCCGTTTTCCGAGCTTTTCATGGCGGTGGTTGGCCTTTCGGTCGCGGCGATCCCCGAGGGGCTGCCGGCGGTGCTGACCATCACGCTGGCGGTGGGCGTGCAGGCGATGGCGCGGCGCAACGCCATCGTCCGCCGGCTGCCGGCGATCGAGACGCTGGGCTCGGTCTCGGTGATCTGCTCCGACAAGACCGGTACGCTGACCCGCAACGAGATGATGGCGACGACGCTGGCGGCGGCGGGCCGGGTCTACTCGGTGGGCGGCAGCGGCTACGCCCCCGAGGGCGCGGTGCGCTGGCGCGAGGCGGACGCCCATCCCGACGAGCACGCGGTACTGACCGAGATCGCCCGCGCGGCGGCGCTTTGCAACGACGCGCGGCTGCGCGGCGCGGAGGATGGCTGGCACGTCGAGGGCGACCCGATGGAGGGCGCGCTCATCGCGCTTGCGGGCAAGATCACCGGCGACGGGGCCGAGCCCCTGCGCGCGTGGCGCCGCGCCGACGCGATCCCCTTCGACGCGGCGCACCGCTACATGGCGACGCTGCATCACGGCCGGGGCGGCGAGGCCTGCATCCACGTCAAGGGCGCGCCGGAGGCGGTGCTCGCGCTCTGCGCCGACCAGCGCGCGCCCGATGGCGGGGTGGCGCCGCTCGACGCCGGGCACTGGAGCGACGAGGTCGAGGCGCTGGCCGCGGAAGGCCAGCGGGTGATCGCCGTCGCGGCGCGCCCGGCGCCGCGGGAGATGGAAACCCTGGAAAGCGCCGATCTCGAGGGGCGCCTCACGCTGATCGGGCTGATCGGGCTGATCGATCCGCCGCGCGCGGAGGCCATCGAGGCGGTGGCCGAGTGCCACGCCGCCGGCATCCGCGTGAAGATGATCACCGGCGATCACGCCGCGACGGCACGCGCCATCGCGGCCAGGATCGGTCTGACGAACCACGACCGCGTGCTCACCGGCGCCGATCTCGAGGCGATGGACGACGCCGCGCTCGCCGACATGGTGGTGGAGACCGACATCTTCGCGCGCACCTCTCCCGCGCACAAGCTGCGCCTCGTCACCGCGCTGCAGGCGCGCGGGCTCACCGTGGCGATGACCGGCGACGGGGTGAACGACGCGCCCGCGCTCAAGCGCGCCGACGCCGGCATCGCGATGGGGCTCAAGGGCAGCGAGGCGGCGAAGGAGGCCGCCGAACTGGTGTTGGCCGACGACAATTTCGCGTCCATCGCGGCGGCGGTGCGCGAGGGGCGCACGGTCTACGACAACATCAAGAAGGTGATCAGCTGGACCCTGCCCACCAACGCGGGCGAGGCGATGACGATCATCCTGGCGCTCTTCGCGGGCCTCGCGCTTCCGATCACGGCGGTGCAGATCCTGTGGGTAAACCTGGTCACGGCCGTGACCCTCGGCATCGCGCTGGCGTTCGAGCCGTCCGAGCCCGGCACCATGCGCCGCCCGCCGCGCCCGCGCGGAGAGCCGCTGCTGACCGGCGGGCTGATCTGGCAACTCGTGCTGGTCTCGGGGCTCTTTCTCGCCGCGGTCTTCGGCGTCTTTCTCTACGCGACCGACCGGGGGTATCCGGTCGAGCTGGCGCAGACGATGGCGATGAACACGCTCGTCGTTCTCGAGATCTTCTACCTCTTCTTCATCCGCAACATCCACGGCGCCTCGCTGCGCCTGTCGGCGCTGCTGGGCACCCGGGTCGTCTGGATCAGCGTGCTGACCGTGACCGGCCTGCAATTCGCCATCACCTACCTGCCGCCGTTGCAGCGGATCATGGGGACCGCGCCGGTGCCGCTGGCCGACGGCGTGATCATCGTGGCGATCGGCGCGGTCTTCTTCGCCCTGATCGAGACCGAGAAGCAGATGCGGCTCGCCTTCCGGGCGCCGGCCGCGGGATGACCCGCGCGCCCCGGGTGAGACCGGGGCGCGAGGATTGGGGTTGCGCGACGATTCGCGAATGAGGTAGTGTGCGCATGCATCATGAGTGGGGCGCGAGCCTCCGCCAACCTGCCGACCCCGGCAAGGTGGCTGCCCGCAAGGCGATGTGGCCGACACGGCAACGAAGGGGGGCGTTTCCTTCTCCTGGTGCGAATGATTGCCGGCCCCGTGCCGTCGGGACCGCCGCGCGCATGCGGCGCCCTCGGCCGATCGGGGCTGCGCACCCACCGCGACGCCGGCGCGCGCCGCCGCGTCGCCCAGCCAGAAGGAGGCCATGATGGCCACGACACCAGACCCCGGAACCGCCCTGACGCCGCCCGATCCGCAGCGCTTCGGACTTGCGTCCTTCCTCGAATTGCTGCCGGGCCGGGATCCCTTGCCCGGCCAGTCGCCGGCCGCGTTCCCCGCCTTCGAGGCGGGGCTTCTGCGCGCGCTGGCGCCCGTCACGCCCTACGAGGCGGTGATCGCGGAAAACCTGATCGCGATCGAGTGGGACCTGATGCAGCACCGCCGGATGCGCGACCGCGTCCTTGCGCGCCAGGTCGAGCACAAGATCACGGAGGCCGTCGTCGAGGCCTGCCACGCCCGCCACGAGGCGCATCTCGACCAGGTCTGGGACGCGTGGATCGAGGCCGGCAAGTCCGAGGAGGATTTCCACGAAGCGCCGTTCGACCGGCCGGGCGCCCTGAGCGAGGCGACCGAGCTCGCGGCGCGCGCGGTGTCGCGCGACGCCGGGACCGTGGCCGCGGCGGAGGCCGAGATCGCGGCGCTCGGACTGGACATGGTCGCGCTGATGGCCGAGTTCTGGCAGGCTGGCGAGGTCGCAACACGCTTCCATGACCGCAAGATCGTCGAGCTCGAGCCGCGCCGCCGCGAGGTGAAGCGGGATCTCGACGCGCTTCAGGCCGCCCGCCCGATCGAGGCGGTCGCGGAGGTGTCGTGACCAGCGCGCGCCAGGTCGCCGCCAACCGGCGGAACGCGCAGCGGAGCACCGGGCCGCGCTCCGCTTCGGGCAAGGCACGGGCATCGGGCAACGCCCGGCGCCACGGGCTGACCGCGGCGCCCGCGCCCGAGGCGGTGCAACGATGGCTCACGGTGATCCTCGATCGCACGGAGCTGCCCGCCGCGGCGGCCTTCCGGGAGGAGGAGGGGCTCTCCCGCGCGCTGGTGCTCGCGCGGGCGGAAGCGCGGGTCGCCGGGCTTGAGGCCCGGCTGGCGGCCTTGGCCGGCGGGGCCGGTCACGCGCCCGGCGTCGAGGACGCGATGGTGCTCGTCGGTCGCAAGGTGACCGAAACGTGGATCGACGGCCAGCTCGTCGAGACCCGCGTCCGCGAGAAACATGCGCCGGAGAGCGAACTCGCCCGGCGCTACCTGCGCGAGGCCAGGGGCGCGCGGAAGCGCGCGTTCCGGGGCTGGGTGGACTGGCTGCGCCAGGCGGGCGTTCCGGCATGACGGGCGGTTTTCCGAAACGAAGCCATTCCGGGCGCGCCCTCGGGAGGTCGTGCGACGGGCGGCGGACACCTGGCGCGTCGCGTCAGTTCTCCGAAACGAAGCCATATGACGGGCGGTTTTCCGAAACGAAGCCATTCCGGGCGCGCCCTTGGGAGGTCGGGCGACGGGCGGCGGACACCTTGCGCCTCACGGCAGTTTTCCGAAACGAAGCCATTCAAGCGCACCGACGATCCAGTCGCAGAACGGCCGCTTCTACGACGTTTCCCGAAACGAAGCCATTTTCGCGCCCGCCGCGCGCCGCGGCGGCGGCCAGGTGTCTGCGGGGGCTTTGGTCACCGTCGCGTGCCGATCGGACCCGCTCGGACTGCCTGTGGATGTCGAGGACCATGCCCAACGAAAAACGGCGACTTGTCACAAAGCCGCCGTCGTCGCGATCCGAAACGCCGATGTCAGGCGCGCTTGCGTCTCCGAATGACGGCCAGCCCGCCCAGCCCGGCAAGCAGCATCAGCCCCGCGCCCGGCGCCGGCACCGGGGCGACAAGATCCGCGGAGCCCTGCAAAGTGCAGAAAGCGCACCCGCTGGCGGTGGATTTGAGCGTGATGACGTGCGTGATCGAATAGGACGTCATGTCGAAAACGCCGCCAGTGTCCGAACTTTCGGAGGTGTTTCTCGACGCGATCTCGTTGAGTGGGGTCCATCTCTCGAACAGCGTGGCCCCGTAGAATGTCTCGACGGTGCCGGCGCCGCGCTGCGTGTTCAGGTTCTGGGTGAGCCGGTAGGGGCCCGACACGCCCGACGCGGTGTTGTCGAAGATGTGCGATACCTCGAGGGTGATGTCTGCGGAAGAGATGTCGTCGTAGAGGAATTGCGCGGTCAGGTTCGCGAAGAGCCCGTCGACCGGGGGAAATGCCGCGTTCGCGCCCGACGCGATTGCCAGTGCGAACCCACCGAACGCTCCGTAATAGTCCACGAGGTTGTCGGGCGCAGTCCCATCGGCGCCGTCGGCAATCATGACAGAGCGCCCGTCCCGATTGTCGATCAGCTTGAGCGTCAGCGCGCTGGCCTGGAGCGGCACGAGGATCAGCGCGAGGCCTGCGACTGCACGTTTGACAATCTTCAAATTCATACCGTCTACCTTCTCTTCGATGTCACGACATCGCGGCTGTCGCGGCGATGGTCGTGCATGGCCTGTTCCTCGGGAGTTACCGAAGGCAGGGTGGTCCGACAAGCCTCTTTTGCGCCACATTTTGGTTAAAGAGGCTGCGCTGCAACAATATCCGGAAACGGTAGCCCCAGATCCGGTGGGGCTGTCGAGGCGTTTCGGGTCCTGCGGCTCTGCGATGTGTTCCGGTTCGGAAGGGGTGGTCCGGGACTGCCGGCGGCCTCGTGGCGACAGCGGAGGCGTTCGGTGTGCGATCCCGCGGCCTCCGGGGCCTTCGCCCGTCCCCGCGCCGTACCTGTCCCGGCAGCACCCGTTCCGGGCCCCGGTGCGTGCCCAGAGAACAGACTGTTTCCGCCTTGATGCCGACACATTTCTTGCCGGGATCCGCGGCCATGGTGTACGTATGGTAAAGATTACGGAAGGGTGAACCGTGCGATTCGCCGTCAATTAGGGGGTAAGTCATGAGATTTTCCAGAATCACGAGTGCGGTGGCGGCCGTTCTCCTCGGGTCCGCGGCGCATGCCACGACGATCACGATCGAAACCTTCGACTTCACCGAGTGGCAGAACGTTACCGCTGGTGGCATCGTTGAGGATTTCGAGTCGATCCACGACGGCGCGAATTTCGTTAGCGGGTCGGAGGGCGAACTCGACGGCCCGCTCTCGACGAATGTCGGCACGTTCAGCTCCCTCGGGGGCTCCGGGTCGGGGTCGACCTGTGCTGCCAACAGCACGACGGGCTGTACGCAAATCGCGCTTGAAAACGATGAGGGGATCAACGATCAGGGCAATCTCGTTCCCGAAAACGGCGAGTGGTCGCTCAGCTCGAACGATACCCTGGGTATCCAGTGGGATGCCTCGACTGGCGGTGTCTTCTCGCGGCTGGTGTTTGGCATCCGTGACGCAGCGGATATCAGCGACATCTTCGTCACCATCACTGCCAATGGGGCATCGAAACAGATCGGCCCGAATGAAGCCAGCGGGTCGGAGTATCTGGTTGTGGTTAGCTTCAGCGAGGCGGTGAGCTCTGCGCTCGTCAAGATCGAGAACAGCGAGAACAAGCCCGACGACGCGTTCACGATCGACGGCGTTGCCGCCGTGCCGCTGCCGGCCTCGGCGTTGCTGCTGCTCGGGGGCATTGGGGCCCTGGGGGTCGCGCGGCGCCGGCGCCGCGCCTGATCCAAGCCGGCTACCACACGCACATCGCGCGCCGTGGCTCCTCGCCGCGGCGCGCTTTTTCGTGGGGCATCCGGGCGGAGGATCGTCGGTCAGGATCAAGCTGCGCGACGCGCGCCGGGATCCCCCACGCCGCGCGTCGCTCCTGCAAGCGTCTCACGGCCTGGTAACGGGCACCTCGCGCAGCACGGGCCGGCCGTCGGGCAACGCGTCCACCGGATAGCGTACGCCGCGCAAGGCGCCATCCTGGCCGCGCCGCCGTCCCGCGGCGTCGTACCGGGTGTCGCCCGAGGCCCGCGACCGGGTCCATCCCAGCAGGCTGCCGTCCACGCCGTAGCGGTAGACGTCGGTCCAGTCGGTGACCGGGAAGAGCGCCGGGTCGGCGTAGACGCCGTCCCGGGCCGCCCGCGTGATCCGCGCGATCCTCTGGCCGCCGTCGGGCGCGGGTTCGTAGACGCGCGCCTCGTGGGCGGGCAGCAGCACCGACACGAACCCCGGCGCGCTGTCGTGCGCGCCGTTCGAGGCGAAGACCCCGATGTCGATCCGCGGCGAGAGGATGTCGTCGCGCCCGGGCACCGGGCGCGGGGCCTGCCACTCCAGCGTGATCCGGGCGCGCCGGCCCGCGGCGTCGAGCGGCTCGATCCGCGTGCGCGCCGGGTCGCCGTGCAGGAGCGACCAGGTGAACCGCAGCGGCCGGCCGTTCGGATCGCGGGTCCTTGCGGCGGAGACGATCATGCTGCGCCGCCAGACCGGCGCGCGCCAGACACGCGCGATGGCCGAGGGCGTGTCGAAGAGCCGCTCGCCCAGCCCCTCGCCGAAGACATCCACGCCCGGGCGGGCCTCGGTCTCCGCGTCCACCTCGAGGCGGACCATGGGGGGCACGGCGTCGGGCGCGATGGCGTTCGCGAGCGCCACCATGCCGGAGAGATTGATGTCCCCGGCGGCGAAGACCGTGGGATGGGCGCGGCCGGTCAGGTAGGTCTCCCGGCGCAGGATGCCCAGCCGCGCGCGCCGGTAGACCATCTGCAGCGTGGTCGCGACGAGCCCGGCGCGCTGCAGCGCCGCCTTCGTGTCGGGGCGGAACGCCGCGAGGATCATCGCGAGCGCCTCGAGATGCGGGCGGTCCGACCCGGAGGAGCCCTGCGAGACCAGACAGTAGGGCGTGTTGGCGGGAAAGAGGTCGCCGTGCTCGGGGTCGTGATCCCTGTGTTCGGGAAAGACCCGGAGCGCCCCCGAGGCGTAGACCCGGAAGAGCCGATGCGCGCCGTCGGGCCGGGTCAGCGCGGCGCGGGGCAGGGAGCGCCAGAACGGGGTTCCGACCAGCGCCATGGAGCAGTTGCCGATGAGCGGCGCGTCGAAGAGCACGCGCAGCCCGAGGCCGCGCGCCAGACCGTCGTCCTGCGCCGCCTCGTCATAGACCGTCGCGGTCAGCTGCGGGTGGTCGCCGGCCGGAAGGCGGGAGTGCCCGCCGTCCAGGTTGTCGTAGAGGTCGCCGTGGTTGCCCGCCGCGGCGCCCGACGCGAAAAGCGCCGCGAGGCGCCGGTGCGCGGGTGTGCGCGCCTCAGGATCGACGACCGCCGCGCGTCTGTCGTCGAAGGCGACGCGGGCGAGCAGCCAGCCGCCCGGCTCCAGCCGTTCGAGCGCGGCGCGGCGCACCTCGAGCCGGCCGTCGCGCGCGACGAGGCCCGGGCCGCGCCCGCGCAGCTC
>NZ_JBGFSI010000008.1:0-170209 GCF_041365735.1 Rhodosalinus sp. K401 | reverse complement strand
GCAGCGTCCGGGACGGTCTGCGATACGGGGGACAAGCATCCGGGGAATTTCAGGACGACCATGCCAATTATCCGGCCGATAATGGTGCCCAGGAGAGGCACTCACCCACTACACAACAAAAGCAATATCAATGACTTGCGGTCTGGTCAACTAATGTCGTGTGTAGTGGTTGTGTGGTGATCCCCACCAACACCGGCCTCCACTCGTACATTGATGAAGTCAGGGCAATATAGTCAGATGCCTGACATGGAAGGAAACTGAGTAGGCAACCCGTTCATCGTGGCGAAGAGCGAAGCATTCTCTCGCGTCAAGATCGACGCCCTCCTTCGAGATGAAGGGTGGTCACTCGATGACGGGACGAGCGTTCTCTACGAGTACAGACTTCCTGACGGCACCCGCGCCGACTATGTCCTCTGTGACCGCGCTGGGCGTCCGATGGCCGTGCTGGAAGCCAAGCGAACCTCCGTCGATCCCATAGCGGCGCAGGACCAAGGCAGACACTACGCCGAGCTGCTGGACGTGCCGTTCGTCTTCCTCGCCAATGGTGAGGAGGTCTGGCACCTCGACCGCCATGTCGATGCCCACGCCCGCAAGGTGGCGACGGTGTTTTCCCAGAGCGACCTCGAACGCCGCATCGCTGTCAGGTCGGTACGCCGCAAGCTCAGCGACGTGGACACCGACAAGGCCATCGCAGGACGTCCATATCAACTCGAATGCATCGACACCCTCTGCACCGAGATCGAGCGCGGAAGGCGCAAGCTCCTCGTTGAGATGGCGACAGGAACGGGCAAGACGCGAACCGCCGCCGCCTTCATCAAGCGGCTGTTCGAGGCGAGTCAGATCACGCGGGTCCTCTTTCTCGTGGACCGGATCGAGCTTGCGCGACAGGCCGAGGAGGCCCTTGTCGATCACCTGTCGGCCTACCCCTCCTACATCCTCAAGGGGGCGCGGGGGATCGATCACGCGAAGCGGATCACGGTCGCGACCCTGCAGACCATGGTCAACGAGTACGATCAGCTTTCCTCAGGATACTTCGACCTGATCATCGTCGATGAGTGCCATCGGTCGATCTACGGGAAGTATAGCGGTGTCCTGCGCCACTTCGACGGGATCAAGGTCGGCCTGACGGCTACGCCCTGCACTGTAGACCCCGATGACATGCCAGACGAGGAAGACGCCCAGTTCGTCCGCGACACGTTGCGCTTCTTCGAGGTGACCGAACCGACCTTCCGCTACACACTTCCTGAGGCCATCGAAGACGGCCACCTGGTCCCGTACCGTATCTACAAAGCCATGACCGTGAAAACGGCGGCTGACGGCGGGTTCCCTGTGAAGCGGGACGAGCTGGACTGGACGGCCATGGACGAAGAGACCAAGTCCGAATTCGAGGAACTCTTCGAAGGCTCCGAGGCGATCACCGTCGATCCCCGTGGGCTGGAACGTAAGTTCACCATCGCAGAGCGGAACCGGGCCATCGTGCGGGAGTTCCGCGAGGTCCTAGAGAACGGCTTCAAGGGATCGGATGGCATCCAGCGGACGCCGCACCATGGCAAGACCATCGTCTTCGCCGTCACCAAGAAACATGCCGAGACGCTGGCGACGATGTTCGACAGCCATTTCGCCGACCTCAAGCCGCACTCGACGACGCGCTATGCCGACTTCGTGGTCAGCGACGTCGGGTCCGGCCCGACCGAGGGGGCGAGCGACAAGATCAAGCGGTTCAAGAAGGAGGAGTTCCCCAAGATCCTTGTCAGCGTGAACATGCTTGACACCGGGTTCGACTGCCCCGAGGTGGTCAACCTCGTCATGGCCCGCTTCACCCAGAGCGCGATCCTCTACCAGCAGATGCGCGGACGGGGGACGCGGCAAGCGCCGCACATCCACAAATCCGCCTTCACCATGTTCGACTTCGTGGGCGTGACCGACTTTCACGGGGACGACGAGGAGAACATACCCGGCGGGATCGTGATCCAGGCCAAGCCCCGCACCGGCCCCGGTGAGCCGCGCCGCTTGCTGGAACTCGACGTTCACGACCACATCGACCCCGCGTCTCGCGATTGGGTCACGCTTGACGAGAACGGGCGGATCGTTCGCACCGACGAACACGAAGCCGCCGCCAACGCCCTCGGGATGCGGTTTCAGGCTTGGATGTCCAAGCGGCCTTGGGATGTCCGGCAAGAGCGGTGGCTGGGCCTGATCGAAAGCTCGCTGAAGACCGAGGCGATGAATGCCGAAGGCTTCTGGGAATACGACTTCGACGAACATCCCTTCGACAAGTGGGGCGGCTACAACGAAGCCGTCCGCGTTTTCGGCGGCGAGACGGCGCTGGAGGAGATGCTGGCCTCTCTCAACGTCGATGTCTTCCCCGTGCCGCCCCGTGCCGGTACCAGCGATGACGACTCCGTGCGGCCCACGGCCTGACAGAAGAAAAGAGCAGACATGACCCTCACGCCCGACCTCAGGCGCAGCATCGACCAGATCCGCGATTACCTTTACGGCGGCGGGTATCCCAACCCCGCTCAAAATGCGGAACAACTCAGCTTCCTGATGTTCTTCTTCATGTTCGAGGCGATGGATGCCGTCCGCGTCCGTGCCGCGAAACGTCCAGGGTCCGATCCCTACACAAGCGCCTTCGACGGGACATGGAAGCTCCGCAACCCGCTGAACGCGCCCGAGCGCGGCATCGAGGAGGTTCCCAAGGAACGCCTCCGTTGGTCGAGCTGGGCCAAGGCGCTGAACGGGGAGCGTCTGGTCTCATGGGTCCGGGATGAGGTCTTCGCCTTCTACGGCGACATCGCGCGGGACGGCGTGACCAACTTCATGGACGGCGCGCGCCTCGTGATCGACGAGCCGACCGTCCTCGCCCAGGTCCTCACGCGGATCGAGGATCTGCAGCTTGATCGCATGGACAGCGACACCAAGGGCGACCTGTTCGAGCATGTGCTGCGCCAGATCAAGCAAGCGGGCGAGCTGGGCCAGTTCCGCACCCCGCGCCACGTCATCCGCACTATCGTCGAAATGCTCGATCCGCGTCTGGGCGAAACGATCTACGACCCCGCCGCTGGCACCGCCGGGTTCCTTGTGGCGGCATACGAACACATCCGCCTCGCCAACTCGACCGATGCCGCCATCGAGAGCGCCGAGGTCGACGGCAAGCAGATCAAGCGCGGCCTTGGCGACCGGCTCAGTCGCGACGCCCAGCGCCAGCTGACCGAAGGCACGTTCTTCGGGAACGATGTGGACCCTCAGATGGTGCGCCTCGCCACCATGAACCTGTTCCTGCGCGGCCTCGACAAGGTCCGCATCCTGCGCCGCGATGCCCTGACCCGAACGCTGGAGACCGCCCAGAAGCAGGAGCTGGGCATCCCCATCGAGGGCTTCGATGTCGTCCTCGCCAACCCGCCATTCTCGGGCCGTCTCGACAAGGACCGCATTGTCGATGACGTGCGTGTCGGCAGCACGACGCAGACCGAACTCCTGTTCCTCAAGTACATGCTGAACCACCTGAAGGAGGGCGGGCGCTGCGGCGTCGTCATCCCCGAGGGCGTCCTCTTCGGCTCGACCGGCGCGCACAAGGAGTTGCGGCGGCAACTGGTCGAGAACAACCGGGTCGAGGCCGTGCTGTCCCTGCCCGGTGGCGTCTTCAACCCCTATTCCGGGGTCAAGACATCCGTCCTGATCTTCCGCAAGGGCGGCACGACCGGGAACGTGATGTTCCTCCATGCCGATGCGGACGGCTTCAAGCTCGACGCCAACCACGACACGCCCATCGAGGCCGACGACCTGCCCGATCTGGTCGAGGCCTTCGGGCAGCGGGAGGATCGGCTGCGGGAGTGGCAGGGCCGCGACGAGGGTTCCGAGTGGACCGCCAAGTGGTGGTTCGCCGACACCGACGCTATTCGCGCGGCGGACTTCAACCTCAGTGCAGGGCGCTACCGCCCGCAGAGCCGCGCCCAGGTCGAACACCGCGACCCGTTGGAGATCCTCGACGAGCTGATGGCCGTCGAGCGGGAGATCATGGAGGAGCTGGAGGAGTTAAAAGATGCTGTGCGGGAGTCCGCAAGTTGACCAGAAACGTATCGCTCGGCTCTGTGGCAGATTTCCAAAACGGCTTTGCTTTCAAGCCTTCTGACTGGGGTGATGATGGGTTGCCGATTATTCGGATACAAAACCTCACCAACCCAGATGCAGCATTCAACAGGACGCGGCGGGCTGTTCCTGACAAGTATACGGTCAGGGCTGGTGACCTACTCTATTCATGGAGCGCAACGCTTGGGACGTTCGTGTGGAAAGGCGAAACTGCGCTCCTCAACCAGCACATCTTCAAAGTGAACCATGGTGACGATGTAGATCGAGATTTCCTTTTCTATGCCTTGAAACAAGTGACGGACGACATCGTACACCGAACCCACGGGTCAACGATGAAGCATGTTACGAAGGGAGAGTTCGAGAAAACCGAAATCCCCCTCCCGCCCATCGAGGAGCAGCGGCGGATCGTGGACATCCTGAACCGGGCGGCGAGCATCGAGCGGCTGAAGGCCCGCGCCTCCGCCCACCTACGCGACTTCATCCCCGCCCTCTTCCTCAAGATGTTCGGCGACCCTGTCGAGAACCCGATGGGCTGGCCGACGAGCGCGCTGGGTGATCTCCTGCAGATGGCACAGTATGGCAGCAGCAAGAAGGCCGACGCAACCGACGATGCGATCCCGGTGCTGCGAATGGGGAATGTGAGCTACGACGGTTACCTTGATTGCAGCGACCTGAAATACGTCGAACTGCCAGACGCTGAACTCAACAAGTACCTGCTGGCCAAGGGCGACCTCCTGTTCAATCGGACGAACAGCAAGGAGCTGGTTGGAAAGACCGGGATGTGGGACGGGCGGTTCTCCGCGATTGCGGCGTCGTACTTCATCCGACTTCGCGTCGATCCCGCGTTGGCAGACCCGACCTACATCTGGGCGTTCATGAATACCTCGTCGGTGAAGGCGAGGCTCTTCGACATGGCGCGTGGTGCCATCGGCCAGGCGAACATCAACGCCAAGGAGGTTCAGGCGATCACTGTTCCTGTCCCGCCGTTGGAGACACAACAGGCATTCGCCAAGCTCGTCCAGGCTGCAGCAGTTCGGTCGCGGTTGGCGGACGCAGCAAGCGGCCTCGCTGCCGATCTGTCCCGATCCCTCCTCGACAATCTGCTCGGCACCGATGGCACGCCCCAAGCCCAGCCCGAAGGCAACGCGCGGGATGCTCTGACGGCCTGATCCTTTGTCACCCTGCAAGCGGCGCTGGGCGGGTCTTTCCAGCCCGACCCGAAGCGACGAACCATGGTCGGAAAGGGCAGGTCACGAGGCCCGCGATTGGCCCCTCGCCAAATCCCTTATTCTATATACACCAAGGGGACGGGAACCCGGACCTTCCCAAAAACAGGAGTCACAGTGGGTAAAAGCACTGCGACCTGCTTGAAGGGGCCGAAATGGTCGGCCACGCGGGAGGGCAACAGCGAATGCCAGTGATCTTCCCTCCCGCGTGACTATCGGCTTCACCAGACGTCATCCTCGTCGAGGACCATCTCGTCCTCCCATATGTCATCCCCGCCTGGCGATGCATCTGGGCCAAGCAGCCCAGGGATTGTCGTCGGAGAAATCCTCGGTGGCTCCGCTCTTGGTTGGTCCATGGGATACGCAAGTGGTTCGACGAGGTACGGGTCTTCCCCTGCGGCGGCGACCTCCAGCCAAGCAGCGTGGATGCCCAGGTATGATCTCAGGGTCTCTTGCACGACTTCCAGCACCGCATCCCGGTCCGACTCCCGGACCAGAAGGCTGTCGTGGATCGGCAGCGCCGGGATGTCTGATCCTCTAAGTCGCTCGAGAGCGTCGATCAGCATCTCGGCTTCGAGGTACTGCAGCGTCATCGTCAGGCTGGGGGAGCCATCCAGGAACGGCATGATCTCGAAGATGCCGGGCAGAAGGTCCCCTATCCGCTTGCCCTCGAACCCGTATGTGTTCCTGAAGGATGCTCCGTTCCGCAGCTTCGGGAACTGGGTTGGACGACCGCCTCCGGCATGGATCACGCGTTGGACGAGCAGCTTGGCGGCTTTCCGGTCTCGCTCCGTACGGACCCAGGGGATCGCCGAATACGGATCCTTCGGCAGTGGCTCTGGATGCCCAAGAAGTGCTGCCGCGATGGACACGTGCGACGCCTTGAGGTCGATCTCGCACACTGGCTCGCTCGTAATCGTGCAACGGAGACGATCTCGTTCGCGCAGCATCTGATAAGCGCCATACAAGCGGCCACCATGCTCCAGATCGCCATCGAAGATCCGCTTCAAGGTCGTGTCCACGGGCCGACCGGCTGCATCGACAAGCGGATACCGCGACAGATACGCATTCAGTCGATGCAGTCTGTTCCGCTCATCCTGGATCTTATCGCGCGGGAACTGGGCCAGCGGGATCCTCGCCTTCTTTTTCCGTCGTCCGAAGTGCTCGCCCCTAGGCGCGCGAACCTCAACGATGTCGTTGTGGGCGAGCTTGAATGCGAGCCGGTCGTGATGAGCCGCAAGGCGCGCAGCGAGGTTGTCCGAGCATCGGTAGATGGTGGCGTTGCATCCCTTCTGCGCATTGCGGACGACGACGATCTGGCCGGTGTTCTTGAGCGCATTGGTGACATCACGTGCGGCCTCAAAGCCGCAAGGTGAGCCAGTCCATGGGTTCGGTGTCATCTGGATGCTGAACGTCTTGTTACGCTCGACCGCGCGCAGGAACGAGGACATGAAGATGATCCGTTTCTCTGCATTGGCGAACATACGAGTGGCACCCTTGGGGATGTCCGGGCGCAACGGCAGGAACCGCTCAGCGTCCTTCAGAACGCCGAGGTCTTCGAGAAGTCGCACAACGAACGCGCGGGTGGCTTGGTCGGCAGCAGTGTGTTGGCCGGTGACGAAGACATCCGCCTTTTCGGGGGTCTGCACAACGGTGCTGCCCGCGCACAGAGGTGCGCAGGACGTGATAGTGTCGAGCATCGGGGGACCTCACAGTTTGACTGCCGAGGCATTCTGCTTTGGGCCGGACCCAGCGCACCTCGGGGAGGTACGAACCGAAAATCCCCAGCCCGCCGAGATCGTTTTCCGAAAAAACAGGGGCGCGCGCCGGTGTGCACGTGCCCGCTGAGGTCCTATCGGATACGAATGGTTATTCGTTGATGCGGTCCCAGTCTCACCTGGTCGCCGCAACCAACGTCAGCATCTCGTTGTCTCAATGGAGCTTGCTCCAACGAGACGCCTCAGCGGGTGAGTCAGAGTGACTCATTGGAATGGTCGATGCCTTTTGAGACATGTGGGTCATGCACGTGTAAGACCCATGTGAGACAAAAAGGGGAAGCCGATGTTTGTAGGATATGCCAGGACCTCGACGCTCGATCAGACCGCCGGATTGGAGGCCCAGCTCCGCCTGTTGAAGACCGAGGGCTGTGAACGGATCTTCGAGGAGCAAGTCTCCTCAGTGGACGTCAGAGCGCGTGAGAAGCTCGAAGAGGCGCTGTCCTACGTCCGGGAGGGCGACACCCTCGTCGTCACCAAGCTCGACCGTCTGGCGCGCTCCATGGCGCACCTGATGGAGATCAGGCAGCGCCTGGACGAATGCGGAACGCACCTCAGGATCATTGACCTGAACCTCGACACGACGACGCCGACGGGCAAGCTGATGCTGAACCTCCTAGGCAGCGTCGCGGAGTTCGAGCGGGAGATCATGCTGGAGCGTCAACGGGAGGGGATCGCGAAGGCGAAGGCGGCTGGGAAGTACAAGGGTCGCGCACCTACGGCTCGGGCGAAGGCAGACGAAGTTCATCGACTGAAGGCACTAGGTCATGGGGCGACAGAAATCGCCGCTGAGGTCGGCATCGGAAGAGCATCAGTCTACCGGATACTCGGAGAAACCGCATCCAGCTCAGCTTGAGGCTGAGTGGCATTTGGTGGCTGATCACAACGCGAATACGAAGATGGCGATTGAGAGGGGGGTGCGGGGGGGGACACGCATGAAAGAAGTTGCTGAAATGCTCTCGTAAATCCCGCAGAGTATATCGGATCTCACTATGCGAGTTTCTGAAAAGCATTTAGGTTCAAGGTGATACAGGGTTCATGCGCGGTTCAGGCGATTAATGCGATCACCGAAGTTCCACCACAATCGATCTGTGATCGAAAAGGTCGTCACCCGGCCAGTCCTCAAGAGGCGCTGGAAGAGCTTGGGGCGACAGCTCAGGAGCCAGCTGTTCTTGGACGTTGTCGAGTTCAAGGACATCGACGCTCAGATCGACGAAATCGCCAAGAGCATCGAGCTTCAAGTCCACGACGGTTCCTACAGACCAGCGAAACCCACACACTACCTTGTAGAGAAATCGCGAGGACTTTGTCGTCAGATGACGCAGAGCGAGCCGCGTGACCTCCTCGTCTTGGAGACTTTGACAAATTCACTGAAGAAAGAGCTTGTCGAGAACCGACCGTCAAAACGTGCCTTCTTTGAGCCGGACCAACAGCGGTTTGCGAGACCAGAGCGGACTTTTGGGGTTGACGAGTATTCCTCCATCAAGCCTTGGAAGGACTTTCAGCAAGCGATTTTTGCCTTCTCAAGGGAGCGGAACTTCATAGTCGTCACTGATGTTGCGAACTTCTACGACTTCATCAGCTTCAAGCATCTACGCAATATCATCTCATCCATTTGCGAAGTCCGCGAGCCGTTGCTCGATCTTTTGATCTTCGTCTTGAACGAAATGTCTTGGACACCGGACTACATGCCCAGATCTGAGGTCGGTTTGCCGCAGATGGAGTCGAATGCTCCAAGGGTATTGGCCAATGCGATGCTCTACGAACTTGACCGTGTCGCGGAAGAAAAAGCCTTCGGAGAATACGTTCGATACATGGACGACATCGATGTGGGTGTGGACACAATCGCCAAGGCCAAGGAGACTGTTCGGGACATTGATTTGACCCTGCAGTCCCGACAACTCCGACTGAACGCAAGCAAGACCAAGATCCTCACTCGTGCCGAGGCCTACGACCACTTCTGTATACGAGAGAACCGCTTCCTCGACTTCTGCAGTGAGTTAATCGCAAGAAGTGGGGTGAAGGCCCATGCTCCCGTTCGGCGTGCCTTGGCCAAGGCGTATCTTTATTGGCGCGGAAAGGACTTTCGCAACTCGCGTTTCACTCGCGGCAACGGCGACAAGATCTTCAAATACTTGGCGAAAGTGGGTGGTGTCGTTGGCTACGAGATCCCGTCCGTCGACCTCATTACACTCATCAAGCTACACCCTTCGCTGCGCCTGACTGCCTTCACGAGCCTTTCGCGTCAGAACCACCCCAACGCCGAACTCTACCAAATAAGGAAGATGTTCGAGGACCAGGTGTTTCTTGACGACTTCAGTGTCATTTTGACCGCGAAGTTCTGCATCCATGCCAGATTTCGAGCAGACACGAGACTCAAGCGAGAAATCCGTCAGCTTATTCATTTTTTCGAGGCTATGAAGACCGAGTACGCAACTTATGCTGCGCTCATCATCGGATCGAAGTTCCTCGATGCAACAGAGTTGACCGACCTAGTCAGCCGCACGTTTGACCGATGGAAGGACAGCTTTTGGCTGGGCCGTACGGTGGGAGGACTTACACCGATCTGCGGCTCAGGCGCGGCAACATCTCACACGTTCTTTACGCTTCTTCAGAAGGCCGACAATCGAAGCGCCTTGGAAGTGTACGGCTTCCACATGCAACTTCAAACTGACAGATCGAGGGCCTTACGACTCCTCAAGTATGCAACCGCTCCAAATGACAGCTACGCGCAAGGGATCATCCACCCGAAGGCTCTTATCATAAAGTCGCTTTCCCTGAACTCTAGTTTTACTGCAGAAACGAAAAAGATCGTTGCGGCACAGCCAGCACTTCGTTCCGATCCCTTCTATCGCTTGTGGGGTCTTTGATACTTGTTCTGCCGTGGACAGGACCGCCTCAACGCACTTCGTTCCCAGCATGGAAGAACCCAGCCCGACGAAATCTACGTTGAACGTGTGGTGACAACGTGTGGTGACCGCCGCAAGAGATTGCCACTAATATGTTGTTTTTCAAATATTTTTTGAGATTTTGGTTGGGTGGCGGAGACGAAGGGCTTCTGTGACGAGGTACGACAGTTGGCGTCATAGCGACGAAACTCCAGCTGTTCGACATGCTTGTTCCATGTAACGCGCCAGCTGATCGAGCATATCGTCCCCACCATAGTTGGCAGCGATGCCGCCTTGAGCGTGTCCGTGGATCAGGTTGACCCAGTACTCGGGTGCGACCCTCCGCATCCAATCCTTGTGCGAGTGCCGGAGGGAATACGGGACTTTCGTGATGCGTTCCCAAACGCCCGCTTGCTTCATCGCTTTCGTCATGAGGTTTGAGGCGGTGTTGTACCCGCTTGTGGATGCATACCGGGGGAAGACTGGCATCGCTCCATTAACCTGCTTCTCCCCTTGCTTGGCCCGAGCGCGGGCGACTTCTAGCGCCTTGCCGACCAAGGGGACCTTCCGAACAGAGGTATCCGTCTTGACCCCTCTGATCCCGTTGGGACGGATGATGATATGCGGAACATCGTGGTCGAGATCGACGTCCTGCCATTCCAAACCGAGAAGCTCCCGAGGTCTCGCCCCGGTGAACATCATCATGGTCCAGAGGTCGGCGATGTCGGCGTTCTTCGCCATCACGAACGGATTGCACCGCTTGATCTCTTCGACCGTAAGGGGCAGCCGACTGTCCTTCGCGCGGCGATCCGATGCAGTCTTGGGGACGTCGAGTCCGCTGAAAGGGTTCACATAGGCCGTTAGCTGAAACCGCTGCTTGGCGAAGTTCAGAAGCGCACGGATGGTGTTGATCCGGCGCTTGATGGTGCCACGAGCTGATCCCTTGGCCCGCATGGCGTCGCGAAAAGCATAGGCAACATCGATGTCGATGGCCTCGACGAGCGGGTCCGACTCCTTGGTCACTTCCCTGACAAGATCGACAACGAGCTTCGTCTGTTTGCGCAGGTCGTTCTCGTTGTCGCCATCGCGGTGTTCGTCGAGATAGGCTTGTGTGGCTTTGGAGAGGCGCAGAGGCGGCTCCTGTACTCCGAAGAACTTGGCTTCGACGATCCGGTCGAACTCGTGATCGGGTGCGCGAAGGGCCGCATCGGTGAACTTCTTGAACGTCTCGGGATCAGCCTGGAATGTCACTGGCGCGAGCGACTTCAGGGTCGGTGCGACCAGATCGTGCTTTCTGAGCGTCCGCAGTGTTGCCCTGTGATCGGCATCGGCTGGATCGATGGCCCGAGCTGCCTCGATCTCCGACTCGACCTCGCGATGTACACGGTCGTACCGCTCCAAGGCCAGCCGTTGGTCCGTGGTCTTCAGCGAGATTGAGAACTCGCGCTTGCCAATCAGCTTGATGAGTTCACCGGGGACGCGACGCCTGTATCTGTAGCGTCCAGACTTCGAATCCTGCGCCAAGTATTCCATGTTCACAACGAGTTGCACGATCACCGCACTCCGCATCTGTGTAGCGAATGTGTAGTGATCCGACGTGCAACCCCCGGAAATCATTGATTTCGTTCGGGATTATGGTGCCCAGGAGAGGACTCGAACCTCCACGCCCGTACGGGCACTAGCACCTGAAGCTAGCGCGTCTACCAGTTCCGCCACCTGGGCAGGTGTCGTGCGGGGCGGTGTAGCCCCGGCCCCGGGACCTGTCAACGGCGATTCGACGAGGTGCCGGGCCGCCTTGTTTCACCCCCGGCCGGGCGGTAAGGAAGGCGCGTCACACGCGTAGCGGAGGCCCATGATGGCGCAGCTCGTCACGATCTACGGCGGCTCGGGATTCCTCGGGCGCTACATCGCGCGGCGAATGGCCCAGGAAGGCTGGCGCGTGCGCGTCGCGGTGCGGAATCCGAACGACGCGCATTTCGTGCGCCCCTATGGTGTCGTCGGACAGGTCGAGCCGCTTTTCTGCAATATCCGTGACGACGCCAGCGTCGCCGCCGTCGCGCAGGGCGCGGACGCGGTCGTCAACTGCGTGGGCACCTTCGATTCGTTCGGCAAGAACAACTTCGACGCGGTACAGGCCGAGGGCGCGGGCCGAATCGCCCGGATCGCGGCGGAGGCCGGCGCGGCGCGCATGGTCCAGATCTCGGCGATCGGCGCCGATCCCGAGGGTCCCAGTCTCTACGCGCGCAGCAAGGCCGAAGGAGAGCGCCGGGTGCTCGAGGCGATGCCGCAGGCGGTGATCCTGCGGCCCTCGGTCCTGTTCGGCCCGGAGGACGACTTCTTCAACCGGTTCGCGGGCATGGCGCGGTTCAGCCCGGCGATCCCGATCGTCGGCGCGAATGTCCGATTCCAGCCGGCCTATGTCGACGATGTCGCGGCCGCGGCGGTGGAGGGCGTCACCGGCCGTGCCGAGCCCGGCATCTACGAGCTGGGCGGCCCGGACGTCGACACGTTCCGCGAACTCATGCAACTCATGCTGGGCGTGATCCGGCGGCGCCGCCTGGTGATCAGCGTGCCATTCTGGGTGGCGCGGATCATGGCGGCTGGCCTCGACGGGCTGGAGCGCGCCACTCTTCGGCTTTATCGCAATGGCACACTGACCCGCGACCAGGTGCGTCAGCTCGGCCGCGACAACATCGTCGCGGACGGAGCGCGCGGCTTTGCCGAGCTCGGCATCGCGCCTGTGTCGATGGAGGCGGTGCTGCCCGAGTACCTTTGGCGCTTCCGGCCCTCGGGCCAGTATACCGCGATCAAGGACTCGGCCCGCAACCTGCGGGACTGACCGCCCCCGGTCACGCCTTCAGCGCGATCATCGCCCCGTAGTTCCGGCACCCCGTCAGCGGGGCCGGCGCATGACCAATGCTTTGCCTGCCCAGCCATTCCTGGCAGGCCCGCGCCTGAGGACAGGCGGCACAGTTTTCGACCATCCGGGCATAGACCTGCGGCGTGAGCCGTTCGGCGGCGAGCGCGTCGGACAGGCTGATGCCCATCGCCCGCGCCACGCTGCGCGTGATCCAGAAATGGCGCTCCGGGGTTCCGATCGCGTTCATGGCTGAGTGGCCTCCTTTTCCGGTTGCGAGAGCCTCGAAAGGCGTTCGCTGTTGCGGCATCCCCGCGGCGGCGCGACCGCAGGACCGTTGTCGCGCTCGTGCAGATCGAGCCAGCGCCCGCACCGCTCCGGCCTGTCGCAGGCGCGGCACCGGTCCACCATGTCGCGCCAGTCGGGCGCGGAAAGCCGCCCCCTGGCCCACGCCGCGGCGGTGTCCGCGCCGGTGACGCGCGCCATGCGCTGCAAGAGCCAGTAGTGCCGTCCGGGCGGGCCGAGAGGGCGCGGCATGACCCGCGCCTCAGCGTCCGCCGAGGCGGGCGAAAAGATCGGCGTTGCGGCAATATTCCGGCGCCGCGTCGCTGCCCGCGGCGTGCTCGTCGAGCCAGGCCTCGCACCGGCCGGGACTCGTGCACCCGCTGCAGGCAAGCACCGAGTCGGCGATCTCGTTGAAGGCGAGCTCGCCTCGAAGCGCCTTCTCCTCGAGGTCGATGCCCAGCGTCGTGGCCATCCGGTCCACGAGGTTGGCGTGGCGCTTGAGCGTCTTCTGACCCTGCATGGCGGCCTCCTTCCATGACGTTACGGGAAGAGGGTGCCTGCCCGTCGCCGGGGGCGCCTTGATGCAGGTCAAGCACGCCGGCCCGCCCCGGCTCAGAGCCCTGCCGCGACCCGGCGCACGAGGTCGATCCGCGCGGCGTTGGGCGGATGCGTGCCCAGGAAGCGGTTGCCGGGATCGGGAAGGCGCGTGAAGAAGGCCGCGCCGCGCACCGGGTCATAGCCCGCCCGCGCGGCGATCACCGTCCCGAGCGCGTCGGCCTCCAGCTCGAAATCCTTGGAGTAGCTCCGCGCCCCGAGGATCGCGCCGACTTCCTGGGCCGACCGCACCGCCTCGAGCCCGGCGCCACCGCGGGCCGCGATCTCTCCGAAAACCAGCGCGCCGGCTCGCGCGTTCTCGCGCTGGCGGTCGATATGCCCCAGAACATGGTGCGCCGCCTCGTGGCCGATCACGAAGGCCAATTCGTCGGCGTTGCGCACCGTGGCGATCAGCGGAATGTTGAGCGCCACGACCGGCCGCCCGGCCGGGTCGCGCGTCTGGAACGCGTTCGGCGGCAGCCCGGGGCGGTCGTCCACCACGATCCGGAAGTCGCAGTCGAGGGCCGGCGAGATCTCCCGGCACTCCGCTTCCGCGACAGGCTCCACCCTGTCCACCACCTCCACGAAACGGCGCACGGCGGCGTCGGCGCGGACCCGTGCCTCCTCGGACGGTGACGCGGCCGGGGCATCCGGGGTTTGCAGGACGGGAACCGGCGCGCAGCCGCCCAGCGTGATGGCGAGGGCGAGAAGGGCAAGCGCGGAACGGATGGCGGAGCCGAGCATCGTTTTCCCGTGACCTCGCGTTTCGACACCGGTCCCAGTATCGGCACGCCGCGGCCCGGTTCCAGACATTTCGGCGTGATCGGCCGATGAACTTGCACATCCGCCTCGCGCGCCGATAGGCTTCGGGCATGTTCAGCATCGAGCACGAATTCGACGCCACCGTGGTCACCCTCGTCGACGAGGGCGAGGTGCCGCTTCAGGAAGATGTCATCGTGCACGGCTTCGAGGAATGCGTGACGGTCGAGCAGTACGACCCGCGGACCGACCGGGTGAACCGCATCACGCTCTCCATGTCGCAGATGCGCGACCTCGCCGCGGCGATCGAGCTTCCCGAGGGCGTCTACAAGCGCCGCAACGGCGGCTGAGCGGCGCCTTGGCCGTCAGTCCAGACGGAACACCTTCTCGCGCGAGCGCGCGCCCCGCACGAGGGTCAGCCGCGTCTTCGCGACACCCATGGCCCGGGCCAGAAGCGCCTGCGCCGCGGCCGTCGCGCGGCCGCCTTCGGGCGGCGCGGTGACGTAGGCGCGCAGGCGCCCCGCCTCTTCGACGAGCCGCTCCCGCCCCGCGCGCGGCGTCACGCGCAGCGCGATCTGCGCGCCCGGCCGGGCGAGATGCGTAAGGTCCGGCAATGCCATGACATGTCCCTTCCAAGGGACGCGACCACCCGTCCAGAGCGCGTCGCCGCTTGAAACCCGCCTCGCCGCGGCCGAGATAGTCGGTATCACCGAAGGAGAGACCATGCCCGCGCCCAATCCCGCCGCTCTCGAATTCATGCTGAGCCGCCGCTCGCGCCCGGCCAAGACGCTGGGCGCCCCCGCCCCCGACCGCGCGGCGCTGGCGCCGATCCTGAAGGCGGCAGCGCGCGTGCCCGACCACGGCAAGCTGGAGCCGTGGCGCTTCGTCGTGCTGGAACGCGGGGCGCTCGACCGGCTGGCCGCCGCGGCGCGGGCACGGGCCGCCGAGCTCGGTCGGCCCGACCCCGACACCGACAAGGATGCCCGGCAATTCGCCGACAGCCCGCTCGCGGTGGCGGTGATCGAGGTGCAGAAGCCGTCGGAGAAGATCCCGCCGCTCGAACAGACCTATTCGGCCGGCGCGGCCTGCCTGTCGCTGCTCAATGCCGCGCTGGCCTCCGGCTGGGGCGCCAACTGGCTGTCCGGTTGGCCCGCCCACGACCCGACCTTCGGCCGCGCGGCGCTGGGCCTTGCGGACGGCGAACGGGTGGCCGGTTTCATCCATATCGGCACCGAAAGCGCCGCGCCGCCGGAACGCCCGCGGCCCGACCTCGACGCGATCGTCACATGGGTGACGGAGTGATCCTGGGCGATTTCCTCAAGGCGCTGGGCCAGATCGGCGACCGCCGCTTCCGCGCGGTGTTCTGGCGCGGGCTGGGGCTGACGGCGCTGCTGTTGGCGGCGGTTACCGCGNTTCGGCCGCGCGGCGCTGGGCCTTGCGGACGGCGAACGGGTGGCCGGTTTCATCCATATCGGCACCGAAAGCGCCGCGCCGCCGGAACGCCCGCGGCCCGACCTCGACGCGATCGTCACATGGGTGACGGAGTGATCCTGGGCGATTTCCTCAAGGCGCTGGGCCAGATCGGCGACCGCCGCTTCCGCGCGGTGTTCTGGCGCGGGCTGGGGCTGACGGCGCTGCTGTTGGCGGCGGTTACCGCGGTGCTCGTCTGGGGGGTGGGCTGGCTCGTGGGCGATACCGTCACCCTCCCGCTTCTGGGCGAGGTCGGCTGGGTGGACAACGTGCTGAGCTGGGCGTTCCTGCTGCTCATGCTCGTGCTGTCGGTGTTCCTGATGGTGCCCGTCGCGTCGGCCTTCGTGTCCATGTTCCTCGAAGAGGTGGCCGAGGCCGTGGAGGATCGTCATTTCCCCGGCCTGCCGCCCGCGCCCGCCGTGCCCGTGTCCGATGCCGTGCGGGACGGTCTTGCCGCAATGGGCGTCCTGATCGCCGCGAACGCCGCGGCGCTTCTCTTGATCCTCGTGCTGCCGGTCGCGGGTGCGCCCGTCTTCATCGCCGTGAACGGCTACCTGCTCGGGCGGGAATACTTCACCGTGGCGGCGATGCGGCGCGAAGGGCGCGCGGGCGCGTTGCGGCTACGCCGGCGTCACGCGGCGACGATCTGGGCGGCCGGCGTGCTGATGGCGCTGCCGCTCGTCGTGCCGGTGCTGAACCTCTTCGTGCCGATCCTCGGCGCAGCCACCTTCACGCACCTGTATCACCGGCTGAAGGGGGACGCATCCGGTTGAAGAGGTCGATGTCCTGCACCGTGATCCATCCCGACAGGATGATGCCCGCGATCACCGCCCAGAGAAGCAGGGAGACCACCGTGACGATCCGGATCTTCCGGCCCAGGTGATGATGTTCGGGCGCGCTCGCATGCGTGCCGTCGGTCACCTTGCCGAGATCGCCCTGGGTCTGGATCCGGATGGGCAGCGCGACCAGCAACGTCATGAACCAGATGACGGCGTAGAGCACGAGCGCCGAGGCGATGGACATGCGGGGATCCTTTCAGGCTTGCGCCGGCGGCGGCGCGGCTGCCGGGCTCAGACTTCCTCGAGTTCTATCAGGCAGCCGTTGAAATCCTTGGGGTGCAGGAAGAGCACGGGCTTGCCATGCGCGCCGATCTTCGGCTCGCCCGAGCCGAGAACGCGCGCGCCGCTCTCGCGCAGCTTGTCGCGGGCGGCGAGGATATCCTCCACCTCGTAGCAGACGTGGTGGATGCCGCCGGCAGGGTTCTTTTCGAGAAAGCCCTTGATCGGGCTCTCCTCGCCCAGCGGGTACAGGAGTTCGATCTTGGTGTTGGGAAGCTCGATGAAGACGACCGTGACGCCGTGGTCCGGCTCGTCCTGCGGGGCACCCACCCGGGCGCCCAGCGCGCCGCGATACTGCGCGGCGGCCGCCTCGAGGTCGGGCACGGCGATGGCGACGTGGTTCAGACGTCCGATCATGGGACGGGGCCTTCCTGTTTCGCGCGTTGCCATCATATGGGACAGGAAGCACCGCGGCCGCAAGGGGAAGCCGCGGCGCTTAACCCCTCCTTCACCACGCGGGGCCAATGCTCCGACTCGGCCAGCACACCGCGTGAGAGGAGACCGCCAATGGACGAACACGACCGCATCATCCCGCTTCGCCGCCCCGCCGGCGCGGGCCCGCTTGCCGGGCTGACCGTCCTCGCCGTGGAGGACAGCCGCTTCGCGAGCGAGGCGTTGCGCCTTCTGTGCCTGCGGTCCGGCGCGCGCATTCGCCGCGCCGACAGTCTTGCCGCCGCGCGGCGGCATCTCGCCGTCTACCGGCCCAGCGTGCTGCTGGTGGACATGGGGCTGCCCGACGGGTCGGGCGCCCAGCTCCTGGCCGAGGCCGCGCGCGCCACGGCGGCGGCCCAGGTCATACTGGGGCTGAGCGGCGACCCCTGCGCCGAAGGCGCGGCGCTCGCCGCCGGTGCCCACGGGTTCCTGCCGAAGCCCTTGCCGGGGCTCGCCGCCTTCCAGCGCGCGGTGCTCAGCCGCCTGCCGGACAGCGTCGAGGTACCGGCGCCCGGGCGCGCCGCGATCGGGGCCATGCCCCGGCCCGACCCGATCGCCTACCACGACGACCTCGAGCATGCCGCCAGGGTCCTGTCCGGCAAGACGGGGCCGGCCGGGCTCGACTACGTCGCGCAGTTCCTGGGCGGGGTGGCCCGGATCGCGGAGGATGCGCCTCTGGCCGAGGCCGCGAGGGCCCTCGCGGCCGCCCGCGCCGAGGGGCGCGCCGTGCGCAGTGCGCTGGCGCATGTCACGGGGCTTTTGCAGGAGCGGCTATCGGAACGGGCGGCGATGTGATCGCCGCCCGCGGGGCGCGTCAGTCCCGCTCCACCACGCGCAGGGAGAGTTCCATCATCTGTTCCGGCGACGGCTGGGACGGCGCGCCCATCATCAGGTCCTCGGCCCGCTGGTTCATCGGGAAGGGGATCACCTCGCGGATGTTGAGCTCGTCGGCGAGCAGCATCACGATCCGGTCGATCCCGGCAGCACAGCCCCCATGCGGCGGGGCGCCGTACTGGAAGGCGGTCGCAAGCCCGCCGAAGCGGCGGCGCACCTCCGCCTCGCTGTAGCCCGCGATGGCGAAGGTCTTCAGCATCACGTCCAGCCGGTGGTTCCGGATCGCCCCCGAGACCAGCTCGTAGCCGTTGCAGGCGAGATCGTACTGGAACCCCTTCACCGCCAGCGGGTCGCCGTCAAGCGCGTCGATCCCACCCTGCGGCATCGAGAAGGGGTTGTGCTCGAAGTCGATCTCGCCCGTCTCCGCGTCCTTCTCGAAGATCGGGAAATCCACGATCCAGGCGAAGGCGAAGCGGTTCTCGTCGAGATGGTTCAACTCCCGGCCGATCACGTCGCGCGCCCGCGCGGCGACGGTCTGGAACTCCTTCGGCCGCCCGCCGAGGAAGAAGGCGGCGTCGCCCTTGCCGAGGCCGAGCTGCCGGCGGATCGCCTCGGTCCGCTCCGGGCCGATGTTCTTGGCCAGCGGCCCGGCGGCTTCCACCCCGTCCTCGCCGTCGCGCCAGAAGATGTAGCCCATCCCCGGCAGCCCCTGCTCCTGCGCGAACTTGTTCATCCGGTCGCAGAACTTGCGCGAGCCGCCGCCCGGTGCGGGGATGGCGCGGATCTCGGTGCCCTCCTGCTCCAGCAGCGAGGCGAAGATCGCGAAGCCCGAGCCGCGGAAATGCTCCGACACGGTCTGCATCTTGATCGGGTTGCGCAGATCGGGCTTGTCGGTTCCGTAATGCAGCATCGCGTCAGCGAAGCTGATCTGCGGCCAGACCTTGTCGACCTTGCGGCCGCCGCCGAACTCCTCGAACACGCCCTCGATCACTGGCTGGATCGTGTCGAAAACGTCCTGCTGGGTGACGAAGCTCATTTCCATGTCGAGCTGGTAGAAATCGGTGGGCGAGCGGTCGGCGCGGGGATCCTCGTCGCGGAAGCAGGGCGCGATCTGGAAGTACTTGTCGAAGCCCGAGACCATCAGCAGCTGCTTGAACTGCTGCGGCGCCTGCGGCAGCGCGTAGAACCGCCCCGGATGCAGGCGCGACGGCACGAGGAAGTCGCGCGCGCCCTCGGGCGAGGAGGCGGTGATGATCGGCGTCTGGTACTCCCGAAAGCCGATGTCCCACATCCGGCGGCGAATCGAGGCGACCACGTCCGACCGAAGCGTCATGTTGCGCTGCATCTCCTCGCGCCGCAGATCGAGGTAGCGATACCGAAGGCGCGTCTCCTCGGGGTATTCCTGGTCTCCGAACACCATCAGCGGCAATTCCGCGGCGGCGCCCAGCACCTCGATGTCGCGGATGTAGACCTCGATCTCGCCGGTGGGGATCTTGGGATTGATGAGCGAGGGATCGCGCGCCTTCACCTCGCCGTCGATGCGGACGCACCATTCCGAGCGCACCTTCTCCACCTCGGCGAAGACCGCGCTGTCGGGATCGCACAGCACCTGCGTGATGCCGTAGTGGTCGCGTAGATCGATGAAAAGCACGCCGCCGTGGTCGCGCACGCGGTGCACCCATCCCGAAAGGCGCACGGTCTGGCCCACGTCGCTGGTGCTGAGCTCGGCGCAGGTGTGGCTGCGATAAGGGTGCATGTCGGCCTCCGGTCCGCGGTTCCGCGCCGAGAAACAGGGCTTGGCGGGCGAAGTCAAGGTGCGGGCGCGCGGGCGGATTTTGCGATTCCCGTACTCGGTGGCATACTGCGCGACCGGGAGTGCAGGAAAGTCTTTGGCGGCGGTGCCCGCGGCGCCTCCGGGAAGTGGGGGACGATGTGGAGAAGCAGCTTTGAAGGAATGTTGCGGCGCATGATCCGGAAGGGCCGGCTGAAGGTGATCGGCCCGGACGGCAAGGCCGCGGAGTTCGGTCCCGGCGGAGAAGGCTACGCGGCAGAGGTTCGCATCGCCGAAGAGGCGGTCTATCGCCGGATCTGCCTAGACCCGGAACTGGCGCTGGGCGAGGGCTACATGGACGGCACGATCGGGATCGCCACCGACCAGGTCGAGCCACTGCTGCGCCTCCTCGTCTCCAACCGCGGCAATGCCGACAACAGGCAGAGCTACACGCCCGTCGCGCGGGCGCTCGGGGGCCTGCGTTTCGCGCTGCGCCGCTGGGCCATGCGCAACACGCCGCTTTCGGCACGGCGCAACGTTGCGCATCACTACGATCTTTCCGACGATCTTTACGGTCTCTTCCTCGACGAGGACTGGCAATACAGCTGTGCCTATTTCGCCCGGCCGGACATGACGCTGGAAGAGGCGCAGGCTGCCAAGAAGGCGCATATCGCGGAAAAGCTGATGATCCGCCCCGACGACCGGGTGCTCGACATCGGCTGCGGCTGGGGCGGCATGGCGCTCACGCTCGCGCGGGATTACGGCGCGCGCGTCCTGGGCGTGACGCTGTCGGAAAACCAGCTCGGGCGCGCCCGGGCGCGGGCCGAGGCCGCGGGGCTTTCGCACCGCGTCAAGTTCCGGCTGCTCGATTACCGCAAGCTCGACGAGCGCTTCGACCGCATCGTCAGCGTCGGTATGCTGGAGCATGTCGGCCTGCCGCAACTGCCCGTCTATTTCGACAAGGTGCGCGACCTGCTCGCCCCGGACGGCGTGGCGCTCATCCACACGATCGGCCGGGTGTCGCCGCCGACCACGCAGTCCGCCTGGCTCAGCAAGTACATCTTCCCCGGCGGCTACGTGCCATCGCTCTCCGAGCTCGCGGTTCCGGTCGAGGCGTCGGAACTCTGGATCACCGATCTGGAAGTCCTTGCCGGCCATTACCATTACGCCCGGACGCTGCGCGAATGGCGGCACCGGTTCGAGGCCAATCTCGACGCGGTGCGCCGGCTCAACGACGAGCGTTTCGTGCGCATGTGGCGCTACTACCTCACGGCCTGCGAGGTGACATTCGACGAGACGCGGCAGGGCGTGTTCCAGCTTCAACTCGCCCATGACCAGACCATGGTTCCCGCCTCGCGTGCCTATCTCTACACGCCGCACCCCCCAGTGAGGCAGCTCAAGGCCGGCGAGTGACCGCGCGCGACGGGCGGGCGATCTCGAACCGGCAGGCGGGCGCGCCCGCGGCGCAGCACGCCGTCTCCGTGCAGCGCATGTCGGGATGCACCAGCGCGGCGTAAAGCGTGGTGAAGACGCCCGAGTGCCAGTCGCAGACGGGGCGTGGCGCCGTTTCGCCACGCACGACCGGATTGTCGGCGATTTCGAAACAGAAAGGCGTTTTCACCGAGAACCGACCCGAACCGGCGAAGGTCCAGGCATTCGCGGCGATCGCGCGGGCGAGTAGGCGGGCGGCGAGTGGCGCGGGCAGCATCCTCAGAAGACGTTGTGCCGCGCGGGGGATGCGATGCGCGAGGATGTAGCGCCCGGTGCCCACGCCCGCCGCATGGGCGAGGTCGGGCGCGCGGCCGGGTGCGATCCGCCGCAGCTCCTGGTGCACGCGTGCCACGGGCCGCTCGTCGATCATCCCGGTGCCGTCGGGCATCGCCTCAATCCCCGCCGCGGCGTAGACGGACCGGTCGAGCCCCGCCTCGCGCAGCAGCGGATCGAGCTGCAGCAGCGCGTTCGGGCCGATGCGGGCGGCCGTGCCGCCCGCGGCGGAGGTGCCGTCGAAAGGCGCCATGGCCTCAGACATTCTCCATCTGCTGGTCGGAGCCGCCGCAGGCGCGCACCTCGGCCCCGTTCGGCATCTTGAAGCCTTCCCGGCGTTCCGCGCCACGCTCCTTCATCTGGGCGCGCACCGCCTCTCGCCGCTCTTTCGCGCGCGCGGCGCGGTCGGCGGCCGCTTCCCAGTCGTCCATCTGCGCCTCGGCGATCTGGCGGGTCTCGTCGAAGTTGAAATCCACCTTGTCCTTCGATTGCGGTCCCCAGTAGCCGGCCTTGCCCAGGTCGTAGAAGGTCCGGTTGAAGCCCGCCTTCAGGAAGGCCTTGAGGCACCCCAGCAGGTAGCGCCGCCGGTAGCCCGTGCCCCGCCAGGGGTAATGGAAGAGCGCCTTCTTCATGTAGAAGCGGCGATAGTTGTTCATCACGCCGTCCAGCAGCTCGCCCCGCTCCATCGCGGCGGGCTTCATGATCGGGGTGACGAAGTTGTATTTCGAGAAATCGAAGATCTCGACCTGATCCTTGAGTTCCTGGAAGAGCGGCGTGAACGGCCATGGCGTGTACATCGCCCAGTTCGCCAGGTCCGGCTGCCAGTCCCACGCCATCTGGTAGGTCTCTTCCAGCGTCTCCCGGGTCTCGTTGTCGAGGCCGACGATGAACTGCGCCTCGACGAGGATGTCGGCCTCGCGCAGCAGGCGGATGGCGGTCTTGTTCTCGTCGACCTTGGTTTCCTTGTTGAACTGGTCGAGCTTCATCTGCGCGGCGGCCTCCGTGCCGAGGCTGACATGCACCAGCCCCGCCTTGCGGTAGAATTTCAGCAGCTCCCGGTCGCGGTAGATGTCGGTGACGCGCGTGTTGATGCCCCACTGCACGCGGCGCGGCAGGTCGCGGTCGATCAGTTCCTGGCAGAACTCGATGAACTTCTTGCGGTTTATGGTGGGCTCCTCGTCCGCGAGGATGAAGAAACCGACGCCGTGGTTTTCCACCAGATCCTCGATCTCGTCCACGACGGCCTTGGGCTCGCGCACGCGGTAGTCGCGCCAGAACTTCCACTGCGAGCAGAAGGAGCAGGTGAACGGGCAGCCGCGCGCCATGTTGGGAATCGCCACGCGGGTGTTCAGCGGGATGTAGATGTATTTCTCCCACTCCAGAACGGTCCAGTCGGGCTTGATCGCCTCCAGGTCCTTCACGGTGCTCGCGGCCTCGTTCGCCACGATCTGCTCGCCGTCACGGAACGCCAGGCCCTTGATGCGGTAGCGGTCGGCGGGCCAGCGCCCGTCCTGCACCGCGAGCATCAGCTCGGTCAGGATCTCCTCGCCCTCGCCGCGCACGATCACGTCGACCCAGGGCGCTTCCGACAGGACCTGCTTGTACATGAACGTGGCGTGGACCCCGCCGAGGACGCGCACCGCGCCGGGCACACGCTCCTGTGCGATGCGCAGCACTTCCTCGGCGCGGTAGATCGACGGGGTGATCGCCGTCACCCCCACCACGTCGGGCTGCAGCGCCTCGATGCGGCCGGCCAGATCCTCGTCGGCGATGTTGTCGGTCATCGCGTCGATGAAATGGATATCGTCGAAACCGGCCTGCCGCAGATGCCCGGTCAGGTAGGCGACCCAGGCAGGGGGCCAGGTTCCGGCGATCTCGGCCCCGCCGGAGCGGTAGTTGGGGTGGACGAACAGAATGCGCATGGCGAGTCTCCCTTTTGGGAAAATCTGACAGATCTAATGTCAAGTTTGATTGACACAGATCAAGCCCGCAGCCACGGCGCCGCGCCGACGCGGAGGGCCGTTCCGAGGTGTTCGGAAACGCCCGGCCGCCCCCCCTTGCACCGCAGCCGCGCTTCTCTATAACCCGTGCGGATTTGCGCGCCGCAGCCCCTGAGGATTGACATGCCCAGACGCACCGACATCCAGTCGATCATGATCATCGGGGCGGGGCCGATCATCATCGGTCAGGCCTGCGAGTTCGACTACTCCGGCGCGCAGGCCTGCAAGGCGCTCCGGGAAGAAGGCTACCGGGTCGTCCTGGTCAACTCCAACCCGGCGACGATCATGACGGACCCCGGCCTCGCCGACGCCACCTATATCGAGCCGATAACCCCCGAGATCGTGGCCCGGATCATCGAGAAGGAGCGGCCCGACGCGCTCCTGCCCACGATGGGCGGGCAGACCGGCCTCAACACGGCGCTCAAGCTCGAGGAGATGGGCGTTCTGGACCGCTTCGGCGTGGAGATGATCGGCGCGCGGCGCGCGGCCATCGAGATGGCGGAGGACCGCAAGCTCTTCCGCGAGGCGATGGAGCGGATCGGCCTCGAGAACCCGAAGGCCACCATCGCGAACTCCATGGAAGAGGCCATGGCCGCGCTCGAGCATGTGGGCCTGCCGGCCATCATCCGCCCGGCCTACACGCTGGGCGGCACCGGCGGCGGCATCGCCTACAACCGCGACGATTTCGAGCATTACTGCCGCTCGGGCCTCGACGCCTCGCCCGTCAGCCAGATCCTGATCGACGAAAGCCTGCTTGGCTGGAAGGAGTTCGAGATGGAGGTGGTCCGCGACCGCGCGGACAACGCCATCATCGTCTGCTCCATCGAGAACGTGGATCCGATGGGCGTGCACACGGGCGATTCGATCACCGTCGCGCCGGCGCTCACGCTGACCGACAAGGAATACCAGATCATGCGCAACGGCTCGATCGCCGTCCTGCGCGAGATCGGCGTGGAGACCGGCGGCTCCAACGTGCAATGGGCGGTGAACCCCGAAGACGGGCGCATGGTGGTGATCGAGATGAACCCCCGCGTCTCGCGCTCCTCCGCGCTGGCCTCGAAGGCCACCGGCTTTCCCATCGCCAAGATCGCGGCGAAGCTTGCCGTGGGCTACACCCTCGACGAGCTCGACAACGACATCACCAAGGTCACGCCCGCCAGTTTCGAGCCGACGATCGACTATGTCGTGACCAAGATCCCGCGTTTCGCCTTCGAGAAATTCCCGGGCGCCAAGCCCGACCTCACCACCTCGATGAAGTCGGTGGGCGAGGCGATGGCCATCGGCCGCACAGTCCACGAATCGATGCAGAAGGCGCTGTCGAGCCTCGAGACCGGGCTTTCCGGCTTCGACGAGATCGCGATCGACGGCGCCGACGATCCCGACCAGGCCCACGCCGCGATCGTCCGCGCGCTCTCGCGCAAGACGCCCGACCGGATTCGCGTGATCGCGCAGGCCATGCGCCATGGCCTCGACGACGAGGAGATCGGCGCCATCACCAGTTTCGATCCGTGGTTCCTCGCGCGGATCCGCGAGATCGTCGAGGCCGAGAACAGGCTGTGCCGGGACGGGCTGCCGGTCACGGAAGAGGGGCTGCGCGCGGCGAAGATGATGGGCTTCACCGATGCCCGCCTCGCGGAGCTGACGGGCCGGGAGGAGGCACAGGTCCGGCGCGCGCGCCTCAATCTCGGCGTCACCGCGGTCTTCAAGCGCATCGACACCTGCGCCGCCGAATTCGAGGCGCAGACGCCCTACATGTATTCCACCTACGAGGCGCCGATGATGGGCGAGGTGGAGTGCGAGGCGCGCCCCAGCGACCGGAAGAAGGTGGTGATCCTCGGCGGCGGTCCGAACCGGATCGGGCAGGGCATCGAGTTCGACTACTGCTGCTGCCACGCCTGCTTCGCACTGAGCGACGCGGGCTACGAGACCATCATGGTCAACTGCAACCCGGAGACGGTGTCCACCGACTACGACACCTCCGACCGCCTCTACTTCGAGCCGCTGACCTTCGAGCACGTGATGGAAATCCTCCGGGTGGAGCAGGAGGCCGGCACGCTGCACGGGGTCATCGTGCAGTTCGGCGGGCAGACGCCCCTGAAACTGGCCCGGGCGCTCGAGGCCGAGGGCATCCCGATCCTCGGCACCACGCCCGACGCGATCGACCTCGCCGAGGACCGGGAACGCTTCCAGGCGCTGGTGAACAAGCTCGATCTGAAACAGCCCCAGAACGGGATCGCGTCTTCCAAGGCGCAGGCCCGCGCCATTGCCGAGGAGATCGGCTTTCCGCTGGTGATCCGCCCGTCCTACGTTCTGGGCGGCCGCGCCATGGAGATCGTGCGCGACCAGGCCCACCTGGAACGCTACATCGACGAGGCCGTGGTGGTCTCGGGCAAGAGCCCCGTGCTTCTCGACGGCTACCTCTCCGGCGCGACGGAGGTGGACGTGGACGCCATCTCCGACGGGCGCGACGTGCACGTGGCCGGCATCATGCAGCACATCGAGGAGGCGGGCGTGCATTCGGGCGACTCCGCCTGCTGCCTGCCACCGCACTCGCTCTCCGCGCCCATCATCGAGGAGATCGAGCGCCAGACCCGCGCGCTGGCGCTGGAACTCGGCGTGGTGGGCCTGATGAACGTGCAGTTCGCGGTGAAGGACGGCGAGGTCTACCTGATCGAGGTGAACCCGCGCGCCTCGCGCACCGTGCCCTTCGTGGCCAAGGCCACCGACTCGGCCATCGCGTCCATCGCCGCGCGCGTCATGGCGGGCGAACCGCTCTCGGCCTTCTCCGGCCGGCCGCCCTACAAGGACGTGAGCTACGACCAGCCCCTGCCCCTCGCCGACCCGATGACGCTCGCGGACCCGGCGATGCCCTGGTTCTCGGTGAAGGAGGCGGTGATGCCCTTCGCCCGCTTTCCCGGCGTCGACACGATCCTCGGCCCCGAGATGCGCTCCACCGGCGAGGTGATGGGCTGGGACCGCTCCTTCGCGCGCGCGTTCCTCAAGGCGCAGCTCGGCGCCGGGATGGAGCTGCCCCAGTCGGGACGGGCCTTCGTGTCGATCCGGGACACCGACAAGGGCCCCCAGATGCTCGAGGCCGCCCGGCTTCTCACCGCGATGGGGCTGGAGATCGTCGCCACCCGCGGCACCGGCGCCTGGCTGACGGACAACGGTGTCGCGTGCGAGGTCGTGAACAAGGTCTACGAGGGCCGTCCCAACATCGTGGACCGGCTGAAGAACGCCGAGATCTCGCTGGTGATGAACACCACCGAAGGCGCGCAGGCGGTCGAGGACAGCCGCGAGATCCGCTCGGTCGCCCTTTACGCCAAGATCCCCTACTTCACCACCGCCGCCGCGAGCCACGCCGCGACGCTCGCCATGAAGGCGCGGGAAGAGGGCGAACTGTCGGTGAAACCGCTTCAGGGCTGACGCCGCCAGCGCCTTCTTCTTGGCGCAAATACTCCGGGGGAGTCGCGGCGGAGCCGCGACGGGGGCAGCGCCCCCGCCACGGCCGGAAACCCGCGCCGGCCCCGGTCAGGCTGCGGCCTCCATCAACCCCTCGGCCCGCAGCCTGTCATGGGTCTCGTCGAGCGCGCGGCGCGCGCGCAGGATCAGTTCGTCGATCTCCTCGTCGGAGATGACGAGCGGGGGCGAGATCACCATCCGGTCGCCCACATGGCGCATCACGAGATCGTTGGCGAAACAGCGCTCGCGGCAGACGAAGCCCACCGTGCCGGCGTCGGCGGCGAAGGCCGCGCGCGTCGCCTTGTCCGGGGTGAGCGCGATCGAGCCCATCAGCCCCACGATCTTCGCCTCGCCCACGAGCGGGTGGTCGGCCAGGCTTTCCCAGCGGGATTTCAGGTAGGGCGCCGTGTGCTCCCGCACGCGATCGACGATCCCTTCCTCGTCGAGGATGCGCAGGTTCTCCAGCGCGACGGCGCAGGCGACGGGATGGCCGGAATAGGTGTAGCCGTGGTTGAACTCGTCGCGCCCGATCATCCCGGCCACCTCGTCGCTCACGATCGAGCCGCCGATCGGCTGGTAGCCAGAGGACAGGCCCTTGGCGATCGTCATGATGTCGGGCCGGATGTCGAGCGTCTGGCTGCCGAACCAGTTGCCGGTGCGCCCGAAACCGCAGATGACCTCGTCGGCGATCAGCAGGATGCCGTATTTGCGCACGATGCGCTGGATCTCGGGCCAGTAGGTCTCCGGCGCGACGATGACGCCGCCCGCCCCCTGCACCGGCTCTGCGATGAAGGCGCCCACGCGGTCGGGGCCGATGCGCTCGATCGCCTCCTCGAGCTCCCGCGCGCGGGCGAGGCCGAACTCCTCGGGCGTCATGTCGCCGCCCTCGGCCCACCAGTTGGGCTGGCCGATATGGTGGATGCCCGGGATGGGCAGGCCGCCCTGGGCGTGCATGGGCGCCATCCCGCCCAGCGAGGCGCTGCCGATGGAGGAGCCGTGATAGGCGTTCCACCGCGAGATGATCGTGTCGCGCTGCGGCTGGCCCTTCATCGCCCAGTAGTGCCGCACGAGGCGGATGTTGGTGTCGTTGGCCTCCGACCCGGAGGAGGCGAAGAAGACGTGGTTGAGATCGCCCGGCGCCAGCTCGGCGATGCGGGCCGCGAGCGCCACGACGGGAACATGCGTCGTCTGGAAGAAGGTGTTGTAGTAGGGCAGTTCCTTCATCTGCCGATAGGCCGCGTCGGCAAGCTCCTCGCGGCCGTAGCCCAGGTTCACGCACCACAGCCCGGCCATGCCGTCGAGGATGCGCCGCCCCTCGCTGTCGGTGAGCCAGACGCCGCTTGCGCCGGTGATCACGCGCGCGCCCTTCTCGCCAAGCGCGCCCTGCGCGGTGAAGGGATGCATGTGATGGGCCGCGTCGAGGCGCTGCAGCTCGGCGGTGGGCATGTGGTTGGTGATCTTGTTCATCGCTCTCGCCTTTCGGACCGGGTTGGCCGCAAGAATATGATCAAATTCGGGAAGGTCAATCGAATCAGCCCTCCCCGGCCGCGATCCCGGCCCTGAGCGCGGCCATGCCCTGCTCGATATCCTCGCGCATGGCGGCGGCGGCCGCGTCGCCGTCGCCCGCGGCGAGCGCGTCCATGATCTCCTTGTGGCGGTCGGGCAGGCTGCCCGTGCCGACCCGGCCGCAGACGATCCGAAGCGAGGGGCCGAAGCGCAGCCAGAGTCCCTCGACGAGGTCCGCGAGCACCGGCGCCCGGGCGACGACGTAAAGCACGGCGTGAAAGCCGTGATTGTGCCGCAGGTAGCCGCCCACGTCGCCCCGCGCGATCGCCCGGTCGAGCGCCGCATCCTCGGCGGCGAGGCGGGCAAGCGCGTCGGGACCGGCGGTCGCGGCGGCGCGGCGCGCGAGTTCCGGCTCGAGCGCCTGTCGCGCGAAGATCAGTTCCTCCGCGCCGCGGGCGTCCAGAACGGGCACGCTGACGCGCCGGTTGTCCTGGAACACCAGCGCGCCCTCGGATGTCAGGCGCCGGATCGCCTCGCGCACCGGGGTCATGCCCGCCCCCGTGCTGTCGGCCAGGCCCTGGATCGTCACCGGCTGGCCGGGCGCCATCTCGCCGTGCAGGATGCGGTCGCGAAGGGCGCGATAGACGATCTGGTGCGCCGGCGCGCGGCCCCCGGATGCCGCCTTGTTGGTCAATGCGCGTTCGCCCATGCTGCCGCCCTCCCGTGGCCGCTTGCGCAGTCCTCCCCTGCATGAAACCATCATGCGGTTGCCAGGCAAGGCATCATTTGATCAAATGTGGGGCACCGGGGCGAAAAAGACCTCCGGACAAGCCAACGGGAGACTGACATGAAAAGATCCATCCTGACGACGGCCGCGACGCTGGCGCTTGCCGCGGGCGCGGCCGGCGCCGAGGAAGTGCGCGTCTACAACTGGTCGGACTACATCGACGAGTCGCTTCTGGAGAAATTCGAGGAGGAAACCGGCCTCGATCTCGTCTACGACGTGTTCGACTCGAACGAGATGCTCGAGACGAAAATGCTCGCCGGCGGATCGGGGTATGACGTCGTCGTGCCCACCGGAACCTTCCTGCAGCGGCAGATCTCGGCGGGCGCATTCCAGAAGCTCGACAAGTCGAAGCTGCCCAACCTCGACAACATGTGGGATATGGTCGAGGAGCGCACCGCGAAATACGACCCCGGCAACGAGTACTCGATCAACTACATGTGGGGCTCCACCGGGATCGGGGCGAACGTGAACAAGGTGCGCGAGGTGCTCGGCGAGGACGCCCCGCTGAATTCGCTCGAACTGGTGCTCAACCCCGAGAACATGGAAAAGCTCGCCTCCTGCGGTGTGCATTTCCTCGACGCGCCGACCGAGATGATCCCGATGGCGCTGACCTATCTCGGAGAGGATCCCGACAGCCACGATCCCGACGTGATCGCCCAGACCGAGGAGATCCTGGCGGCCGTGCGGCCCCACATCCAGAAATTCCACAGCTCGGAATACATCAACGCGCTCGCCAACGGCGAGATCTGCGTGGCCGTGGGCTGGTCGGGCGACATTCTCCAGGCGCGGGACCGCGCGGCCGAGGCCGACAACGGTGTCGAGATCGTCTACAACATCCCCGCGGAGGGCGGTCAGATGTGGTTCGACCAGATGGCGATCCCGGTCGACGCGCCGAACCCCGAGGGCGCGCACGTGTTCCTGAACTTCATCATGGATCCGCAGAACATGGCCGCGGCGTCGAACTACGTCTACTACGCCAACGGCAACGAGGCCTCGCAGGAGTTCCTGAACGAGGACGTGATCGGCGATACCGCGATCTATCCCGACCAGGAGACGATGGAGAACCTCTACACCACGACGCCCTACCCGCCGCGCGTGCAGCGGACGGTCACGCGGCTCTGGACAAAGATCAAGTCGGGCACCTGAGCCCCGGCGCGCACCCGGCCCGCGCGGCAACGCCGCGCGGGCCTCTTTGAGACGTTTTTCCTGTCAGCATTCCGGAGTCTGCCGATGGCGCAGCCCTCTGCCCAGACCGTCTACGCCCCGTGGGAAGATCCCGACGAGACGCCGCTCATCCGGTTCAGGAACGTCACCAAGCGTTTCGGCGACTTTACTGCGATCGACGACCTCAGCCTCGACATCTACGAACGCGAGTTCTTCGCGCTGCTCGGGCCCTCGGGCTGCGGCAAGACCACGATGATGCGGATGCTCGCCGGCTTCGAGGCGCCGACGGAAGGATCGATCATGCTCGCCGGGCAGAACATCGCCCCGATCCCGCCGAACAAGCGCGCCGTGAACATGATGTTCCAGTCCTACGCGCTCTTTCCGCATCTCAGCGTCTGGGACAACATCGCCTTCGGTCTGCGCCGCGAGAACCAGCCCAAGGACAAGATCGCCGCCCGGGTGGAGGAGATGCTGCGCCTCACCCGCCTGGAGAAGTTCGCGCGCCGCAAGCCGCACCAGATTTCCGGCGGCCAGCGCCAGCGCGTGGCGCTCGCCCGCTCGCTCGCCAAGGCGCCGAAGCTGCTGCTGCTCGACGAACCGCTCGGCGCGCTCGACAAGAAGCTGCGCCAGGACACGCAGTTCGAACTCATGGACATCCAGGAAAACACCGGCACCACCTTCGTGATCGTCACCCATGACCAGGAGGAGGCGATGACCGTGGCCTCCCGCGTGGCGGTGATGGACGAGGGCCGGCTCATCCAGGTCTCCACGCCGGACGTCCTCTACGAGAACCCGGTCTCGGTCTACGTCGCGGACTTCATCGGCGAGGTGAACATCATCGAGGGCCGCGCCACGCCCATGCCCGATGCCGGCGAGGGCCGCGTGGACATCGACTGGGCCGAGGGGCAGCCGCGGCTGAAGGGCACCACGGCGCGGGCCTTCGACAAGGGGCAGAACGTCCACTTCGCGATCCGACCGGAGAAGATCACGATCAGCGCCGAGCGCCCCGAGGACGCCGCCAACGCCGTGAAGGGCGAGGTGCTCGACATCGCCTATCTCGGTAACATCTCCACCTATCACGTCAAGCTGCCCACCGGGCACGTCATCAAGGCCCAGACCGCCAACACGCGGCGCATCGCGCGGCGGTCCTTCACCTGGGAGGACGAGGTGTGGCTGAGCTGGACGGCCACCGCCGGCATCCTGCTGGAGTCCTGAGCCATGCGCCGCTTCGCCCTCATCGCCGTGCCCTATCTCTGGCTGCTGGCGCTCTTTCTCGTGCCTTTCGTAATCGTCCTGAAGATCTCGCTTTCGGACATCGCGATCGCGATCCCGCCCTACACGCCGACGCTCGACCCGTCGGAGGGCTGGGCCGGCCTTCGCGACTTCTTCGGCGGGCTCGACTTCGAGAACTACTGGTTCCTGACGACGGACGACCTTTACTGGAAGGCGTATCTTTCCTCGTTGCGGATCGCGTTGATCTCGACGGTCATCACCCTTCTGGTGGGCTATCCCATCGCCTACGGCATGGCACGCGCGGCGCCGGAGTGGCGGCCGACGCTTCTCATGCTGGTGATCCTGCCGTTCTGGACCAGCTTCCTGATCCGCGTCTACTCGTGGATCGGCATCCTTTCGAACGAGGGGTTCCTCAACCAGTTCCTGATGTGGACAGGGCTCATCTCGGATCCGCTGACCATCCTGAACACCAATGCGGCGGTCTATGTCGGCATCGTCTACACCTACCTGCCCTTCATGATCCTGCCCATCTACTCCAACCTCGAGAAGATGGACGATTCGCTGCTGGAGGCGGCGGAGGATCTCGGCTGCTCGCGCATCAGCGCCTTCTGGCTCGTGACCGTACCGCTGTCGAAAACCGGCATCATCGCCGGCTGCTTCCTCGTCTTCATCCCCGCCATCGGGGAGTTCGTGATCCCCTCGCTTCTGGGCGGATCCGAGACGCTGATGATCGGCAAGATCCTGTGGGAGGAGTTCTTCAACAACCGCGACTGGCCGGTCGCAAGCGCCGTGGCGATCGTGCTGTTGCTGATCCTGATCGTGCCCATCGTCCTGTTCCAGCGCAACGAGCAGAAGCAACGGGAGGCCGAAGGATGAAGGAGCGCCTCTCCCCGTCGCGTTTTCGCGGCGCTGGCGCCCCGCGCCAGACCCTGACCGGAGGGCCGTCGCGATGAGACGCTTCACCTGGTTCAACGCAACGTCTCTCACGCTGGGCTTCGCGTTCCTCTACCTGCCGATGATCATCCTGGTCATCTACTCCTTCAACGCGTCCAAACTCGTGACGGTCTGGGCGGGCTTCTCCACGCGCTGGTACGCGGAGATCTTCCGCGACCAGGCGTTCCTCGACGCGGCCTGGGTCACGCTGAAGGTCGCGGTCGTCTCCTCGACCGTGGCGACCGTGCTCGGCACGATGGCGGCGCTGGTCCTCGTCCGGGCCGGGCGTTTTCTCGGGCGAACGCTGTTCTCGGGGATGATCTATGCCCCGCTGGTGATGCCCGAGGTGATCACGGGGCTTTCCCTGCTGCTTCTCTTCATCGGGATCGGGCTCGATCGCGGGATCTTCACGATCATCCTCGCGCATACGACCTTCTCGATGTGCTTCGTGTCCGTCGTGGTCTCCTCGCGGCTGGTCAGCTTCGACCGCTCGCTCGAGGAGGCGGCGCTCGATCTCGGTTGCTCCCCGGCGGAGGCGTTCCGGCTCGTGACGCTGCCGATCATCCTGCCCGCCGTGATCTCGGGCTGGCTTCTGGCCTTCACCCTCTCGCTCGACGATCTGGTGATCGCAAGCTTCACCGCCGGACCCTCGGCGACGACGCTGCCGATCAAGATCTTCTCGTCGATCCGCCTGGGCGTCAGCCCAGAGATCAACGCGCTTTCCTCGTTGCTGATCGGCATCGTCACGGTGGGTGTCGTGGCCGCTTCGCTCGCCTCGAAGAACGCGGCGATCCGCCAGCAGCGCGAGGAACAGGCCGCCCTGCGCCTGACCGGATGAGGCGTATCGTCGAACCCGCCGCCTATGGCGCGGCACCGGTGGCGGAGTGCTGGTGGGCCGCGACGGTCGAGACGCCGCACTGGCCCGCACCCCAGGGAGAGATCGCCGCCGATGTCGCGGTGATCGGCGGTGGCTTCACCGGTCTTTCCGCCGCGCTTCACCTTGCCGAGGCCGGGGTCGATGTGGCGCTGTGCGAGGCCGAGGCCCCGTTCTGGGGGGCCTCGGGGCGCAATGGCGGGTTCTGCTGCCTCGGCGGGTCCAAACTGTCCGACGCCGCGCTCACCCGGCGCTTCGGCGCGCGGGGCGCGCAGGGCTGGCGCGACGCGCAGCGCGCGTCCGTGGATTTCACCTCCGGGCTGATCGACCGGCTGGAGCTCGATGTGGACCGTCACTCCGAGGGCGAAACGCTGCTCGCCCACCGCCCGCAGGAGTGGGAGCGCCTGCAGCGCGAGGCCGAGGAGGTCGAGGCCGGCTACGGCGTGACGCCGCGCCTCGTGCCCGCCGCCGATCTCGCGGACGCGGGGATGGCGGGGCCTTTCCACGGCGCGCTCACGGTTCCCCTGGGCTTCGCGCTCAATCCCCGGAAATACGCCGCGGGCCTCGCGCGGGCCGCTCAGGCGGCGGGCGCGCGGCTTTTCGCGCCCGCGCCGGTGACGTCCCTGCGCGCGGACGGGTCAGGCTACGTGCTCGGCCTGCCCGGCGCACGGCTGAGGGCGCGGCGCGTGATCCTCGCCACCAACGGCTACTCCTCCGAGGACGTGCCCGCCTGGATGCGCGCGCGTTACATGCCCGTGGCCTCCAACGTGATCGTGACCCGCCCGCTTGAGGGCGACGAGCTTCAGGCGGCGGGCTGGACCACGGCGCAGATGGCCTACGACACGCGGCACCTGCTGCATTATTTCCGTCTCATGCCCGACAACCGCTTTCTCTTCGGGATGCGCGGCGGCATCTACGCCACCCCGCGCGAGACGGCGCGGCTCGCGCGGGCGATCCGCGCCGATTTCGAGGCGATGTTCCCGGCCTGGCGCGATGTGGAGACGCCGCATCTGTGGTCCGGGCTCGTCTGCCTGACGCCGACGCTGCTGCCATATGTCGGGCCGGTGCCGGACATGCCGGGCGTCTTCGCGGGGTTCGGCTATCACGGAAACGGCGTCGCGATGGGGGGCTATGCCGGGCGAATTCTCGCGGACCTCGTGCAGGATCGGCTGCCGGGCGCGCCTTACCCCGAGGCCATGCGCCGCGTGCCCGGGCGCTTCCCGCTCGGCCGGTTCCGCCGCGCCGCGCTGGTGCCGGCCTATGCGAGCTTCGGCTGGCGCGACCGCTGAGACGGGCGCTCAGCCCTGGGGCGTCAACCCGGCCCGCGCGCGATCCCGCGCAAGCCCGATCTGCCGCTCGCGCCACACGATCAGCACGCCCGCCGCGATCACGAGCCCCGCGCCCGCCAGCATCGGCGCGGTCGGAACCTCCGCGAACACCGTGTAGCCGATGGCGATCGCGAAAAGCATCGAGGCGTAGTCGAACGGCGCGAGCAGCGAGGCGTCGGCGAACCGGTAGGCGCTGGTCAGAACGATCTGCGCCACCCCGCCGATCAGCCCCGCGCCGACCAGAAGCCCCGCTTCCAGCGGCGTGGGCCATACCCAGCCCAGCGTTGCCGGCCAGACAAGGCCGAGGGGCAGCGTCAGAAGCGAGAAGGCCGTCGCCGTGAGCGAGAAGTAGAAGACGATGGCCGATGTCTCCTCGACGACCGCCATCCGGCGGATCTGGACATGGGCCAGCGCCCGGAGCGCCGCCGACAGCAACGCGAAGATCGCCCCGGCAAGCGCCACGTCGCCCAGCGCCTCCACCGAAAGGCGCGGCCAGAGCACGATCAGCACGCCGATGAGGCCCAGCCCCACCGCGCTCAGCCGGAAGGCGCGGAGCCGCTCTCCGAGCAGGAGGGCGGCGAAAAGCACCGTAAGAAGCGGCGCGGCGTAGCCGATCGCGGTGACCTCGGGCAGGGGAAGCAGGCCCAGCGCGGCGAAGCCGCAGGCCATCGCCGCGGTACCGATGAGGCCGCGCCAGACATGGGCAAGCCGGTTGCGCACCCGGAAACCGGTGGAAAGATCGCCGCGCCATGCGAGCCAGGCGACGATCACCGGCATGGCGAAGAAGGAGCGGAAGAAGACGGACTGCCCCGCCGGCACATGATCCGACACCGCCTTGATGAGCGATGCCATGGAGATGAAGAGAACCACCGAGGCGAGCTTGAGCGCAATACCGCGTGCGGGATGCATGGGATTGTCCTTTCGCCGCAAAGCCATGCCCCGCAACACGCGGAAGTGCAAGCGACGGGGCGCGAGCCCCGTGCGCTCGTCCTTCGGGCATCGGGAAGGGTTGGCGACGTCTCCGGTCGCGGCTGCGACCGGCCTACCACACCCCTAGGGCACAGGGCCGCCCCTCAGGACGATACCGCTGGGGATATCGGCAAGACGACAATCCAACCGGCCGTGCGGCGCGTTCCGACACCTGGCCGGCGCCCTTCGGGCGTCGGCGGACCAGACGCGCCTTGCCGGTCGCACCCCGTTCCTTTGGCTCACTCCGCGGCGTCGCGGCGCGGCAGCACCCAGTCGGAACGCGGAAAATGGCAGGTGTAGCCGTGCGGGATGCGCTGCAGGTAATCCTGATGCTCCGGTTCGGCTTCCCAGAAATCGCCCGCAGGCGCCACCTCGGTCACGACCTTTCCAGGCCAGAGGCCCGACGCCTCGACATCCGCGATGGTGGCGAGCGCCTCGGCGCGCTGGGCCTCGTCGAGATAATAGATCGCCGACCGGTAGCTCATCCCGACATCGTTGCCCTGCCGGTTCAGCGTCGTGGGATCGTGGATCTGGAAGAAGTATTCCAGAATCCGCCGGTAGCTGATCGTCTCGGGGTCGAAGATGATCTCGATCCCCTCCGCATGGGTGCCGTGGTTGCGATAGGTCGCGTTCGGCACGTCGCCCCCGGTATAGCCCACGCGGGTGCGCAGCACGCCGGGAAGCTTGCGGATCAGATCCTGCATGCCCCAGAAGCAGCCACCCGCCAGAATCGCGCGCTCTTCAGCCATCAGACATCCTCCAGTTGATCCAGGTAATCGCCATAGCCCTCGGCCTCCATGTCATCGCGATGGATGAACCGGAGCGCGGCGGAATTGATGCAGTAGCGCAGCCCGCCGCGCTCGCGCGGCCCGTCCGGGAAGACATGCCCCAGATGGCTGTCGCCATGGGCCGAGCGCACCTCGGTCCGGACCATGCCGAGGCTGCGGTCCTGAAGCTCGCGGACATGCGCGGGCTCGATCGGCTTCACGAAGCTCGGCCACCCGCAGCCCGACTCGTACTTGTCGGACGAGGCGAAGAGCGGCTCGCCGGAGACGATGTCCACGTAGATGCCCGGCTCCTTGTTGGAAAGGTAGTGCCCGGTGCCGGGGCGCTCGGTACCGTTCTCCTGGGTCACATGGTACTGGACCGGGTCCAGCGCCTCCACCGCTTCCGGGCGGCGCTCGTATCTGGGCATCCGCGTCTCTCCTTCCTGACCACTGAGCCTAAAGATGGCACGCCGGCGGCAAAATCAAACCCCCTCGCGCCTCACGCGGCCGCGAGCCGCGCCGCGGCCCAGCGCGCCGCATCCGCCACCGCCGGGTCGGGATCCTCCGCGAGGCCCTGCGCCACCGGCCGCAGCGCGGCGTCGCCCGAATTCCCGATGGCATAAAGAACGTTGCGCACAAACCGGTTCCTGCCGATCCGCTTGATCGGGCTGCCGGAGAACAGCGCGCGGAACGCCGCGTCGTCGAGCTGCGCCAGATCGGCCAGGCGCGGGGCCCGCAGTTCCGCCCGCGCGTGATATCGCGCCTCCCGCGCGGTCCGGGCGAACTTGTTCCAGGGGCAGACGGCAAGGCAGTCGTCGCAACCGTAGATTCGGTTTCCGAGCAGCGGACGCAATTCCTCGTCCACCGGACCGGCGTGCTCGATCGTGAGGTAGGAGATGCAACGCCGCGCGTCGAGCTGGAACGGCGCCGGGAAGGCGTCCGTCGGGCAGACATCGAGGCAGGCGCGGCACGATCCGCAATGCTCGCTCGCCGGGGCGTCGGGCGGGATCTCGGCGGTAGTGAAGATCGCGCCGAGGAAGACCCAGTTCCCGAGATCGCGGGACAGCAGGTTGGTGTGCTTGCCCTGCCAGCCGATCCCCGCCGCCTCGGCCAGCGGCTTCTCGGCCACCGGCGCGGTGTCCACGAAGACCTTCACCTCCGTGCCCTCGCCCGCCTCGGCGATCAGCCAGCGCGCCAGCCGCTTGAGGCGTTTCTTGACCACGTCGTGATAGTCCCGGCCCCGCGCGTACACGGAAACGATCCCGCGATCGGGATGGTCGAGCAGCGCCAAAGGGTCCTCGTCAGGCGTGTAGCTTTCGGCCAGCATGATGATGGAGCGCGCCGCGGGCCAGAGCGCCGCCGGGTTACCGCGCCAGGCCGCCCGCTCTTCCAGCCAGCGCATCTGGCCGTGCCAGCCCGCATCGAGGAACGCCGCCAGCCGCGCGGGCACCTGCGGTATCGCGTCGGGTCGGCAGACGCCGCAGGCGTCGAAGCCCTCGGCGCGCGCCTGCATCCTCAGCCTCTCCTTCAGCGCGTCCATGTCGTTTCTTCTTGGGAAAAATACTCCCGGGGGGAGTCCCGCAGGGACGGGGGGCGGGCCGCCCCCCGGCGGCGCGCGAGATCAGAAATCCAGGTCGGCGTAATGCGCCGGCTGGGGGAACCCGGGCACCTGGTCGGCGAGGATGCCGCGAAAGGCCGGGCGCGACTTGATCTTGGCATACCAGTCCTTGACCGTCTCGGATCGGTTCCAGTCCACGTCCGAAATGTAGTCCAGCGCGGAGAGATGCGACGCCGCCGCGAAATCCGCCAGCGTCATCACGTCTCCGGCAAGCCAGCGGCGGTGATCGAGAAGCCACGCCATGTAGTCGAGGTGGTACTTGATCCTCTGCGCTCCGCTCTTGACGTTTCGGCTGTCGGGGTATCCCTGCCCCATCACCTTCTTGTTGACCCGCTCGTAAAGCAGTTTCGACGTCACCTCGGCGTGGAACTTGTCGTCGAACCAGCCCACGAGGCGGCGCACCTCGTAGCGGGCCTCTGGGGTGCGTGGCATGAGCGGCGGCTCGGGGCGCGTTTCATCCAGGTACTCGCAGATCGCCATGCTTTCCGAAAGCGTCCTGCCGTCGATCTTCAGCACCGGGACCTTGCCCGCCGGGTTCCGCCGCAGGAAGTCGGGCGACTGCTCCCAGTAGCGTTCTTCCACGAGTTCGCACTCGATCCGCTTCTCCGCGAGGCACAGGCGCACCTTGCGGCAGAAAGGCGAGAGTGGCACGTGGTAGAGGCGGGCCATCGGCCGGGCTCCGGGCGCTGGTTGCGGGCGTTGCCCCTGCATGCCCGGTCGGACGGCGCTTTTCAACTGTCGAAGCAGGCGGCGCGCCCGTCGGCTAGGATGGTTTCGGCCCCGTCGCGGATCGCGCGCGCGCGTCGCTGCACGAAGTCGGAGGGCTGCGCCGCGGAGCGCGTCTTGGGCGACGGCAGCACGGCGGCCAGAAGCGCGGCCTGACGGGGATCGAGGTCGGCGGCGGAGACCCCGAAATGGTGGCGCGCGGCCGCCTCCACGCCGAAGACGCCCTCGGCGAACTCGGCCACGTTGAGGTAGACCTCGAGGATGCGCCGCTTGGACCAGGCCGCCTCCACGACGGGCGTGAGCGCCGTTTCCAGCGCCTTTCTCAGCCAGTTGCGCCCATGCCACAGGTAGACATTCTTGACCGTCTGCTGCGAGATCGTCGATGCGCCGCGGCGCGAGCCGTCGGCGATCGCGACACGGATCGCGTCGAGGTCGAACCCCCAGTGAAGGCAGAAATTCGCGTCCTCCGCCGCCACCGCCGCGCGCGCCATCGCGGGCGCGATCCGGTCCATGGGCACCCAGTCCCGCGCCACGCCGCCAAGGCGATACGCCTCGGCGGCCATGTAGGGCGTCACCGGGGGATTCACGATGCGCCCGGCCAGCACCGCCAGCAGAACGAGGGCGAGCCCCCACAGCACCGCGCGCCGCAAAAGGCGCACGACGCGCGTCGCGACGGATCGGCGCGGGGGCGTTCCGGCGGTTTTCTTGCGGGGGCTCTGGGATGAACGGCGCTTTTGGGGCATGTCGCAGCCTTACATCACAAAGGCACCATGCGCTGCCAGCGCTCAGGCGCGGACGCGCGTCGCCGCGGGCTGGCGAGGCACCGGCCGCGCGGCCACGGCTGTGCCGCGCCAGCCCGCGCGGGAAAATCCGTGGAAGCGGCACCCAGACGGAATGCCGAGGCGGTCGGTCCCGCCGCCCCCGTGCCGGTTCACCGGCGCCCGGCGAGCAGGTTTCACCGGCGCACCGGCAGGCGGCGGGCTCGCGGGACCGAAGGTGAAGACCGGGTGGTCGCAGGTCGTGGGCATGGCTGACCGGAGTGGTTCGCCGCTTCGAAACGGCGGGTTTTCTGGATAACAGGCAATCCTTACAGAGTCCTGCCGGGATCGGCGCGACCACGGGATCTGCTGCGATGCCGGGCGCAGACCCGCCCCATGGCGGGGGCCCGCGTCCGCGAAGCTCGCGCCGAACCGACGGCCGCCTGCCCGCCCCCCGCAGCGGCTTCGCCGCCGCCGGGGGCCCGCGGGCGGGTCTATTCGGCGGGCACCGCCTCGCTCTCGATCCCGATCGGGTGCGACAGCTTGCCGAGCATCTCCTTCGGACAGACCTGCAGGAAGTTCCCGAGCTCGATCTCCCAGTTCTGGAGGATGTCGGCGCCGCGGCGCGAGCGGGTCTCGGCGACGTGGCGCTCCACAAGGTCCTTCAGCTCCGCCTCCCAGTGCGAGACCGAGACCGGGCAGACCACGAGCGTTTCCATGTTGATGAGCTGTTGCGCCAGTCCTTCGGGGTCGTGGATGTAGGCCATGCCCCCGGTCATTCCGGCGCCGAAATTGGCCCCGATGCGCCCGAGGATCACCGCGACCCCGCCGGTCATGTACTCGCACCCGTTGGAGCCACAGCCCTCCACCACGACATGGGCGCCCGAGTTGCGGACGGCGAAACGCTCGCCCGCCCGGCCGGCGGCGAAGAGGTAGCCCGCGGTCGCACCGTAAAGCACCGTGTTCCCGATGATGGTGTTCTCCCCCGCCTCGAGCGGCGAGGCCATCGGCGGGCGCACGGAGATCAGACCGCCCGAAAGGCCCTTGCCGACATAGTCGTTCGCGTCGCCCGCCACCTCGATCTTGAGGCCCGGCGCCGCGAAGGCGCCCAGCGACTGCCCCGCGCTGCCCTTGAGTTTCACCGTCAGGTGGTCGGGCTGGAGCGCGTTGCGCATCCCGAACCGGCGCACGATGTGGCTGGAGGTGCGGGTGCCCACCGTGCGGTGCGTGTTCTGCACCGCGTAAGAGAGCTGCATCTTCTCGCCGTCCTCGAGGAAGCGCGCGGCGTCGCGGACGATCTCGGCGTCGAGCGTGTCCGGGACCGTCTGGCGGGGCTTGTCGCGGTCGTAGGTGATGCGCTCGGCCCCGTCGACGGTGATGAGAAGCGGGTTGAGGTCGAGATCGTCGAGATGCGCGGCGCCCCGGCTGACCTGGGTCAGCAGGTCCGCGCGGCCGATCACCTCGTCGAGCGACCGCGCGCCGATGGAGGCCAGCACCTCGCGCACCTCCTGCGCGTAGAAGGTGATGAGGTTCACCACCTTGTCCGCGTTGCCGGTGAACTTCTCGCGCAGCTTGGGATCCTGCGTGCACACGCCCACGGGACAGGTATTCGACTGGCACTGCCGCACCATGATGCAGCCCATCGCGATCAGCGCGGCGGTGCCGATGCCGTATTCCTCGGCCCCCATCATCGCGGCCATGACGATGTCGCGGCCCGTCCGCAGGCCGCCATCAGTGCGCAGCGTGACCCGCTCGCGCAGGTTGTTCATCGAGAGCACCTGGTGCGCCTCGGTCAGCCCCATCTCCCAGGGCAGGCCGGCGTACTTGATCGACGTGGCCGGCGATGCGCCCGTGCCGCCATTGTGGCCGGAGATCAGGATCACGTCGGCCTTGGCCTTCGCCACGCCCGCCGCGATCGTGCCCACGCCGGAGGAGGCCACCAGCTTCACCGTGACCTTGGCGCGCGGATTGATCTGCTTCAGGTCGTAGATGAGCTGGGCGAGATCCTCGATCGAGTAGATGTCGTGATGCGGCGGGGGCGAGATCAGGGTCACGCCCGGCGTGGAATGGCGAAGCCGCGCGATGAGCTCCGTCACCTTCATGCCGGGAAGCTGGCCGCCCTCGCCGGGCTTGGCGCCCTGGGCGACCTTGATCTCCAGCTCCTCGCAGTGGTTGAGGTATTCGGCCGTCACGCCGAAGCGGCCCGAGGCCACCTGCTTGATCTTGGCCGACGGGTTGTCGCCATTGGGCTCGGGCACGAAATGCGCCGGATCCTCGCCGCCCTCGCCCGAGTCGGACTTCGCGCCGATGCGGTTCATGGCGACGTTCAGGGTCTTGTGCGCCTCGGGGCTGAGCGCGCCGAGGCTCATGCCCGGTGTGACGAACCGCTTGCGGATCGAGGTGATGCTCTCCACCTCCTCGAGCGGCACGGGGTTGCCCTTCGGCTTCATGTCGAGAAGATCGCGCAGGTGGATCGGCGGGTTGGCCTGCATCGCCGCCGAGTAGCGCTTCCACATCTCGTAAGAGCCCTGGTTGCAGGCCATCTGCATCAGGTGCATCGACTGCGCCCCCCAGGCATGGGTCTCGCCCGACTTGCGCATCTTGTAGAAGCCGCCGATGGGCAGCACGTCGGCCGACCCCTGCCAGGCGCGGGCATGCACCTCCTCGACCTTCTTCTGGATGCCCGACACGCCGATGCCCGAAATGCGGCTGACGAGGCCGGGGAAATACTCCGCGCACATCGCGCGGCCGAGGCCCACCGCCTCGAAGTTGAGCCCGCCGCGGTAGGACGAGATCACGCTGATGCCCATCTTCGACATGATCTTGAGCAGGCCCTGGTCGATGGCCTTGCGGTAGCGCGCCACCGCCTCGGTGAGCGGCCCGTCGAGCAGCCCGCGCTCGATCCGCTCGGCCAGGCTGTCCTCGGCCAGATAGGCGTTCACCGTGGTGGCGCCCGCCCCGATCAGCACGGCGAAGTAGTGCGGGTCGATGCACTCGGCCGAGCGGACGTTGAGCGAGCAGAAGGTGCGCAGGCCCTGACGTGTCAGGTGCGAATGCACCGCCGAGGTGGCCAGGATCATCGGCATCGGCACCTTGTCCCCGTCCGACCGGTGATCGGTGAGAACGATGTGGCCCGCGCCCGAGCGCACCGCGTCCTCGGCCTCGGACCGGATACGGGCAAGACCGTCGCGCAGCGCGCCCTCGCGGCTGGCGGCCGGGAAGGTGCAGTCGATCTCCACCATGTCGGCGTTGAACTGGCGCACCATCTCGTCGAACTGCGCGTTGGCCACGAAGGGGCTGTCGAGCACGAAGATCTCGGTCTGCGCCGAGGACTCGTCGAGCACGTTCTTGAGGTTTCCGAAGCGCGTCTTGAGGCTCATCACCCGGTATTCGCGCAAGCTGTCGATGGGCGGGTTCGTCACCTGGCTGAAGTTCTGCCGGAAGTAATGGCTGAGCGGCCGGTACTTCTTGGACAGCACGGCGGAGGGCGTATCGTCGCCCATCGAGGCCACGGCCTCCTTGCCGTCCTCGGCCATGGGAGCGAGGATCTGTTCGAGTTCCTCGATGGTGTAGCCCGCCGCGATCTGCCGGCGTTTGAGATCGGAGCCGGTGAAGAGCGGCGCCTCGCTGACCTTCGACAGCACCTCGTCGAGCTCGTTGATCTTGCCGACCCATTCGCCGAAGGGCTGGGCCTCGCTCAGGCGGTCCTTGATCTCGGTGTCGTGGTAGAGCTTGCCCTCCGCCATGTCGACGGCAAGCATCTGGCCCGGGCCGAGGGCCCCCTTCTCGCGGATGGTGCCCTCGTCCACGTGCACCATCCCCGCCTCGGACCCGGCGATCACCATTCCGTCGCCGGTGACGACGTAGCGCATCGGGCGCAACCCGTTGCGGTCCATCCCCGCGCAGACCCAGCGCCCGTCGGTCATGGCGAGCGCCGCCGGACCGTCCCACGGCTCCATCACCGCGTTGCAATAGGCGTACATGTCGCGCCAGGCCTGCGGCAGTTCCACCCGCGCCTGCGACCAGCTTTCGGGAATGAGCATCGTCTTGGCCATGGGCGCGTCGCGGCCCGCGCGCACCAGCACCTCGAACACGGCGTCGAGCGCCGCCGAATCCGACGAGCCCTGCGCCACGATGGGCTTGATGTCCTCGGCCATGTCCCCGAACGTGTTCGAGGCCATGCGGATCTCGTGGCTCTTCATCCAGTTGATGTTGCCCTTGAGCGTGTTGATCTCGCCGTTGTGGGCGAGCATCCGGAAGGGCTGCGCCAGCCACCATTGCGGGAAGGTGTTGGTGGAATAGCGCTGGTGATAGATGGCGAAGGCCGACTTGAAACGCTCGTCCTGGAGGTCGGGGTAGAACTCGCTCACCTGTTCGGCGAGCATCATGCCCTTGTAGATGATCGACCGGCAGGAGAGCGACGCGATGTAGAGGCCCGGCACCTGCGCGGCGGCGGCGGCCTTCTCGATCCGGCGGCGGATGACGTAGAGTTCGCGCTCGAAGGTCTCCTCGTCGATGCCTTTCGCGTTGGAGATGATGATCTGCTCGATCTCGGGCCGCGTCGCGTTCGCCTTCTCGCCAAGGCAGTCGATCGCGACCGGAACGTGGCGCCAGCCGTAGATGTAGTGGCCCATGCGCAGGACTTCGGTCTCGACGATGGTCCGGCAGGTTTCCTGCGCGCCGAAGTCGGTGCGCGGCAGGAACACCTGGCCCACCGCGATGAGCTGGTCCTCGCGCGGCTCGTGGCCGGTGCGGCGGATCTGGTCGTAGAAGAAGGGCACCGGGATCTGCAGATGGATGCCGGCCCCGTCGCCCGTCTTGCCGTCCGCGTCCACCGCGCCGCGGTGCCAGATCGCCTTGAGGGCGTCGATACCCGCGTCCACGACCTTGCGCGAGGGCGTCCCGTCGATCGAGACGACAAGGCCCACACCGCAGGAGGACCGCTCCTCCTGCGGGTCGTAAAGGCCGTGGTCGGCCAGCCAGCGGCGCTTGTCTTCCTGCTCGGCGGCCCAGTTGGCATCGAAGATGGTCATGGCGTCAGTCCTCTTCCAAGAGGGCGGGCCCGTGCCCGCTGCGATGGTCAGGGACCGGCCCGTCCGGGGCCGGCGCGTCAGGTGGTGCCGGGGGCGGGCTACTCTGCCGCCACCGCGGGCTGCGCGGCGAGATCCTCGAGGATCGCCTGGGCGGCGTCGCGGCCGTCGCGGATGGCCCAGACCACGAGCGAGGCGCCGCGCACGATGTCGCCCACGGCGTAGACGCCAGGCAGCGAGGTGCGGCCGGTCGTGAATTCGGCCTTCACCGTGCCCCAGCGCGTGACCTCCAGGCCCTCGACGCCCCAGAGGCGCGGCAGCTCTTCCGGCTCGAAGCCGAGCGCCTTGATCACCATGTCCGCCTCTTCGGTGTAATCCGACCCCTCGATGACCTCGGGCGACTGGCGGCCCGTGGCGTCGGGCGGGCCGAGGCGCATGCGCTGCACCACGACGCCTGTCACCGGGTCGCCGACGAAGCCCTTCGGCGCCGAAAGCCAGACGAATTCCACGCCCTCCTCCTCGGCGTTGGCCACCTCGCGCTGGGAGCCCGGCATGTTCTGCCGATCCCGGCGGTAGAGGCACTTCACGCTGGTCGCGCCCTGACGCACGGCGGTGCGCACGCAATCCATCGCGGTGTCGCCGCCGCCGATGACGACCACGCGCTTGTCCTTCGCGTCGAGCTCGCCCGATTCGAACTCCGGCACCGCGTCGCCGAAGCTCTTGCGGTTGGACGCGGTGAGAAAGTCGATGGCCCGGACGATGCCGTCCGCGCCAGACCCCGGCCCGGTAAGTTCGCGCGACTTGTAGACGCCGGTCGCGACAAGGACGGCGTCGTGCTGGTCGCGGATCTCCTCGAAGGAGACGTCCTCGCCGACATTGCAGTTCAGGACGAAGCGGATGCCGCCCTCCTCGAGCTGCGCGTTGCGGCGCATGACCACGTCCTTCTCGAGCTTGAAGCCGGGGATGCCGTAGGTCATCAGCCCGCCCGCGCGGTCATAGCGATCGTAGATCGTCACCTGCACGCCCGCGCGGCGCAGCACGTCCGCGGCGGCGAGCCCGCCGGGACCGGCGCCGATGATGCCCACGCTTTCGGGACGCTCGCGCGCGGGGCGCAGCGGCTGGACCCAGCCTTCCTCCCACGCGGTGTCGGTGATGTATTTCTCGACCGCGCCGATGGTGACCGTGCCATGTCCCGACTGCTCGATCACGCAGTTGCCTTCGCACAGCCGATCCTGCGGGCAGATCCGGCCGCAGATCTCGGGAAAGGTGTTCGTGGCCTGGCTGAGATCATAGGCCTCGCGCAGGCGGCCCTCGGCGGTCAGCATCAGCCAGTCGGGGATGTTGTTGTGCAGCGGGCAGTGCGACTGGCAATAGGGCACGCCGCACTGGCTGCAGCGCCCGGCCTGCTCGCGCGCCTTCTCGGCCGCGTATTCCGCGTAGATCTCGTGAAAGTCGTGGGCGCGGACATTCGCGTCCCGCTTTTCGGGCATGTCCCGTTCGACGCTCACGAATTTGAGCAGGTGCTGCTTCGACATCGCGCGCTCCTCCAAGACTGACGCTGCCGCGTGTGCATATATCAGGTTCCGGCGAAAGAAAAGTCACAACTATTGACGCTTATTCAGGCGACATGACCCGCAAAACGGTCCTGAGCGCTGCATTGCGGAAAATTTATGTATCGAACCGGACCCAAATGGACTCTTTCCTTTGCGGCAGCATCACTTATACCGGCCGCAGCATCGCCAAGCCGGACATGCCCATGACCCTGTTGCACCTCTTCATCCTGGCGGTCACGCAAGGCGTCACGGAATTCCTGCCGATTTCCTCTTCGGGTCACCTGATTCTCCTGCCCGCGCTGGCGGGCATCGAAGACCAGGGCCAGGTCGTGGACGTCGCCGTGCATGTCGGCACGCTGGGCGCGGTGATCGTCTATTTCTGGGCCGATGTCCGCGAGGCGCTGGCCGGAATCGGCCGGCTCGTTCGGGGTCGCGCCGATACGCCCGGCGCGCGGCTCGCGCTCCTGCTGCTGGCGGCGACGATCCCGGTCGTGGTGGCGGGCCTCGCCCTCAAGCTCACCGGGCTCGACGACGCCATGCGCTCGGTCGCCGTCATCGGCTGGACGATGCTCGGGTTTGGCGTGGTCCTCTGGGTGGCGGACCGCTTCGGGCCCGCCCGGCTGGAGGCCGCGGACTGGTCCATGCGTCATGCCTGGATACTCGGGCTCTGGCAGGCGGTGGCGCTCATCCCCGGCACCTCGCGCTCGGGCATCTGTATCACCGGGGCCCGCTTCCTCGGCTATTCGCGCCACGGCGCGGCCAAGATCGCCATGCTCATGTCGATTCCCACCATCGCCGCCTCGGGTGCGCTGCTGGCCGCCGAGGTCGTCGCCACGGCCGACACCGAGGCCGCCCGGAACGGTGCGATCGCAGCGGGCTTCGCCTTCGTCTCGGCGCTGGCGGCGCTGGCGCTGATGATGCGGCTGCTGCGGTCCGTGAGCTTCACGCCCTACGTGATCTACCGCGTGGCGCTCGGTATCGGGCTTCTGGCCTGGGCCTATTCCTGACCCCGGCGCGGGTCAGACCCGCATCGGCATCACGACGTAGATCGCGGAACTGTCGTCGCCCTCGCGCATCAGCGTCGGGTCGCCGGAAGAGTTGAACATGAACACCGCGTTTTCGCGGTCCACCTGGCTCGCGATCTCGAGCAGATACTTGGCGTTGAACCCGATCTCGAGGCGTTCGTCGCCGTAGGCGACCGACAGTTCCTCTTCCGCCGCACCGCTGTCGGGGGCATTCACGGACAGCACCAGCCGGTCCTCGTCGAGCTGCAGCTTGACCGCGCGCGAGCGCTCCGAGCTGACCGTGGCCACCCGGTCCACGGCCTGCGCGAACTCCGCGGCGTCGACCTCCAGCCGCCGGGTGTTTCCCTGGGGAATGACGCGGGCATAGTCCGGGAAGGTTCCGTCGATCACCTTCGAGGTCAGCGTGATGTCGGGCGTCGCGAAACGGACCTTCGTCTCGGAGACCGAGACCGCGATCTCGGCGTCGTCGTCGTCCAGCAGCTTGCGCAGCTCGCCCACCGTCTTGCGCGGCACGATCACGCCGGGCGTCTCCTCGGCGCCGTCGGGCAGGGGCGCGTCGATCCGGGCCAGCCGGTGACCGTCGGTCGCCACGCAGCGCAGCACCGGGCCGTCCTCGCCCTCGGCCACATGCATGTAGACGCCGTTCAGGTAATAGCGCGTCTCTTCGGTGGAGATCGCGAACTTGGACTTGTCGAAGAGGCGGCGGAGCACCGGAGCGGGCGCGGCGAAATTCGCCGTGTATTCCGACGAGGCCATCACCGGGAAATCCTCTTTCGGCAGGGTGGCGAGCGAGAAGCGCGACCGCCCCGCTTCCACCTCCAGCCGGCCGGACGCGCCGTCGTCGCTCAGCGTGACAAGCGCGCCGTCGGGCAGCTTGCGGACGATTTCATGCAGGGTGACGGCGCTCACGGTCGTGGCGCCGGGCCGCTGCACCTGCGCCGCGGCACGGTCCACGACCTCTATGTCGAGGTCGGTGGCGCGGAATTTCGCCTCGTCGCCCTCGGCCTCGATCAGCACGTTGCCGAGAATGGGAATGGTGTTGCGCCGCTCCACCACGGACTGCGCCTGGGAGACGGCCTTGAGAAGCGTGCCGCGCTCGATGCTGATCTTCATGCCCCATCCCTCCGCTCGACCGGGAAGGAAACGCTAGCCATTTCCCGTTCCGGCTCAAGTGCTATGTGGGGTTCTCCGCCGGATCGAACGACCCGTCAAGGTCGCGGCCCGCGATTGCGCGCGGGCCGTGCCGGAAAAACCAAGGACCGGCCTCAGGCCTCGAGCGACCGGCGCAGGATCTCGAGATCCTCCGAGATCTGCGGGTCGGAGGACTTGAGTTCCTCGATGCGGCGCACGCCGTGCATCACCGTCGTGTGGTCGCGCCCGCCGAAGCGGCGTCCGATGTCCGGCAGCGACCGGCTGGTGAGCTGCTTGGACAGATACATCGCCACCTGGCGCGGCCGCGCGTAATTGCGCACACGCTTGGGCCCGAGCAGGTCGCTCAGGCGGATATGGTAATGTTCCGACACCTTGCGCTGAATCTCCTCGATGGTGATCTTCCGCTCGGAGACCCGCAGCACGTCCGCGAGGCTGTCCTGGGTGAGTTCCATGTCGATCGGCCGCCCGACGAGCGAGGCCACCGCGAAGAGGCGGGTCAGCGCCCCCTCGAGAACGCGGACATTGGTCGAGATCCGCAGCGCCAGGAACTCCAGCACGCCGGGCTCGATCTGAAGGCCGGGATACTGGCTGCGCTGCCGTTCCACCTTGGACTGCAGGATGCCGAGGCGCAGTTCGTAATCCGTCGGGTGCAGGTCCACAACGAGGCCGCATTGCAGGCGGCTCTTGATGCGCTCCTCGAGATCCTTGATCTCGCCCGGCGCACGGTCGGCCGAGATGATGATCTGCTTGTTCTGATCGACGAGGGCGTTGAACGTGTGGAAGAATTCCTCCTGCGTGCTGTCCTTGCCGGCGATGAACTGCACGTCGTCCACCATCAGCACGTCGACCGAGCGGAAAATGGACTTGAAGTCCATCATCTTGCGATCCCGGAGCGCCTGGATGAAGCGATACATGAACTGTTCGGCCGACAGGTAGAGCACGTTGAGATGCGATTGGCGCTCCTGCAGCTCCCACGCGATCGCGTGCATCAGATGCGTCTTGCCAAGGCCGACGCCGCCGTAAAGGAACAGCGGGTTGAAGGTGACGGGGCCGCCCTCGGCGACGCGGCGCGCGGCGGCATGGGCGAGCTCGTTGGGTTTGCCGACGACGAAGGTCTCGAAACGGAACCGCTCGTCGAGCGGCGCGCCGGGAAGCGTGTCGCTGCGGCCGGAGGTTTCGGGCGCGGCCGCCGCGGACGCCGCGTCGCGGGGGCCGTTCGAGGGCGCGGCGGGCCGCTCTGGAGAGGGCGCCACGGTGAAATGCACGCGCCTGACATCGGCGCCGGCGGTCGCGATCTGGTGAAGCAGCACGTCGCCGAAATTCTGCGACACGTAGTTGCCAAGGAAATTCGTCGGCACCTTGAAGGTCGCGACCCCGTCAGAGACGCCGGCGAACTCGAGCGGCTTGATCCAGTTGTGGTAGTTGTTCCTGCCTACCGTCCTCTCGAGTGTTGCCTGTAGCTGTCCCCATTGATCCCGCGTCATTTTTCTCTCTTCCAGCAGCGACTTCATTCCGGACCTCCAAACCGCGCAGACGGTTCAACTCGAACCCGAAACCCGACGACCCCGCGACCGGACTCCGCCCGGCCAACCCACCAGCCCGGCGATGCCGGGCATTCAGGCGCAACTGGAACGCTCCCCCTCGCGGGCCGAAACGCACGACCGCGGAGTGGGCGCCGATTGCGCCGTTCATCTTGTGTCGGACTGGCGCGTGAGGCGTCCCCGATGCCCCACGGTCACGGCGATCCGGTGCTCAACGGATCGTTCGGCCACACAGGTGGAAACGATCCACGTGTGCGGTGTGACGCCTGTCCCCCCAAGGCGATGACTCGCAGACCGGAAGTTAGCAACTGCGCTTGCAGAGCGGCAACGAAACTTGTCGCTTGACTCGGATCCGCGGGCAAAAGAATCCGGTTCCGCCTCATGCGGCGGCTGCACAACGAAACGGGCCCGGCGAGGTGCCGGGCCCGTAAACTTTACCGCCTGGAAAAGGGGTTAGCCGATCGCTTTCACACGGGCGGACAGGCGAGACATCTTCCGGGCAGCGGTGTTCTTGTGCAACACGCCCTTCGTCACGCCGCGCATCAGTTGCGGCTGGGCGGCGCGAAGTGCGGCGGCCGCGGCATCCTTGTCGCCCGAGGCGATGGCTTCCTCGACCTTGCGCAGGAAGGTGCGGATGCGCGACCGGCGCGCCTTGTTCACGGCGTAGCGACGCTCGTTCTGAAGGGCGCGCTTCTTGGCCTGAGGCGTGTTTGCCATTGTCTTTTCGTCCCATTCGTCTGGGGTGGAATGTCTGAAGCCGCGCTCTTAGACGCGAGTCGCGGGCAAGTCAACCGCCCGGCTCAGCGGTCGCGGAACTGCGCCTCGCGCTTCTCCAGGAAGGCGGTCATGCCCTCCTTCTGGTCTTCGGTGGAGAAGAGCGCGTGGAAGAGGCGCCGCTCGAAGCGCAGCCCCTCGGCGAGCGTGGTTTCCTCGGCCCGGTTCACCGCCTCCTTGACCGCCATCGCGGTCAGGATCGACTTTTCCGCGATCTTGTCGGCGATGCCACGCACCTCTTCCATCAGGCTCTTGGCGGGCACCACGCGGCTGACGAGGCCCGCGCGCTCCGCCTCCTCGGCGTCCATAAAGCGTCCCGTCAGGTGCATGTCCATGGATTTCGACTTGCCGACCGCCCGGGTCAGGCGCTGGGTTCCGCCGAGACCGGCCACCACGCCCAGGTTGATCTCGGGCTGGCCGAACTTCGCCGTGTCGGCGGCAACGATGAAATCGCACATCATCGCAAGCTCGCACCCCCCGCCCAGCGCGTAGCCGGCCACGGCGGCGATGACGGGCTTGCGAACCCGGGTCACCGCGTCGTGCTCCGGGGTGAAGTAGTCCGACATGTACATGTCGACGAAGCTCTTCTCCGACATCTCCCGGATGTCGGCGCCCGCCGCGAAGGCCTTGGAGGAGCCGGTCAGGATGATGCAGCGCACCTTGTCGTTGGCGTCGGCCTCGGCAAGCGCGCGGGACAGTTCGCCCAGCATGTGCGCGTTCAGCGCGTTCAGCGCGTCGGGGCGGTTGAGCTTGATCGTGGCGACGTGGTCTTCGGTCTCGACGATTATCGTCTCATAAGCCATGCAGCCGGCTCCGTTCGTTTCGGTCAGATGCCTGCCTTAGCATTCTGGCACGTCCATTCAAGCTATCTTTGGCAAGAGATGCAGTAGAACGAAGAGCGCCCCGACTGCACCTTGCGGCGCACCGTTCCGGTGCAGCCGGGCCGCCGGCAGGGCGCGCCCTCCCGGCCATAGACGTCGAAGGCGTGCTGGAAATACCCGAGTTCGCCGTCCGCGCGGCGATAGTCGCGCAGGCTGGAGCCACCGGCCTCGATCGCGTCGGCGAGCACCGCCCGGATCGCCGGCACGAGCGCTGCAGCGCGCCGCGGGGCCAGGCGCCCGGCCTTGCGCAGGGGCGAGACGCCGGCGCGAAAGAGCGCCTCGCAGACATAGATGTTGCCGAGCCCCGCGACGAGCCTCTGGTCGAGAAGCGCCGCCTTCACGGGCGTGTTCCGCCCGGCGAGGCGCGCCACCAGATAGTCCTCGTCGAACCCGTTGCCGAGCGGCTCGGGCCCCAGCCCCGCAAGCAGGCGGTGCGTTTGCAGCCGTTCCGTCGCCACCAGGTCCATCACGCCGAAACGCCTCGGGTCGTTGAAGGTGACGCGGGCGCCCCCCTCGAGGTCGATCACCACGTGATCGTGCTTCTCCGGTGCGGGATGGTCGTGCACGAAGCGTCCCAGCGCATCGCCGGAGACGAGCAGGCGGCCCGACATCCCGAGATGGATGATCCAGGTCTCGCCCGTGTCGAGATCGGCGAGCAGGTACTTCGACCGCCGCCCGAGGCGCAGGACCCGCGCCCCGGCCAGCCGCTCGGCCATGCGCTCGGGCAACGGCCAGCGCAGATCGGGCCGGTTGACCGCTGCGCGCAGGATCCGCCCGCCCTCCATCACGGGCGAAAGGCCGCGACGAACCGTCTCGACTTCGGGCAATTCCGGCATGCGCGCTCCTTCCCGCGGCCGGCGCGGATTGCAGCGCCCCGCAAGCGCCCTATAAGATGGCTCTGCACGGCAGACGGCAAGGCTCATGAGCGACGACGCGACAGACGCCCGCAGGGGCACGACGCATTTCGGGTACGAAACCGTGCCCGAGACCGAAAAGGCGGGACGCGTCAAGGGCGTGTTCACCTCGGTGGCCAGCCGCTACGACGTGATGAACGACCTGATGTCGGCGGGTGTTCACAGGCTCTGGAAGGACGCGATGATGGACTGGCTGGCACCCCGGCCCGGCCAGCGGCTTCTCGACGTGGCAGGAGGCACCGGCGACATCGCCTTCCGCTTCCTTCGCCGCGCCGGCGCGGGGCACGCCACCGTACTCGATCTGACCGAATCCATGCTCGTCGCGGGGCGCAAGCGCGCCGAGGCCGAGCGCATGGCGGATAAGCTCGCCTGGATCGTGGGCGACGCGATGGCGCTGCCGTTTCCGGACGCAAGCTTCGATGTCTACACGATCAGCTTCGGCATCCGGAACGTCACGCGGCCCGAGGCCGCCCTCGCCGAGGCGTTCCGCGTGCTCCGGCCGGGCGGCCGCCTCATGGTGCTCGAGTTCTCGCAGATCCCGACGCCGGCCCTGCAATGGGCCTATGACCGCTATTCCTTCAACGTGATCCCCGCCATGGGCCAGGTCGTGGCGCAGGACCGCGCGAGCTACCAGTATCTGGTGGAATCGATCCGCCGTTTCCCCGACCAGGAGACGTTTCTCGGCATGATCCGCGACGCGGGCTTCGAGCAGGCCCGCTACCGCAACCTGACCATGGGCGTCGCCGCGCTCCACTCCGGCTGGAAGCTCTGACCCTTGCGAGGACCGCACAACATCTGGCGGCTGATCCGCACCGGCGCCACGCTGGAACGCACCGGCGCGATGCGCGTGGTGCTCGACGCCTTCGACGCGCCGCCCTCGCTGCGGGCCGCCGCGCGGGCGCTGGGCTGGCCGTTCAAATGGCTGGGATACAAGGGCGATCCCGCCATGCCGCCCGCCACACGTGCGCTCACCGCGCTGGGCCCGGCCTACATCAAGTTCGGGCAGGTCCTCTCGACCCGGCCGGATGTGGTGGGCGACGAGCTCGCCGACCAGCTGCGCGTGCTCCAGGACAAGCTTCCGCCCTTCCCGATCGAGGTGGCCAAGGCGACGCTCGCGCGCGAGCTGGGCGTCGATCCCGATGGCGTCTTCATGGACTTCAGCCCGCCCGTCGCCGCGGCCTCCATCGCGCAGGTCCACAAGGCACGGCTGGCCGTCAACGGCGAGGCGGTAGCCGTCAAGGTGCTGCGTCCCCGGATCGAGAGCGCGTTTCGCAGGGACATCGACGCCTTCTACCTCGCCGCGCGGATGATCGAGATCCTGTCGCCGTCCTCGCGCCGGCTTCGGCCGATGGACGTGATCGCCCATTTCGAGGGCGTGGTGAAAGGCGAGCTCGACCTGCGCCTGGAAAGCTCCGCCGCGTCCGAGTTCACCGACAACACGCGCGGCGACAAGGGTTTCCGCACGCCCAAGGTGGTCTGGCCGCTTTCGGCCAAGCGCGTGATGACGCTTGGCTGGGCCGAAGGCATTCCGATGGGCGACAACGCCGCGCTCGACGCGGCGGGACATGACCGAAAGGCGCTTTCGGAACGCGTGTTGCAGCTTTTCCTGCGCCACGCGCTGCGCGACGGCTACTTCCACGGCGACATGCACCAGGGCAATCTCAAGGTCGCGCCGAACGGCGATATCATCGCCTATGATTTCGGGATCATGGGGCAGATCGACGAGTACACGCGCCGCGTCTATGCCGAGATCCTCTTCGGTTTCATCCGACGCGACTACAAGCGCGTCGCGGAGGTCCATTTCGAGGCCGGCTACGTTCCCGCGGACCGCGACGTGGACGAGTTCGCCCGGGCGCTGCGCTCGGTCGGCGAGCCGATCTTCGGGATGGATGCCACCCGGATCTCCATGGGCCGGCTGCTGAATTACCTCTTCGAGGTGACAGAGCGCTTCGGCATGGAAACCCGGACCGAACTGCTGCTTCTGCAGCGCACGATGGTGGTGGTGGAAGGTGTCGCACGCTCGCTCAATCCGCAGATGAACATCTGGGAGGTCGCGCAGCCGGTGGTCGAGGATTACATAAAGAACAGCATCGGACCGCGCGCCGTGGCATCGGATCTCGCGCGGACGGCGAAGGTTCTGACACGCTTCGGTCCACGCCTGCCCGGTCTCGTGGAAGCGGCGCTGATCCGGCAGGCCAGCCCGCCGCCCCCCCGGCCACGCGCGCCCTGGATCCGGCCCGCGCTTTGGGCCGCCTTCGGAGGCGCCCTGGGCGCAAGCCTGGCAGTGGGTGCCGGATCGCTTTTCTGAGGGCGCCGTCGTGTTCGGTCGGCCGGAGTCTTGCGCCAGGAGACCTGCCGGGGCCGTCCGATGAGCCGCCGCGGTCACCTCCTGGGAAGGTGCTGCGTCCGGCATCGTGGCCAGCCGACACCGCGAGGCGAATGAGGAAGTTCGCCCCAAGCGACCGAAGCGGCGCCAAGACTTCGCGCAAGCGGCCCTTCGCCGAAAAAGGCATCGACGTCCCGTTCCGGGGTCGAGACCCGCGCGGCGTGGACCGCCGCAGCTGGAGTCGCGCCCGCGCGCGAGGCGGCGGAGATCGGAAGCGATGCCCTGTCTCGCCACACTCAAGGGATCGCGCCGCGTCCTTCATCGCCGCTCCAATCATCTGCTGCGTTCGGTTCCGCATGTCGGGCAGGGGATCATCCAGCATCGGGAGCCGCCGGGTCATGCCCTCCGTCCCATCGGCGTTACCGCGATTCTCGCAGGGCGAGGACGTCCCCCGCCGGCACCTCTTCGCCACTGGCCAGACCGATGACCGGCGCGCCCTGCGGCCCGACCCGCACCTCGCGTACCGTCTGGAAGGCCGGAACCGGGCGGCTGTCGGCCCCCGGGCCAGCGCTCGCGCTCTCCAGGGTGAAACTGTAGCGGCCGTGCGGCAGCGGCACACCGGCCGGGCCGACACCAGCCCATTCCACCGTTTCCGCGTCCGCCGGCACCGGCTGACTCAGAACCGCGCGGCCTTCGGCGTCACGCACCACGAGCGCGGTGTCCTCGGCCGCGCGACCTGGTTCCAGTCGCAGCGTCACCGGCGCGCCATCGAACGTTACCGGCGCGGTGGTCAGCACCTCACGACCCACCCAGTTGGCGAACTCGGCAAGCGGCGTCTGCATCTGGGCCAGAAGATCATTGGTGAGTACCTGCTGCTCCACGGTCGAGAAGGTGGCGAGCTGCACCGCGAAATCGGTGCTTTCGATCGGGTTCAGGGGGTCCTGGTTCTGCATCTGCACCGTCAGCATGCGCAGGAAGGTCTCGAAATCCGAGGACAGCGCACCGCGGCCGGCCTCCGTACGGGCCGTGGCACGGTCCGGTCCGGCGGCGAAGGCGGGCGGAGGAACAGGGCTGGTCTGCATGGGACATCTCCGTGATGGGTGATCAGAGCCTGAGGTCCAGCCCGGCGAGAACGCCGCGCCGGGGTGCCTCCTGCGTGGCGGGCGGGGCCATCTCCTCGGCCGGGGATGCGCCGGACGCACCGGCGATGTCCTCCGGCCTGCGGGGGGGTGCGCCGGTATCCTGCCCGAAGGCGAAGGAGGTCGACCCGTAGCCCATCGCACGGAATTCCTGCGCGAGCTGGTCGGCGTGTCGGCGCATGAGGTCCAGCGTTTCGGGACGTTCGGCCTGTATCAGCACCGCGATCCCCGCATCCGACGGTGCGAAGCTGAGGCGCACCCGCCCGAGTTCGGGGGGGTTGAGCGACACTTCCACAGAGCCCGGAACCGGCGCCGCGGAGAGCGCCTCGGCCAACTGGCGAAGCACAGCGGCGGCCTCCGCGCGCGGGGGCGCGGCCTGGCCGGACGGTTGCGGCGCAGCGGTCCTCACGTCGAGGCCGGAAAGGGGCGCCGTGCCGCGATCGGCCATTTCCTCCGCGGCGACGTGCCCGACCACCTGCAGCGACGAATGTCCGCCAGGGGGTGGTGGCGCGGGGACGGCACCGGGCGGGACGACGGGCGCGGCCGGTGCGTTGGACACAGCCATCCCCCGGCCCGGTTCCGTCGCGGATGGCGCGGACATCGTGTCGGAATGTGTGAGACGGGACGCGCGCAGCTCCTCCGGCGCGGTCATGCCGGGGTGCCTTTGCGGAGCCTCCGCCGCCGCGTCCGCCTGCAGCCCGCTTCGCTGCGGCGCAGCTTCTTCCCGCTGCCCGGTCAGCGCGCGCGGGTTGGTCGGATCGTTTCGTCCGGACCCGGGCGGCAGCCCGTTTATCCTTGGGTCGGCGGCGGTCGCGGCGAAACCTTCGGGTCTTGCCTTCGCCGGCCCGTCGCCGGCCGGGCGCGTGGCGTCGGGCGAAGCCGGCCCGGCGTTGGCCGCCAGCGCGGCCATTCCATCCCGCTGTTCTCCGGGTACAGACCCGGCCCCGACGGCCGCGGGGCCTTCTTGCATGACGCCGCCGCGCGCATCCTCGGACATTTCCACCACCGGCGGTCCGGGTACGGATGGCGCCGCGGACGGGTCCTCCGCGTCCTCGACGGGCACGGGCGCAACGTCGGCAAGCTGGCCTTCGGAGGTGCCCTGCTCTTCTTCCGTATCCTCGCCCCGCGCGGGCGCATTCCCCGCCGACCCGTCGGCGGATCGCGCCGCCCCCGGCCAGCCTTCCGCGTCCATGCGCCGAAGGATTTCCGCAAACGCCCCCCTGCCTGCGGTCGCCTTTCCGCCAGGGGCGACCGGGTGCTCGCCTCCGCCCTCGGTTTCTGGGCGACCCGCCCGCGGGCCCGCGCCCTGCGGTGCGGCCGATGGCGACTCGGGCAAGGTCGAATTCATCGGTATCATCGGAAGCTCCCCGGCGCGTTCTGCGTGAGCCTCACATTCCGCCACGCGGGTTACCGCTTCTTTACCGCGCGGGCGTCATGGTCGGCAAAACCCGCGCAATTGGAGTGACCGCCATGATCCCGTCCGCCCCCGCGCCCGCCACGCCGTCCCCGCGCCCCGACCCGGTCGCAAGGGATCATCCCGCGCGCGAGGCCGCCGTCGCGCTCGAGACCGCGTTCCTGTCGCAGATGCTCAAGAGCGCCGGGGTCGGGCGCACGCCCGATGCGTTCGGGGGCGGCGCGGGCGAGACGCAATTCGCCTCCTTCCTGCGCGACATGCAGGCCCGCGCCATGGCAGAGGCGGGCGGCATCGGGCTGGCCGAACACATCTTCCACGCGCTGGCGGCGCGCGGCGATGACGCCTGACCCCGCCGTGACCGCCCTGGAGGCGTTGCTTGAAGAAGAGCGCCAGGCGCTGCTGGCGGGCGACATCGGCCGCTTCGCCGCCCTTGCCGACCGCAAGGAGGCGCTCGCCGGCCGCCTTCAGGGGCAGGACGCCGATCCCGCCACGCTTGCCGCCCTGCGCAGCCGGCTGGAACGCAACGCCGCCCTGCTCGATGCCGCGCTTGCCGGGATACGGTCCGTGGCCGAACGCCTCGCCGCGATGCGCGAGGTGCGCGAGGCGTTCGCGACCTACGACCCTCGGGGCCAGCGGCGCAACATCCGGCAGGCCGCCGCGCCCCGCCTCGAGAAGCGGAGCTGACGCCGGCAGGAAAACGCACACAGTTTTCCTCAAATCCGCCGTAGCGGGCCGGGACGGCTTCACGCTCCGTTAGGACACCACCCCCCACCATCAAGACCGCATCCGCAAGGGTGGCGCGGCCGCAAGTTCGGGCCGCACCCGTCAGAACGACTTTGTGACGCCCGGCATCTCCGGGCCCCTGCAACAGGCGCAAAGCGCCGAACCGGAAAGACAAGGAAACCCCATGTCCAGCATCCTGACCAACAACAGCGCCATGGTAGCGCTGCAGACCCTCAAGGCCGTGAACAACAACCTCGCGAAGACGCAGGGCGAGATCTCCACCGGCAAGTCCGTGGCCTCGGCCAGCGACAACGCCGCCGTCTGGGCGATCTCCAAGGTGATGGAATCCGACGTTCAGGGATTCAAGGCGATCTCGGACAGCCTCGCGCTGGGCGAATCGACGCTCGCCGTCGGCAAGAAGGCCGCCGAGGCGTCGACCGACCTGCTGACCCAGATCAAGGGCAAGATCGTCGCCGCCCAGGAAGAGAACGTCGATCGTGCGAAGATCCAGACCGACATCGACGCGCTGACCAACCAGATCAAGTCGGTCGTCGGCGCCGCCCAGTTCAACGGCAAGAACATCGTCAACAATTCCGATTTCACCAGCATCCTCTCCTCGCTCGACCGCGACAGCGAGGGCAACGTCAAGAGCGCGTCGATCAGCTTCAACGGCCAGAACCTGACGCAGACGACCGGGTCGCTCGGCACCGGCACGGGTCTGACGGACCTTTCCGGAAACGTATCCGCTACCACGGCTACGCTGTCGAGCGCACCGGTACGCGATGATGGCGCGGCCGTGCCTACGAACGCTGACATCTCGCTCACCGGCGACTTCAGTGCCGATTCGCTCTCCTTCGACATCGGCGGGACGACCGTGTCCTTCGCGGCCGGTGACCTGGACACCACCGCAACCACTGCCGCGGGCCAGATCGCCGCGGCAATCAACGCGGCGCAGATCGAGGGCATTTCGGTCACGAATAACGCCGGCACGCTCGAGTTCGCCTCCACCCGTCAATTCGACGCCACCACGATCAGCGTGACCCAGGGCGGTGCCAGCTCTGGTACGCTCGGTGCGACGACCGTGGACCTCGCCCAGCGGGCAGAGGACTTCACCTTCAGCGGCGTCAACGTGAACAAGGGCGACGGCTATCAGATCAACATCGCCAATGCTGGCATCACCGCCACCTACGTGGCCAGCGCCGGCGACACGATGGAGGACGTCGCAAAGGGCCTGAAACTCGCCATCGACGCGGAGAACAACGCCGACATCACCACCGCCGTTAGCTTCGACTCGTCGACGAACGAGTGGACGCTGAAGATCGACAACGCCAACGCGACAGCGGACACGGTCAACGTCGTGGCCAACAACGACGCCAACGACAACGCGGTCGAGACAGGCCGCCTCGCCGGGCTGGACGGCTTCGACGTGACGACCAAGGACGGCGCCGAGGCGGCGCTCTCGAACATCGAGACGCTCATCCAGCGGTCGATCGACTCGGCGGCGGAATTCGGCTCGGTGCAGGGTCGGGTCGAGACCCAGAGCGACTTCGTCAGCAAGCTGACCGACTCGCTGAAGTCCGGCATCGGCGCGCTCGTCGATGCCGACATGGAGGAGGCGTCGGCCCGCCTCCAGGCGCTGCAGGTGCAGCAGCAGCTCGCCACGCAGTCGCTGTCGATCGCCAACCAGGCGCCGCAGCAGCTGCTCGCGCTCTTCCGCTGATAGCGGCCTCCCGGCCGGCGCACCGTCGCCGGCCGGATCTTCCCCAGAAATCCACAAGAGACGGAGAGCGGTGCCTTGAACGCCCTGACCCATGCCCGGAACGCCTATGCCAAGACCAGCACGGCGACCCACACGCCGCGCGGGATCGAATACCAGGTCGTCGCGCGCGTCACCCACCGCCTCAAGTCCGCGGCACAGAAAGGCGACGCCGGTTTCGCCGAGCTGGCCGCCGCGATCGCGGACAATCGCAGGCTGTGGACGGCACTCGCCGCCGATGTCGCGCGCAGTGGCAACGGCCTGCCCGAAGACCTCAGGGCGCGTATCCTCTATCTTGCGGAGTTCACGACCCAGCACAGCCGCGCCGTCCTTGACGGGCGTGCCTCGGCCGCGCCGCTTCTGGAGGTGAATTCGGCCGTGTTGCGCGGCCTGCGGCAAGAGGCACCGCAGCCATGAGCGGGCTCGTGCTGAAACTCGGCCCGCGCGAGCGCGTGCTCGTGAACGGCGCGGTCCTCGAGAATGGAGAGCGGCGTAGCCGGCTTTGCGTGATGACGCCGGGCGCGCGCATCCTTCGCCTGCGGGATGCCATCCATCCGGACGAGGCCACCACCCCGGTGCGCCGCGTCTGCTACGCCATGCAGCTTCTCCTGACGGGCGACGCCGACCCCGAGGCAGAGCGCAGCGACCTGTTGCGCCGCATCGAGGAACTCAGCCAGGTCTTCACCGATCGCGACAGCCGCAACCTGCTCGCCGCCGCCACGCACGCCCTTCTTTCCGACAAGCACTACGCCTGCCTGAGAGCGTTGCGCGCGCTCATCCCGCGCGAGGATCGCCTGCTGGCATCGGCCCGGCTGTCATGAGCTTCCAGCCCGTTCTTCCCGTCGGTGGCCTTGCCGGATACCGCTTCCTCGAGCGTACGGCCGAGACCCAGCAGGCCGCCTTGCGCCAGAGCCCGGCGCTCGCGCGCGACACCGACCATTTCCGCGAACGGATCGGCGGCATCGAAACCGCGGCAGAGCTTGTCGCGGACCGGCGGCTTCTTCGCGTCGCCCTGGGCGCCTTCGGCTTGCAGGACGATCTGCCCAACCGCTTCTTCATCCAGAAGATCCTGGAGGATGGCACCGCGCGCCCCGACGCGCTCGCCAACCGGCTCACCGATGACCGCTACAAGGCCTTCGCAGAGGCGTTCCGCTTCGCCGACGCGACCACGCCGCCGACGCGCGAGGCCGGCTTCGCCAGCGAAATCATCGCCCGGTTCGAGGCGCAGGAATTCGAGATCGCCGTCGGCCGCCAAGACGAGACGATGCGCCTTGCGCTTTTCGCCGCACGCGAACTCGGCACCATCGCCGCCTCGGGCGCCGGCGCGGATACGCAATGGTTCCGGATCATGGGAACGCCACCGTTGCGGCGCGTTTTCGAGACCGCGCTGGGCCTGCCGCGCGCGTTCGGCCAGCAGGACATCGACCAGCAGCTCGAGACGTTCCGGACACGCAGCGAGCGGATCTTCGGATCCGGCGAGATCGCCCAATTCACCAACGAGGCCGCGCGCGACACGCTTGTCCGGCAGTTCCTGCTGCGCGCCCAGATCGAGGCTGCGCCGAGCCCCTCGCCCGGCGCGATCGCGCTCACCCTTCTGCAATCGGCCCCGCGACTGGCGCCCCTGCGCTGACGCCGCGGGCGCACTGCTCAGGTCACGGCCGGCGTCCGCGCGGCGGCCCCCGCCTCCGCCCGGCGCAGAAGCAATCTCAGCCGCCGGAAACTTTCGGCGGTATCTTCCCGCTCCGTCTCGGCGAGGAAGGCGTCGAGTTCCGGCCAGACGCGCACCGCCTGGTCCACGAGGGGATCGCTCCCTTCGGCATAAAGACCCGCGCGAATCATTGTCTCGGACCCCTCATAGGCCGCGACGAGGCTCCGCGCCCGGGCGATGGCGGCATTTTCGTCCGCATTCGCCACGCCGGGCAGGCTTCGCGAGACGGATCGCACCAGGTCCACGGCCGGGAACCGCCCACGCTCTGCAATCGCGCGGTCAAGCACCACATGCCCGTCCAGCACGCCGCGCAGGATATCCGCGACAGGCTCGTCATGATCGCTTCCGGCCACGAGGACGGAAAAGAGCGCGGTGATATCGCCCGCGCCGTCAGGACCGGGCCCGGCCCGCTCTGCCAGCGACATGATCTGGTGCGCGGTGGACGGCGGATGCCCGCGAAGCGCGGGAGGCTCGCCCGCCGCGACCGCGACCTCCCTGTGCGCCTCAGCGAAACGCGTGATCGAATCGGCAAGCAGCAGGACATGGCGCCCCTGGTCGCGAAAATGCTCCGCCACGGCCATCGCCGCCCAGGCACAGCGCCGCCGCACCAGCGCGGAGCGGTCCGAGGTGGCCGTCACCACGACGGCGCGGGCCATCCCCTCGGCGCCCAGCGCATCCTCGACGAAATCGCGCAGTTCGCGCCCGCGCTCGCCGATAAGGGCAAGCACGACGACGTCGGCCTGCATCGCGCGGGCGAAATGCGCAAGCAGGCTCGATTTCCCGACGCCCGCACCCGCGAAGAGGCCGAGCCGCTGGCCCCGCGCCACGGGCAGAAGCGTGTTGAAGGCGCGCAGGCCCGTCTCGAGGCGTGCGCCCATGCGCCGGCGCGCGGCGGCGTCGGGCGGTGCGGCGCGCAACGGACGGGCGACAGCCCCGCGCAACAAGGGCGCACCGTCGAGCGGCATGCCGAACGGATCGACGACGCGTCCGATCCAGCCATCGGCCGGCGCGATCGAATCGCCGCCCCGAACGCGGACTGCGTCGCCGATCGCGGTGCCCTCCGCCGAGCCGTCGGGCAGCATGAGCACATCGCGGCCGGCGAGCTGCAGGACCTCTCCGGCCAGCCACCCACCATCCGTCCGGCTAACCTCCAGCCTGTCGCCCATGCGTGCCTTTTCAAGGCCGGTCACGCGCAGAAGCCCAGCCTCCACCGCCGAGACACGGCCAAGGGGGCCGGCCGCGCGCAGCCCGTCCAGCTCGGCCGTCAGGGCCGTGATTCCATCGCGGATCATCCATGTTCTCCGATGTTGCTCGGGAACGGTTTCTAAACCACTGGCCGTTAAGCCTTGATTGCACCTGATCGGAGGAGAAGCCCCGATGTTCGACCAGCTCGAGGTCTTTCGCACGGCCCATTCCATGGCCGTGCACGCCGGCGCCCGCCACGCGCTGGCCGCGCGCAACATCGCGAACGCGGACACGCCGGGTTACCGCGCGCGCGACATTCCACCCTTCCACGAGGTCGCTGCCGGCACGACCGGGTCGCTCCGGACCACCCGGCCGGGCCATATCGGCGCGGATCCCGGCGCGGCCCGAGCGCAACCTGCCGAACGTGCCGGCGCGCTCTCGGATCCGAACGGCAACAGTGTCTCGCTCGAACTCGAGATGCTCACGGCCGTCGAGGCCCGGCGGCAGCACGACCGCGCCCTCGCCATCTACCGCAACGCGCTGATCCTGATGCGGCTCTCGCTCGGCCGTCGCTGAAAGGACACGCGATGAGCGACTTTTCCGATTCTCTTTCCGTGTCCACAAGCGGGCTCAAGGCGCAGGCCACACGCCTTCGCCACCTGTCCGAGAACATCGCGAACGCGGACACGCCGGGCTACCGCCGCAAGACGGTCCCGTTTGAGCAGGCTTTCGGCGCGGAGGGCGCCGGCGGCGAGGTGCGGACCGGCCTGGTGAGCCTCGACCGGTCCGAGCTCGAGCGCATCCACGATCCCGCGCACCCCCTGGCCGACGACAGCGGCCATTACGAGGGCTCCAACGTCGATCTCGTGATCGAGATCGCCGACGCCCGCGAAGCGCAACGCAGCTACGAGGCCAATCTCAAACTGTTCGACCAGGCGCGGCAGATGTCGTCCGCGCTGATGGACCTTCTTCGTCGCTAGAGGACAGAGCAACATGGATATCCAAGCCGCCCTCGCCGCCGGCCGCTACGCCGCGGCCCGCCCGGCCACCACACCCGACGCGGACCCGCCAGGTGGGTCGGGCGCCGGTGCCGCCTTCGCCCGCGCGGCGGAAGACTTCGCCTCGACGCTGCGCAGGGGCGAGACGACAGCCATGGCCGCCATGACCGGAGACGCCGATCCGCACGCGCTCGTCCAGGCTCTCGCGCAATCCGAACTGGCGCTCGAGACCGTGGTCACGGTGCGCGACCGGGTGGTCGAGGCCTACCAGGAAATCCTGAGGATGCCCGTCTGATGGAAACGGAGGCCATGCTCTTCGACGCGCTCCGGCACGGGCTCTGGGTTGCGGTGATCATCTCCGTTCCGGTGCTTTCGGCGGCACTCGTCGCGGGGGTCAGCGTCGGCCTGTTCCAGGCGCTCACCTCGGTGCAGGAAATGACGCTCACCTTCGTGCCCAAACTGATGGCGATGCTCGCCGTCTACTGGCTCTCCATGGGGTTCATGACGCGGACCCTGGTCGATTTTTTCCAGCGGCAGATCGTGCCGCGCATCGCGGGAGGCTGAGATGGAAAATGCCAGCTACGTGACCCTCTCCCGGCAATCCGGTCTCCTGCGGGAGATGCAGAGCGTCGCCAACAACATCGCCAATGCATCCACCACGGGCTACCGCAAGGAGGGTGTGATCTTCGCGGAGTTCGTGCGCCGGATCGAAGGCGGAGACTCGCTTTCGATGGGCGCCTTGCGGGCCCGCCACGTCTCCGACCTGCAAGGCGCGCTCACGCGCACCGGCGACCCGTTCGACCTTGCCGTCGAAGGTCCGGGATATTTCCTCGTCGAGACGGGCGAGGGCGAACGGCTCACCCGGGCCGGAAGCTTCATTTCCGGGCCCGACGGCGAACTCGTCACGCCCGATGGCCACCGGCTTCTCGACGCGGGCGGCGCGCCCGTCTTCGCACCGCCAAATGCCGAAATCGCCATCGGGACGGACGGAACGCTCAGCGCCGATGGGCGGCTTGTGGCCCAGATCGGCCTTTATCGACCAACCGATCCGCTGGGCCTCCAGCGGGAGGCCGGCGTGCTCTTCCGCTCTGAAGACGGTGTGGAGCCCGAGCCAGGCGGGCGCGTGCTGCAGGGCTTTCTGGAAAAATCCAACGTCGATCCCGTGGGCCAGGTCGCCCGCATGATCGAGGTCCAGCGCGCCTACGAGCTCGGCCAGAGCTTCCTCGACGCCGAGAACGAGCGCATCCGCTCCGCGATCCGCACCTTCATCGAGTAAGGAGACAAGACCATGCGCGCCCTAGATATCGCCGCCACCGGCATGAGCGCCCAGCAGCTGCGGGTCGAGGTGATCTCCAACAACCTCGCCAACATGTCCACCACGGGCTACGATCCGCGCCGCGCAGAGTTCGCCGACCTGCATTACCAGCAGTATACCCGCCCAGGCACGGTTTCCGCGGCGGACGGCACGATCCTGCCGGCCGGCGTCCAGCTGGGTCTCGGCGTACGTCCCTCCGCGGTGGCGGTCCAGCTCTCGCAGGGTTCGCTCGCCGCCACGGGCGGCGAGCTCGACATCGCCATCGACGGGCGCGGCTACCTCGAAGTGACCCTGCCCTCGGGACAGCCCGCCTATACGCGCGACGGCGGGCTGAAACGGAATGCCGAAGGCCTCATCGTCACCGCGGATGGCCACCCGGTCGCGCCCGAGATCGTGATCCCGGCGGACGCCAGATCGATTTCGGTGAACCCGGCCGGCGAGGTCTATGCCTACTTCAACGACGCGGTCGCCGCGCAGCAGCTCGGCCAGCTCGTCCTCGCGGGCTTCACGAATCCCAAGGGCCTCGAAGCGATCGGCGCGAACCTCTTCACCGAGACGGAGGCCTCCGGACCGGCGCTGCCGGGTGAGCCCGGCCAAGACGGGCTCGGCACGTTGCGACAGGGCTACCTGGAGGAGAGTTCGGTGGACGCCGTGCGCGAGGTGACCGAACTGATCGAGGCGCAGCGGGCCTACGAACTCAACGCGAAGGTCATCACCGCCGCCGACCAGATGCTCGGCGCGACCACCCAGGTGCGCTGATGAGGGCCGCGTTCCTGATGGTCCCGGCTATCGTCGCCGCGGCAGAACTCGCCGCGGCCGACGCGCTGGTCGCCAATCGCACGATCCGGCCACGCGAGGTTATCCTTCCGGGCGATGTCTCCGTGAAGGCCGCGGACATCCCCGGCGCGCTCGTGCACCCGTCCGAGGCGGTGGGCCTCGAGGCGCGCGTCGCCCTTTACGCCGGTCGTCCGATCCGGGCAGGGGCCGTGGGACCGCCCGCGCTTGTCGAAAGGAATCAGATCGTGACCGTAAGCTACGTCTACGGCGCGCTTGCGATCACGGCGGAGGCACGCGCGCTCGAGCGCGGCGGCGCGGGCGAGCGCATACGCGTCATGAACCTCTCGTCACGCACGAGCCTGCACGCCGTCGTTCGCGCCGATGGCAGCGTTCACGTGGATCGGTGACGCGCCATGAGATGCCTTGCAGCCCTTCTGCCCTGCCTTCTGGCCGCCTGCAGCACCACGCCCGTCGGGCGGGCGCCCGACTTCTCGCCGGCGATGCAGGGCGCGGAACATTTCGCCATGCTGTCGCCCGGCCTGCCCGACAGTGTGGACCGGCGCGGAGAGACGGCCGGCGCCTCGCTCTGGTCGGACGGGCGCCGGTCACTTCTGGGCGACCGCCGTGCCCTGGAGCGTGGCGACATCCTGACCGTCGTGATCGAGATCGACGAGAGCGCGGCGATTTCCAATTCGACCGAGCGCAGCCGTTCGGGCTCCGAGAGCCTTCAGATCCCGCAGCTCTTCGGCTTGCCGCAGCGGATCGATCGAAGCCTTCCCGACGGCGCCTCGATGGGCAACGCCATCGATCTCGGCAGTTCGAGCAACGCCCAAGGCGACGGATCGGTCCGCCGCTCGGAAGAGCTGACGCTTCGCGTCGCCGCTACCGTGACCGATGTTCTTCCAAGCGGTGTGCTCGCCATCCGCGGCAGCCAGGAGGTGCGTGTCAACTTCGAACTGCGCGAACTTCTTGTCACGGGTTACGTCCGCCCCGGCGACATCTCCCGCCGCAACGAGATCACCTACGACAAAATCGCCGCGGCGCGGATCTCCTACGGGGGACGGGGCCAGATCACCGACATGCAGCAGCCGCGCTACGGCCAACAGGCCCTTGGCGCGATGCTGCCCTTCTGAGCGGAGCGTGAACATGCGCAAACTGCTGCCGGTCCTGATGGCGCTCGCGGGTCTCGCGGCCGGAGTGGGGGCGGGTTACGCCTTCCGCCCCACTTCGGAGCCGGGCGTCGACGCGGAGACCGCAGAAAACGCCGAAAGCGCCGCCGGAACGCTGGACGAGGCCCCCTCTCCCGGAGAACGGGATTACGTGCGACTGGACCAGCAATTCGTCGTCCCCGTCCTGGAGGAGGGCCGCGTTGCCGCCATGGTCGTTCTGGCCATCGGGCTCGAGGCCATGCCCGGCGCCGGCGAGGCGATCTTCGCGCGTGAACCCAAACTCCGGGACACGCTGCTGCAGGTCATGTTCGATCACGCCAATGTCGGCGGCTTCGCGGGCGCGTTCACCGACACTGCCGCGCTGGATCCGCTGCGCCGGCAGCTGACAGAGGCGGCGCGGCGCATCATGCCTGGCACGATCGACCAGGTTCTGATCGTCGAGATGGCGCGTCAGGATCTCTGACGCGGCCCCGCCGACGTCTTGACACAAACTGCGGACAAAAGGCGCTCTCCCTCGCGAAGCGCCTCCTTGTGTGCCGCGGCGGCCTCGGCCCGCGCCGCTTCGCGGGCCACGGCCTCGCGCCGCCCGAAGCTGCGGCGCAGCCCGGCGGCGGCGATACCCTCCCTGGCGCGCAATTCCGCTTCCCGCGTGGCGAGGTCGACACGGCGCGCCCGGGCCCAGCCCCGCCAGAGCTCGCAGGCGGCAAGCGCGGCACCGCCATCGACCGGGCGGGAAAGCACGGCGGCGCGACCCTCGGCATCGAGGCGCGTGCGCGCCTCGCGCAGCTCCGCCGCCTCCCGCCGAAGCGCGGCCAGCCGTTCCGCGTCCTGGCGGAAACGCAGCTCGGCGAGACGGGCGAGGAGGTCCCAATCGGGCGTCATGCGCGGCCCCGGGCCCGGGCGCGGGCGCGCATGTCCTCGGCAAACCGGATGGCTGCGGCCACGGGCCGGTAATGTTCCGGCGCGATCTCTTCGCCGATCACCACGGCGGCCCAGAGCGCCCGCGCGGTCGGCGGATCGCGGCGGATCGGCACGCCCGACTCGGCGGCCAGTTCGCGGATCCGCGCGGCGATCTCGCCCACGCCCTTCGCGACGCAGACCGGGGCGCTTCCGGCCTCCCGGTTCCAGCGGAGAGCCACGGCGACCCGCGTGGGGTTCACGATCACCACGTCGGCCGCCGGCACGTCCTGCAACATGCGGTTCGTGGCGAGCGCCTCCGCACGACCGCGTCTGGCCTGCTTCAGGTAGGGATCGCCCTCCGATTCCCGGGCCTCGTCGCGCAGTTCCTTGTGGGACATTCGGTTATGCCGGCGATGCTCGGCATGCTGCCAGAGGAAATCCACTGCGCCGATAGCGATGGAGATCACCAGCACCACGCCCAGGAATTCCACCATCAGGCGCGCCATTTCCGCGCTCGCCGGTCCCGGGGGGCTTCGCAGGCTCGCCAGCACGCGCGGCAGCCGATCGGCGAGAAACAGGGCAAGGCAAAGCGTGAAGATGCAAAGCTTCGCCGTGCTCTTGGCGAATTCGAAAAGGCCTTTCCGACCGAACTTGTTCTGCGCGCCGGAGACGGGCGAGATGCGGTTGAGTTTCGGCGCAAGCTTCGACGGGGTCACCGTAACGGCGCGCTGCGCGATCAGCGCGAGAAGCGCGGCGAGCCCCGGCAGCCCGAACCAGAGCGCCATCGGCCCGGCAAGCGCCGCGGCAAGCGCACCCGCCGGGGCAGTGGAGGCCCCCTCGAAGAAAAGCGGCGCAAGGACGTCGGCGCGGCCGACCAGCGCGGCCATCGCGCCCCCCGCGCGTTCCACGGCCCAACCGCCCCCGGCGGCCAGCGCAAGCAGAAGCCCCGCATAGGCCGCCGCGGTGGCCAGGTCTGTCGACCGCGGCACCTCTCCGCGTTTGCGCGCCTCCTCCAGCTTGCGGGCGGAAGGCTCGTGCGACTTCTCCGCCGCTTCGTCCTGACCGGACTCCATCAGGGTGTCCCGCGCGGATCGGCGAGATACGCGAGCAAAGCCTCGTGCCAGATCGTCAGCATGAGCGGCGCCGCCAGCGCAAAAAGCGCGAGTCCGCCCAGGGTGATCACCGGCGCCCCCACGAACGCCACCATGAGCTGCGGCATCGCCTTGCTGATCGCACCGAGCGTCAGGTTGTAGAGCAGCGACAGGATCAGGAACGGCGCGGCGAGCGAGAAGGCCAGCGCGAAAGCCTTCGCAACCTGGCTTGATCCCCAGCCCGCCATGGCGGCTGCGTCGGGAAATCCGCCGGCCGGCAGCAGCGCGTAGGAGTGCACGAGGAATTCCGCGAGGCGCACATGCAGGCCGGCTGCGACGGCGATCGCGAGGCCGGCCAGCACGAGAACCTGCCCTATGGCCGGCGTCGGCTCCGGCTGGGCGCCCCCGAGAAGCTGCGCGAGGGAAATCGCGTTGGCGGCGATGGCGCCAGCCGTCTGCAGGACCAGCACGAAAAGGCGCAGCGCGAGACCGAGGGCGAGGCCCGCGAGCGTCTCGGTGGCCAGGAACCGCACAAGGCGTGGAAGATCGGGCGGACCGGCGAAGAGCGGCGGCACCGCAGGCGCCACCACTGCGGTAAAGGCGATGGCGGCAACCGCCCGGATCCGCAGCGGAACGCTTTGCGAGCCGAAGGCCGGCAACACCGCCATCGCCGCACCGACCCGCAGGAACACCGCCACGGAATGCCAGAAGGTGGCCTCCGCCACGCCGGCGGCCTCTGCCAGCGTCATGCCGCCACCGTCCCCACGAGCACGGGCCGTGCCTCGAGCCCGATCTCCTCGAAGGAGAGGACCGGGTTCGACACACCCTTGGCGGCCATCACGGTTCGGAGAAAGCGGCGGCGCCGGGTCGAGGTGACAAGTGCCGGCGAAAGGCCGCGCTCGGAGGCCGCGGCCATTTCCGCGGCAAGTCCGTCGGCAAGGCGGTTGAACGCCTCTGGCGGCAGCGCCACGTCGAGCCCCCCGCGATCCCCCTCGAGCTGGTAGGCCGCGAAGGTCTCTTCCCAGTCGGAGGCGAGCTGCACGAGCGGCAGGGTCCCGTCGACGCGCCGGAGCGCGGCGACAAGCTGGAAACCAAGGCGCTGGCGCACCTCTTCGCACACGGCCTCCGCCCTCGTGTGAGCGAGGCGCGCCTCGGCCACCGCTTCGAGGATCAGGGGCAGGTTGCGGATCGACACCTGCTCTTCGAGCAGCAGGCGAAGCACCCGGTGCAGCAGGTCCAGCGGCACCTTGTCGGGTACGAGCTCGTCGAGGAGCCGGCGATTGGCCTCGGCACGCGCGGGATCCGACAGCTTGACCATCTCGTCGAGGAGCCGGCGCATCGCCTTGTGGGTCAGAAGCCGGGCAAGATTGCGCTTGATCGTCTCCAGAAGATGCGTGGCCAGCACTTCCGCCGGGGCTACCAGGGTCGCCCCGGTAAACGCGGCCTCTTCCTGCACCGCGGCCGGGATCCACCGCGCGGGCGCACCGTAAACCGGTTCGGCCACGTCCTCGCCGTCCGGCAGCGCGGCGTCACCCTCGGCGCGGAGGGCCAGCACCTGGCCCGGACGAAGGCGCGCGCGCGTCTGTTCCACCCCGTGGATGCGTACCGCGTAACTTCCCTCGGGAAGCGAATCGTCGTCGGTGAGCCGGATCTCGGAAAGGATCACGCCGTAGGCGGTCGCGACATGCGCCCGCAGGTTCGTGATGCGCGCCTCGAGCCCGGTTCCGGGATCGAGCACCATGTCCACGAGGTCGGGAGCGAACTGGACGTGGATGTCGTCCACCTCGAGCATGTCGCCCATGGGTCGCTCTGGCACGGGCGCGGGCGCCTCGGCCCCGTCATCCTGTGCGCCTTCCGCACGCTCGGCACGGCGCGCCAGCGCCCAGGCCCCGAGACCCAGTGCGGTGGCGCCCGCGACGAAGGGCACGAAAGGCAGGCCCGGGACCAGCGCGAAGAGGCCCATTAGTACCGCAACGGTGCCAAGCGCGGCCGGATGCGCCCCGAGCTGAGCGAAGATGGCCCGGTCCGTCGCGCCCACCGCGCCCCCCCGTGCGAGCAGCAGCCCGGCCGCGATCGAGATTATGACGGCAGGGATCTGGCTGACCAGCCCGTCGCCGACGGTAAGTATCGCATAGGTCTCCGCCGCCTGGCCGAGCGGCATGTCATGGACCACGATGCCCATCACGAGACCCATCACCAGGTTCAGAAGCGTGATCAGCAGACCGGCGATGGCATCACCCTTGACGAATTTCGAGGCACCGTCGAGCGAGCCGAAGAAGGTGGTCTCCTGCTGTTCGCGCTCGCGCCGGGTCTTCGCCTCGGCGTGGTCTATGGCGCCGGCGGACACGTCGCTGTCGATGGCGAGTTGCTTGCCGGGCATCGCGTCGAGCGCGAAACGCGCGCCCACCTCGGCCATGCGCGCCGCGCCTTTCGTGATGACGGCAAAATTCACGATCAAAAGAACGCAGAAGACGACGAGCCCGAGAAGAACGCTGCCGCCCATCACGAAACTCGCGAAGCCCTCGATCACCTCCCCGGCGGCATCGGTACCGGTATGCCCCTGGCCGATGATGAGTTTCGTCGAGGAAACGTTGAGCGAGAGCCGCAGCATGAGCGAGGCGAGCAGAACCGTGGGAAACGCCGAAAAGTCAAGCGGCCGCTCGATGAAGAGGGTCACGGTGAAGATGAGGATGGCCAGCGCGAAGGACGCGGCGAGCCCGATGTCGAGAACCCAGGCCGGCATGGGCACGATCATCATCGCGATCACGGCCATCAGCGCCAGGGCGAGCAGGACCGTGGGCCGGAATAGCGCGGAGGGCACGAAGGCGGGCACCTCTCACCCTCCCGGCCAAGCGAGGAGAGGCGGCCCCGCGACGAGTGCCGGCACCAGGGACCCGAGCGGTCCGCGGGGTCCCGGGCGCAGCAGCGGGAAGCCGTTTTCCCTGGGCCCCGCCGTATCGGATTGCCGCGCATCGCCGGCATGGTCGACGGCCGATCCATCGCGCAGCGCATCGAGGTGACGCACGAAGCGTGCGCGGTAACGCGCGGCCAGGGCCGGGGTGCGCGAATGGTAGGCCGCAGCGGCGGCGAGCCAGTCGCCCGTTTCCGTTTTGAGCTCGGAAAGGAAACGCGCGGCGTATCGCGCCCCGGCCAGAGGCTCGAACATCTGGTCGATCGAGGTGAAGGCGTGGCCGTGCCACCGATAGTTCAGCTGGAAGCAGCCCACGTCGAAACTGCGCGCGCCACGCGCATGGTGGCGTGCGGCGTAGCCGAGCGCGGCCTTGCGCGAGTCGAACCAGTGTCCGGCACCTTCCATGTTGACCGTCCAGGGCCAGGGTCTGACAGATCCGGCCTTCGAGCGGCCTGTTTCCGTTCGGGTGATGGCAAGCAGCACCTCCGCCGGAACGCCCGTTTCGGCAGCGGCGCGGACGGCGGCGCTGTCGCAGAGTTCGGCCGTTCCGGCGGCATCGGCCCCGGCGGCCAGCGTGGTCGCGAGGAAAAGGGCGAGCGTCACAGACACGCGCCGTGCCGAGAGGAAAGAGCGGTACACTTGCGACGTCTGGGTCAATTCGGCACTCCGGCGCATTCTGCAGCGGTGGCCTCGATCTAGCCGCCTGTCCGTTGAGATTCGGTAATCACGCGGCCTACCGAGGCGCTTCCTCGGCTGCGAAACGGGCGAGCAGGTCTTCGAGGATCGCGCGCGCCTCCTCGGATCGCCCGAGCGTCGCGCGCGACGCGGAAAGGGTGATTTCCCCGGCAGCCTCGTCGCCAGGCGCCTCGGGGTCGTCCGAGGATGGCTCCGGGCCCTCGAGTTCCGCCGGCGTCGCCTGCACTTCAGCGAGAATTTGCGCGGCCCGCGCCAGGATCGGGTCGTTCCCGTCCGCAAGCCTGTCCCAATCACCGGCAAGCCATGCGGCGCGCTCGGCATCGGCGGGACGGTCGGATGCGAGAAAGGCCTCGACGGCCGCATCGCGGTCGCCGGTCTTGAGGCGCGCCTCGGCGCGGAGCGCATCTGCCGCTGCCCCGTCGACGCCAAGAAGCTCCGCTTCGGCCCGCCGCGGACGGCCGGTGGCCAGCGCCAGCCGCGCCCTTTCGATCGCCCTTTCGGAACGGGCGGTCACCGGGGCATCGTTCATCCCGGCTGAAAGATAGGGTTCGGCGGTTTCGGGAAAGCCCAGGTCGAGAAGGCGTCGGCCGACTGCCGTTCCGATCGCGGGAGGCAGATCCGCGGCGGTGGCCGCCGCGAGCCTGAGCGACCCGGAAACAAAGACCGCGTCGGGCGCGTCGGAGGCCAGCCGCCCAAGCACCGTGGCGGCGGCCGGATCGCGGCCCGGCCAACCCGTTTCGACCAGTTCGTCGATGGCGGCCCGGTGTGCTCCGGAAGCGGAAAGCGCCATCACGTGCGCGCGTGCGATATCCTTCTCCGCCGCGGTGCCACGCGCTTCATGTGCGTAGATCGCGGCGCGCTCGGCCATCTCGGGCGCGATGGGCTCTCCCCTTTCGGCGCGCCCGCGCACCAATGTTGCCAACGCTTCGGGAGCGTCGGACCCGTCCCGCGCGATGATGGCGGCCAGGCGCGCTTCCGCATCGCGGATGTCGCCACGCTCGGCCGACAGTTGCGCGGCGGCAAGTGCGCCCGCGCCATCGAAGAAGCCATCGAGCCGGTCGAGGGCGCGCAGCAAGGCATGCGCCGCGTCGGGCCGACCGCCCTCGCGAAGCTTGTCGACGAGCCGCGGGCCCAGATGCCGGCGAAGATGCTGCGGAAGCGCCACGAAGCTGCGCCGGACGGCTTCCGCCATCTCGGGTGAAACGCGCGGCTCCGGAGAGGTTGCCAGAAGCGCCCACAGCGGGCCGGGATCCGGACACCGGGCCTGGGCCGGAAGCGGATCCATTGGTGCGGCGTCGCCATCCATGACGGCCGCGAGGGCGAGGAGGGGCGCGCGGGTTTCATCCTCGATCTGCGCCAGGCGCAGGGTCGCCCGCGCCTCCGCGCCGAAACCGAAGTGAAGATAGAGTCTCGCAAGAGCGATGACCGACTCGGTGCTTGGCGTTCTTTCGTAGCTGGCGATGCGGTCTCGCGCCCGGGCGAGCTGGTGCGGGAACGGCTCGTCGTTGCCCCAGCTGGCCACGTCCAGGGTCGGCGCGGGAAGACAGGTTCCCGCCTCCGGTTGCTGACGCATGCCCGGGCGAATCTGGACCGCATCGAGCGCCGTTATGGCGCGAAGCGGGGCATCGCGCGTCATGGTTTCGGTCTCTTGTTCAGGCCTGCCGGCCGAGGCGTCCTTTGGGCCAGCAAGATCCGCATCGTCGGCACGGGTCTCGCCGCCCGATCCGGGCTCCGATGGAATGGGCCCCCGCCGGGTCGCCAGCAGTCCCTGGGACACCGCGCGCGCGAATTGCTCGGCAAGACGGGCCTCTGCCTCCCGAAGCGATGTTTCCTGAACCACAGAACCACCGGTTCGCTCGCCGACCTCTCCGTCCGTTGCGATACGCGGGCCGACAGGTTCGTCGAAGAGTTTCGATGGGGACAGCCTCTCGGGGAGCGGTGCCAGAACCGCGGTCCCGAATGACGCGGTGCGCACTTCGCTCCTTTCCGGAAAGAGCGGCAGCGCCCAAGGGCGTCCGGACGGCCGTACCGCCTTCTCCGTCGCGGCGGATGACGGCGGATCCGCGATGTCGATCACCAGCATGCGGGGGCCGTTCAGATGCGTCGAGATCCGGCACGCGCAGGCAAGACCGAGGCGCAGCGTTCCCGGGTCCGCATCAGGTGTGAGCGATGCGAGACGGGCACGCGATATCCTCCGGAAAGCGCCCGCCAGCCCGAACTCGACATCCGCCTGGGCAAAGCTGAGCACTGCGGCGCCGGGCACGGTCTGGAGCGTCCAGTCGATTGGTTCCGGAAGATCAAGCGCGACCCGGGTGAAGCCCTCGTGCTCTCCCGTGCGCACCCCGATCGTCTGTGCGTGGACGGGTGTTGCGGACAGGGCGGCGACGGCGATCGAGAGAAGAAGCCCGCGGGTCATGCCGCCGCCTGCTTCACGGCCTTGAGCCGCTCTTCGAGTTCGGAGAAACTGGGACGGAAGTCCGCCGGCGTGTTCTGTCGACCGACCTCGATGCAGATGTTCGTGGCATGGTTGTGCAGATTGGCCACCAGAACCTCCCGAATGAGCTGGTAGAAATGCGCGTCCTCCTCGACCACGGTGCGCAGGCGCGCCGCGGCAGGGCCGACGAACCCGTAGGCGAGAAACACGCCGAGGAAGGTTCCGACAAGCGCGCCGGCGATCAGTTTGCCCAGCACCTCGGGCGGCTGGTCGATGGAGGCCATGGTCTTGATCACACCGAGCACGGCGGCGACGATGCCGAGGGCAGGCAGCGCATCCGCCGTCGATTGCAGGGCATGGCTGGGGTGCAGCGCATGGTGCAGACTGCGCTCCATCCGCTTTTCGAGGATCTCCTCGACCTGGTGCGGGTCGTCGTAGGTCATCGAGGCGGCGCGCATCGTGTCGCAAATGAGGTTCACCGCCTCCTCGTCGGCGAGGATCCGCGGGTAGCGGGCGAAGATGGCGGATTCGCCGGGCGCCTCGATATGTTCCTCGATCGCGACCGGGTTCTGCCTGGCAAGGCGGATCAACTCGAAAAGCAGGCAGAGCAGATCGCGGTAATCCTCGGGCTGCCAGCGCGGCCCCCTGAATACGGCCGGGACGGAGCGGAGGGTCTGCCGGATCGTCGGCATCCCGTTGGCGATGAGGAATGCGCCGATGGCGGCCCCGAGGATCATCATGAGCTCGTAAGGCAGCGCCTGAAGGATGATCGCCACCTTGCCCCCGGCGAGGAGGTACCCGCCGAAAACCATGACGAGAACGATCGCGATTCCAGCCAGCCCGATCATGCGGTGCGCCTCGCCCCCTGATGACGCTGCCAGCTTGGGCGAGCGGGATTAAGATATCGTCTTCGCGCGCTCATTGCCGGGGTGCGCCTGCGTTGCGCCCGGCGAGCATGACGCTCATCGTGTAGGCCGTTTCCGGACGCAGCCCCGCCATTATCCCGGCGGCCGCCTCGGGGCGCATGCGGCCCAGAAAGCCCGCGGCGAAGGCGGCATCCATCGTCTCGAACAGGGCGGCGGCCTCTGCGGGCTTCATGTTTTCGTAGACCGCCGTCAGCCGGTCGAGATCGTCCTCCGCCGCCGTTTCCACGATCGTGATCGTGTCGCGCAGCGACTCCTCGGCGCTGGCAAGCTCCTCAAGGCGCCGCTCGATCGCCGCATCGGCGACCGATAGCGCCTGCATGCGGTCTTCAATCTCGGCCTCGCGCGACGCCACGCGCGCTTCCCGCGCCTGAAGCGCGGCGATCAGCGCGTCGAAGTCACCCATGTCCGAGCAGGCGCCGGCGGCAGCCTCGGTCTGCGGGCCGGGGTCTTCCGGCTCGGTGGACTGCGCAAGCGCCGCGTTCGCCTCCAGCCCGATCCGGAGAACCGCCGAGCCGACGAGCAGCATGATGATGGTCAGAAGCGTTCCCCGCCCGCGTCGCCGAAACGCGGCCCGGGTGGCGCGGGGCCGACTCATTGGGCGTCTCCGTCCGGGCGGCGCATGAAGAAGGGCACCGTGGATCGCTTTCGCGCTTCGGCCGGAGGCGCCGCCGCTTCGGGCTGCGCCGGCGCCGGCTCCGAACTCTCACCCTCTGCGCCGGGGTCGCCCGAAGGGAGGTCATGCATCGACGCGACGAGGAGCTCCAGCCGCTTGGCGACGGACTCGGCGCGCTCGGTGAGCGCATTGAGCGATTCGGCAGAGTGCCCGGCCGTCTCCTTCGCGGCGTCGAGGGCGCGCGTCATGTCGTCCACCTGCTTCGACAGGACGGCCACGGCACCGCCCATCCCCCCCTCCAGGTCGTTGAAGCGGGAAAGCCGCCGGGCGAGGACGGAGCAGTAGAAGGCGGCGCCCAGCGCGCCTGCGACGAGGAGGATGTCGGCGATCAGTTCCATGGGCGTCCTCAGTTCAGCACGAATTCCATCACCAGAAGGTCGGCGACCCGGTCCCCGCCGGTGATGATCTGTACGCGGCGGAGCATTTGCGCCCGAAGCCGTTCAAGCGCGCCGGGCGCCTCGATCTCGGCGGGATCGAGCGCGCGAAGATAGCTGTGCAGCGCGTCGACCACCCGCGGGCGAAGCGACTCGACCTCCTTTTGGTGGGGGGGCGGCACCTCGAGTTCGGCGCGAAAGCGCAGGTGCTGGCGCCGGGACCCGGAGTCGAGCGCGATCACGACGGGATCGAGAGGCACGAAGGCAAGGTCCGCCATCGACTCGGATCGCGGCGCGCCACCCTCGTCCGACGGCAGCGGGATCAGACCTTCCCGCACGGCGAAAAATCCCGCGCCCGCACCGGCAAGCGCGAGCGCCACGCCAAGGAGCAGTGGCAGCTTTCCACGTCCGGAGGGGCTGTCCTGCGTCTCAGAATCTTCCGTCATGTGCCGATCCGATCCATGTCATCGCGGTGTCTATAGCCCGTTGAGAACTAACCGATTGTTAAGCGAGATCGGCCAAGGTCCGCCCCGACGCCGCGGCAGAAGGCCCGGTTCGAAGGAGTGTCGCCTTGCAGCAGATTCTCTCACTGTGGAATGCGCTCAGCCCGAGCCGTCGTCTGCTTGTCGCCGGGGCGACCATCGCCATGTTCCTGTCGGTGCTCGCCCTCGCCCGGGTTGCCGCGACGCCGGGCATGGCGCTGCTTTATGCCGGGCTTGAAAACGGTCCCGCAGGAGAGGTCGTGCGCGCGCTCGAAGCCCGTGGCGTGCCTTACGAGGTGCGCGGCGGTTCGATCTTCGTGGCGGAGCCGCAGCGCGACGAACTGCGCCTGACGCTGGCGAGCGAGGGGCTTCCGGCCAATTCCACCAAGGGCTACGAGCTGCTCGATTCGCTATCGGGCTTCGGCACGACAAGCCAGATGTTCGACGCCGCCTATTGGCGCGCGAAAGAAGGCGAACTCGCCCGAACGATCCTTTCCAGCAGGGATATCGCCTCGGCGCGCGTGCACATCGCCAATACCGCAGCCGATCCCTTCCGACGCGACGTCCGGCCCACCGCGTCGGTCGCCGTGGCCGCGTCGTCCGGCGTCATCGGCCCCGAACAGGCGCGCGCGCTCAGCCATCTCGTGGCGTCGGCCGTGCCCGGCCTCGCGCCAGAGGATGTGTCGGTCATCGATTCCACCGGCGGTCTCGTCTCCTCTTCCGAGACACCCACGGGCCAAGCCGGCGGGTCGCCCGATCGCGCGGCGGCGCTGCGGGACCGCGTGCAGCGCCTTGTCGAGGCGCGGGTGGGTCGCGGCAACGCTGTGGTGGAGGTCGCGATCGACACCGTCACGGAAAGCGAGACGCTTCGCGAGCGCCGCATCGATCCGGAAAGCCGGATCGCCATAAGCTCCGAAACCGAAGAGCGCACGACGAACGCCGAAGAAGCCGGCGGCGGCGGGGTGACGGTCGCCTCGAACCTGCCGGACGGCGACGCGGCGGAGGGCGAGCAATCCTCGCGGCGCGAAAGCGAAACGCGTGAGCGCGTGAACTACGAGGTTTCGGAAACCGAGCGGGAGGTGCTTCGCGCCCCCGGCGCGATCCGCCGTCTCAGCGTCGCGGTCATGGTGAACGGCGCCACGGTGCAGGATGAAAACGGTGCCGAGGTCTTCACGCCGCTGCCCGAGGCGGAGCTTGACGCGCTCCGCGAACTGGTTGCGGCGGCGGTGGGCTTCGACGAGACGCGGGGCGACCAGATCACCTTGCGGTCGATGCCTTTCGAGGCGTCCTCGCCTGCCGGAACGGCCGGGGCACTCTCCTGGGCCGACCGGCTCGGGCTCGACGCGATGCGCGCGATACAGCTCGCGGTTCTGGCGGCGGTCGCCCTCATCCTCGGTCTGTTCGTCGTGCGCCCGGTGCTTGCCGGCGCCCGTGACACGGCACCGGCCCTGCCGGCGCCGGGCGGTGATGGCGCGGAGGACACCGCAGCGCTCGATGGCGAGATCACCATGGGGAACGGCTTCGAGTTGCCTGAATTGCCCGAACTTCCCGCGCTTACCGCGGATGACACCAGTGACGGCGCGCATGAGGATCCCGTCGCGCGGCTGCGCGATCTGATCGGCCAGCGGCGTGAGGAGGCAGCTCAGGTGTTGCATAGCTGGCTCGCGGATCGCCCGGGACGCGCCCCATGAGCATTGCCCATCTTCTGGAGGATTTCGCACGTGCCCGGCCGCAGCCGACGGCCGCCCAATCATCGCCCCTGTCCGACGAGCAGCTCGAAGCGTTGCGCCTGGAAGCCTTCGAAGAAGGGTACAAGGCCGGCTGGGACGATGCCGTCGCCGCCCGCGACAAGGAGGAAACGCGCCTCTCGGCCGAACTTGCCGGAGCGCTGCAGGATCTTTCCTTCACCTACAACGAAGCCTACGCGCACATGGTGAAGGCGATCGAACCCTTGCTGGAGCGGATGGTCGGCAGCCTGCTTCCGTCGCTCATGCGCGAAGCGCTCGGGGCCCATGTCCTCTCCGAACTCGGGACGCTGGCCCGCGAGTTGGGCCAGGCGGAGGTCGAGGTGCATGTCCCGCCCGGACAGGTCGACACGATTGGCCCGCTTGTGGAGGGCGCGGGCTTTCCCGCCCGCGTCATCGGCGACCCCGCACTCGGGGAGGGGCAGGCGCAGCTGCGCTTCGGCACTTCCGAGCGGCAGGTCGATCTCGACGACATCCTTTCCGAGATTCGCCGCGCGATCTCGGCGTTCTGTCACGAAACCGAAAGGGAACTTCGCCATGGATGACGAAACGGAAATGGGTGGAACTGCCAGTGGCATGTTCACCGCCGTGCCTATCGAGATCACCGTCGCCGTCGGTCGCGCGCGTCCGCTCATCCGCGACCTCATGAGGATGGGCGAGAACGCGGTTTTGCCCCTCGATCGTCGCGTGGAAGACCCGGTGGAGCTTTACGTGGGCGACCGGCTCATCGCGCGTGGCGAACTCGAGGAGATGGAGGGTGAGCAGACCGGCCAGCTTGCCGTGCGTCTGACCGAGGTGGCGGATCTTGCCGGCGGTCTCGACTGATGGGCGCCTGCCCGGGGCGTCTGCACGGGCCGCGGCGGGCACCGGGCCGTGTCGCCCTGCTCGCCAGCCTTGCGCTTCTTCTCCCGGCCGCCGCGAATGCGCAGGAAATCTCGTTTTCTCTGGGGGAGGACGGGTCGCTCGCTGCGCAAAGCGTCCAGCTCCTCCTGCTGATCACCGTGCTGAGCCTCGTTCCCGGTATAGCGGTCACGATCACCTGCTTTCCGTTCCTCGTCACGGTGCTCTCGATCCTGCGGCAGGGGCTCGGGCTTCAGCAATCTCCGCCCAACATGCTGCTCGTGAGTCTGGCGCTTTTTCTGACCTGGTACGTGATGGACCCGGTGTTTCGCGCGGCATGGGAGGCGGGCGTCCAACCATTCGTCGATGGCGACCTCGGCCTGGAGGCCGCCTTCGGCGCGGCCGTGGAGCCGTTTCGCGGATTCATGGCGAACCGGGTGGATCCGGCGACACTCGACTCCATGGCTGCGCTTCGCCCCGATCCACCCACTGCCACGGTGGAGGAGACGCCGCTCGCCGTTCTCGTCCCGAGCTTTCTGCTGTCAGAGATCGCCAGGGCCTTCGAGATCGGTTTCCTGATCTTCCTGCCATTCCTCATCATCGACCTCGTGGTGGCGGCTGTGTTGATGTCCATGGGCATGATGATGGTCCCACCGGCGATCGTTGCCCTTCCGTTCAAACTTGCGTTCTTCGTTCTGGCCGATGGCTGGACCCTGATCGCGGAAAGCCTCGTCCGCAGCTACATGTGAACGCGCCCCGCCGAGGATGGAGCGCTCAAGCGGCGGGGCTTTCCGGCGATCTGGGCCGTTCCGGACCGACCTCGGGTGCAGCGCCTAAAGGTAGCTGTGGTACGCAGCCGCGATAGGGGCGGACGCTGCGAGCTGGAGGCGTCTGGTCTTTTAAACGTCTGTTCGGCTTGGCGCGTGGGCAGACGAGGCGTTTCCATTGAGGGCCTGCCGCCTCCGATCGGGACGGGGCGATTTTCAGCACCTTGAATGGCCGTCAGAACACCCTGCCTGCGGAGGGAGCGCCCGTGGGTCGAAGATCCCTGCATTGTCAAACGATACTACGGCCTAGACGTCCAGCGATAGGCGGATGTCCCGCCTTCGATCGCCGGGTCGCTCAATCGGCCGTTCCGCACTGCCGCGCTCAACACCTCGACCGCGCTCGCCATCCCCATCGTGAAAGGCCTGAGATAGGTCCGCCCCGGAGCAAGGGAGAGGCGAGGGGTCCCGCCTTCCCGCAAAACAAGCGCAACGGTCCCATCAGCGCACGACGAATTCCGCGTGGAGCGCCCCCGCAGCCTTGATCGTCTTGAGAATGTCGATCATGTCGCGAGGCGTAACGCCAAGCGCGTTAAGGCCCGAGATTACTTCGGAAAGCGTTGTGGCCTCAGGCAGTTCCGCAAGGCCGTTGCCCTGCTCTTCCTCGATATCGGCGAAGGTGCGCGGCACGACGACCGTCTCGCCCGGTGCGAAGGGGTTCGGCTGAACCGCGAGCGGCGCTTCTTCTATCCTGAGCGTCACGTTGCCCTGCGCCACCGCGACACGCGAGATCCGCACATCCGCTCCCATCACGATGGTGCCGGACCGCTGATCGACGACCACGCGCGCGCGGCGCTCCGGTTCGACGGCGATCGCCTCGACACGACCGATGGCGTGCGCGGGTGAGCGCGCCCCGGTACGGCGGATGTCGAGCTGGACCGTACCGGCATCCAGCATGAGCGCGACAGCGCCCCCGAATTCCCGATTGATTGCCGCCTCGATGCGCGCGGCCGTCGTGAAGTCCGGATCCCTTAACGCCAGGCGGAGCGCGGTAAGGCCTGAAAAGTCGAACGCGACCTCACGCTCGATACGCGCACCCGCGGGAATCGACCCAGATGTCGGCACGCCCTCGACAACGCGCGCGGCGTCGCCCTCCGCCGCGGCACCCCCGGCGAGCACGGTCCCCTGCGCGACGGCATAGACCTCACCGTCCGCTGCGCTGAGCGGCGTCATCACGAGCGTGCCGCCGAGCAGGCTGCCTGCGTCGCCGATGGCCGAAACCGTGACGTCGATGCGGCTTCCGGCGCGCGCGAAGGGCGGAAGCTCGGCAGTGACGAGAACGGCGGCCACGTTCCGCGGGCGAAATGCCTCTCCTGCCACGTTGACGCCGAGACGTTCCAGGATGTTGGTCATGATCTCTTCGGTGAATGGCGCGTTACGCAACCCATCTCCCGTGCCATTCAGCCCGACCACGAGCCCGTAGCCCAGAAGGTCGTTCCCGCGCACGCCGTCGACTTCGACGAGATCCTTGATCCGCACGGGACCGGCTGCCACCGAAAGCGGCAGCAGAATCGTCAAAAGGACGCTGGAAAGCCGCAGAAGGCACTTCATCACAGACGGTCCAGAAGGCTGAAACGCGACAAGCGTGCGGTAACTTCATAGACAAGCTCGAGACGTCGTTCCGCGTCCTTCAGTCGAGTTGCAGCCTCGAAGCGGTCCACGCCGACAAGCTCCGCGCGGGCGACTTCCGCGGCGGCGCTTTCCGCCGAAAGGCGCGTCGCCGCCTTCTCGATCCGGGCTTCGACCTGGCCCACACCCGCACGCAACGCGATGATAGCGTCCTGGGCTGCAAGCATCCGGTCACCGGCGGATCGGAAAACGGCCGCCCTCGCAGGATCGGAGAGCGTTACGTTCGGGTCCCCGGCGATCGTTCCGAGCGCGAGCGCCGCGAGCAAAGCCTTGAGGGCGGGGTCGTCGGCGCGCGTGGAAAGCTGCAGTTGCTCACCCTCGTCGACAAGGATCGGAGAGAGCGGCGTATCGCCGCCCAGATACCCTGTGGTGGCGAATCCGCCCGCCGGGTCTTCGAACCAGGCTTCCACCGCCGCGACGACGTCACCCGGTTCGGTCAGGCCGGCCACGGCTGCACGAATATCCGCAAGCATCGCCTGGGCCGGGGCGAGCGCCGGACCGTCGCTTGCCACGCCGGCAAAAAGGCTCCGCCCGCCGGCGGAGGTGTTGAGCGACGAAACCACGCTTGCGAAAGCAGCCTCGGCCTCGGCACCTCTCAGCGGATTTTGCGCAGGCGTACCCGAGGCATGTTCGATAAGCCCGATGGCAAGCTCTCGCGTCGCCTCTGCGACCGCGCCCAGCGCCGCCTGCTGGCCGCGCGCCAGCGTGGCCGCCTCGGCGCCGGCCAAACGGTAGCTCTCGCTGATGGTGATCCTCCGTTCCAGCACCGTCAGAGCACCGTAATCTCCCTTGAGACGTGCGCCAGGATCCGCGACGCGCCCGGTTGTGAGCGCGCGCGCCTGATCCCCGAGCGATTGCTTCGCCTCGACGGATTGCCGCCGCAGGAGGAACGCCTGGGCCAGATCCCCAATGGATTGTGCGGTCATGGTCATAGCCTTGTCAGCGCCCCGAGCATTTCATCCACCACGCGGATCATGCGGGCGTTCGCGTTGTAAAGCTGCTCCACGAGAAGAAGCCGCTGCAATTCGGCGTCGGTATCTACGCCGCGCGCGAGTTCAGCCTCGGTAAGGGCATAGAGGCGCGCCGTGGCAAAACTTTCCCGCGCCTCGGCGTTTTGGCGCTGCATGCCGATGTCGGACAGCAATGCCGCCCCAATATCCTTGGCGGCACGCGCGCCAGGCCCGAAATGACCCGAGGCGTCGGGTCGCGGCTCTGCCAGGGCATAGGTCATGGCGACAAGCAGCGTGCCGTCGCCAACCGGGCCGGGCGTTGCGGCATAAAGACCGTCCCGTAGCCGCCAGCTTTCGCCGCCCTGAGCCGGGTCCGCGTCCGGGTTGAGGGCGATACGGCCCGCAAGCCCCGTCTCAGCCCCGACTGTGAAGGCAAGGCCACCATCCGTGAAAAGACCCGCGTCTCCGGGCGCAAGGGTCAGATCGACCGCCGGGTTCTGGAACCGCTCGACAAGATCGAGGGCAAGCGCATCGAGACCCGACTGCGCCTTGACGGCGAGTTCGTCGCGGACCTCGGCTGCACCCGAAAGGGCGCCGCCGGCGAGCGACCCGTCGCGCATGTCGATCATGCGCCCGTTCAGCGTTGCCGTCCCGAGCAACCCGGTCTCGACACGCATGTCCGCCGTGATCACCCGTGTCGGGGTGAAATCGAGCTGCGCAGGCCGACCGTCTAGAAGAAGGGCGCCGCCCGTGCTGACCAACGCGATCTGGCCACCGGGACGCGGCATCTGGCGAAGCGGAACGATCTCGTCGATCCGGTCGAGTACCTGCTGGCGCTGGTCGACAAGCGATGCCGTTTCCTGGCCCCGCGCGCGCGCCGTGGCGATCCGCCCGTTCAGATCGGCGACCTGGTCGAGGCCGAGGCGAAGCTCGCCGACCATCCGGTCGATCGCCGCGTCCGCACGGCCCCGGAGGTCCTGCACCCTGTCCGACGCCGCTTCGAGGCCGTCCGCAAGACGCCGCGCCGAGTCCGCAACGCCATCAAGGCGGACATTCGAGGCGGGCTGGGCAGAGGCGTAGACCAGCGCGGACTCGAAGGCGGCGAGACGGCTTGAAAGCGACCCAGGCGCGCCTGGTAGGCCAATCGCCGCCTCGACCTCGGAAAGAAACCTTGCCATCGCGCCGGCATCGCCGAGCGCGGCCGCAGCCTGTCGGCGATCGCCGATCAGCGCATCGTCCGTGTTGCGGATGACACCATCAATGCGGACGCCACCGGACCCGGCCCGGGCCGACAGCGCGACTTCACGAGGACCGTAGCCTTCGGTCAGGGCGTTGGCGAGGTTGTTCGAGACCACGCCGGCGGCACGCGATGCCGCGCCAAGGCCGGTCAGGGCAGTGTTGAGGGCGCCGGATAGGCTCATTCGAAGTCCTTTCCGCGCGGGCGTTCAGCCTCAGCGCTTGATGTTGGTGGTTTCCTGAAGCATCTCGTCGACGGTCTGAATCACCTTGGCGTTCGAGGAATATGCGCGCTGGGTCTTGATCATGTCGGTCAGTTCCCCGGCCACGTCGGTCGCGGATTCCTCCTGTGCGAAGGCGACTACGCTGCCGGTGGGGCCGTCGCCGGCATCCCACAAGAAGAACGGACCGCTTTTCGGCGAGGGCACGAAGGTCTGCTGGTCCAATCCGGTCATGCCGTTCGGGTTCGGCATGTCGACGAGCGGTATCTGGAAGATGCGCCGCGTCACCCCGGTGTCGAACACGGCGAGAACGAAACCGTTCTCATCCACCTCCACCGCTGTCATGTTGCCCACCGCCGAGCCATCCTTGGAAATCGAGAGCGGCGCGAACTTGTCGGAGAGCTGGGTCAGTCCGCCCCGGCTTCCGGGCTGGCCGATATTGATCTCTATGGGTCCGCCATCGACATCGACGATCACGGATCCCGTGGCCGCATCGTAAGCGCCACCCGCGAAAGTCGTCACGCCCGCCAGCGTTCCACCTGCGGTCCGGCTGTCGTTGAAGGCGAGGACATAGTCGCCAACGACAGCGCCGCCGGAGGCAGAGTCGCGCAGAACCATGCGCCACTCGTTTGAATACCCGGCGCCGGGCACGGTCGGGGTGAACGTGATGTCGACATTGGCCGAAATGCCAAGATTGTCGATATACTCCACCGAAAGCGTTTCGGGCGTCACCGTCGCGCCCGCTGCGGTCGCGGTCGCCGGCAGGTTGATTCCAAGGGACATCTGGGTGGTGGGCTGACCCGAGAGGGCATTGGCGTCGATACGCACGGGGCGCAGCGAGTCGGCCGTGTCGCGCGGAACGGCCGGCATGGTGCCGTCGGGCAGGGCCGGCCAGCCCAGGAGCGCAAGACCCGCCTGGGTGACGAGGTAACCGTCGGCATCAGTCCGGAAGGACCCGGTGGTCGTGAGCAGCATCTGGGGATTCCCGTTGCCCACCTGCACCTCGTTGGCGCGGGCCACGGGCAGGAAGCCGCGCCCCCGCACGGCCAGATCGGTCGGGTTCGAGGTGTTCACGAGCGCCCCGTTCTGATCCACGAGTCGCTGGCTGAGCGAGCGAACACCGCCTGCGGCGTAGCCCCCGCCACCCGTCGTCGAGATCACCATGGACTGGAAGTCGGTCTGCACACGCTTGTAGCCGTAGGTGCCGGCGTTGGCGATGTTGTCGGAAATTCCGGCAAGGCGGCTCGCGTTCGCGCCCAGCGCCGCAACGCCTGAATTGAGTGCCGAGGATATCGTCATGTCGGGGGCCCTTCTGTTGCGTCGACGACGTTGCCCGCCCCAAAACTAGGACCAACGCCTTAAGGCGCCGCTAACGGCTAAAAAGCGCCGGATCTGACACGGCCTGTGCGCAGGAAAACGATTTCCAGCCTGTCGTTGCGCACCGACATCGGCTGTTCCGGCAAGGCAGGTGCGCGATCGGCGTGGCCCGTGACCCGGCGGACACGCGCCGGCGAGAGTCCCCCCTCCTCCAGCAAAGTCCGCAGAGCGGCGGCCCGCCGGGCGGAAAGATCCCAGGCCGGATTCCGGGCCATCACGATGGGGCTGGCGCGCACGTGACCTTCGACCGCGGCCTGATTCGTCACCATTCCCGAGAGGCGTCCGATCACGCCCGCCAACGCCTCGAGCAGTGGGGTCGGCGCCGCATCCCCTTCGAAAAGCGGGGCGCCCGGCCGCGCGAAGATTTCCACGACGAGGCCCTCGTCCGTCACTCGGGTGACCACGTGCTGGCGCAGCAGGTCGTCGGCATGGCTTTCGCCGGAGTTTCCGCGCAATGCGGCGTCCAGACGCGCGAGCGCCTCTGCCTCGGCTGCCGCATCGCCGCTTTCCTTCGGGCCTGCCGTTCCCGGCACGCGATCGCCCCGGGCGCGGTTCTCCTCGGTCGGTGCGCGCGACGCCGCGCCCGTGCCGATGCGCGGCACGATCTCTTCCGCGAAAACGCTCTCGCCGCCGAGGGGCCCGCTGCCGCCGCCCGATTGCCGCACGATCGGTATGGTTGGATCGAAATAGTCCGCAAGACCCTTGCGTTGCTTCTCTGTCGTCGCGTTCAGCAGCCACATCAGCATGAAGAAGGCCATCATGGCGGTCACGAAATCGGCATAGGCGACCTTCCACGCGCCGCCGTGATGCCCATCGGACCGCACCACCTTCTTACGCTTGACGATGACTGGCGCGACATTGCTGCCGGACGCCATGCTCACCACCTTTCTCACCCCGGGGAACGCGGTAGCACGCGCCGGATTGCGCATTTCTTAACAAGCGCAATTCGCGACAGTCTTGCCGGGCAAGGTCCTCCTCGCGTGTTCCGAAACTCGGGCGCACGGCATGGCGGAGCCTGATGGCCTAGGGCTCGCCTGCAACTCTCGGGCTCGAGCAATGGCTACGTATCGGGTGACTCGCATGCGCGACATGTCACGCGCCGAACTCATGCAGTTTGTCAGATATCTTGATGGCGCGCGCGCACTATCCGCCGAAAACCGGGGTTGACCATGTCGTGGTCGACACCGCCAGGCGGCCTCGAGGCGCCCGCCGGCTTGCCACGCTCAACGGTGAGGCGACACGGGCAACGCTGACGGCCCGAGAGAGGAGGCGAGCCCGGCCGTCCCCGTGCCGCGCGGCGGTACTCCGCGATCACCCACCCAGCGCATGGCGGCGTCATGCGCTGCTTTTGCATCCTGCGCCTCTACCGCGGCGCGGATGTCACGAAGCGCGTTCGCCATCTCGAGTTCGGAGACGTGGCCTTCCTGGGTGCGCAATATCTTCGGATGCGGCGTTGTCAGCATCTCGGACCCGGTCAGCAACTCTTCGTGCATCTTTTCACCGGGACGCAGGCCGGTGAACCTTATCTCGACGTCGCCATGCGGGGTCTCTGCATCGCGCACGGTGTAGCCTGCGCCCTCTATCATCTGGCGCGCGACCTGCAGGATCGAGACCGGTGCGCCCATGTCGAGCGCGAAGAGATCGCCACCACGCGAGAGCGCGCCGGCCAGCAAGACAAGGTGCACCGCCTCGGACACCGTCATGAAGTAGCGGGTGACGTCGCGATGGGTCACCGTCACCGGTCCTCCACGGGCGATCTGCTCCTCGAAGAGCGGGATGACCGACCCGGAAGAGCCGATGACATTGCCGAAGCGGACCATGGAGAACCGCGTGGTCGTGGAGCGGGTGGCGAGATCCTGCACGATCATCTCGGCCAGACGCTTGGACGCGCCGAGCACCGAGGCAGGCCGGACGGCCTTGTCCGAAGAGATCAGTATGAACCGGCCCACCCCGGCGTCGCGGGCGGCATCCGCGACGACCTTCGTCCCCAGCACATTCGTGCGCAGTCCTTCGACCGCGTTCTCTTCCACCATGCCAAGATGCTTGTAGGCCGCGGCATGCAGTACGACATCGGTTTCCGTCTCGCACAGCACGCGATCCACCAGCGCGCGTACGCACACCGATCCGAGCACCGCCAAGATCTCGGTGTCCGTGTCCAGCTCCGAAAGCTCGCGCTCCAGGTCGAAGAGCGGCAGTTCGGCGTGATCGAGAAGAACGAGGCGACGTGGACGGTAGGAGAGGATCTGGCGGCAGAGCTCGGACCCGATCGATCCGCCGGCGCCTGTGACGAGGATGCTGCGGTCCCGGTAGGCCTCCGCCATTCCGGGAACCTTGGGCTCCATCCCGCCGCGGCCGAGAAGGCCGTAAAGCTGTGCCTCGGTCAGCTTCGATCCTCCGGGGCGGCCGAGGACGAGCTGCGCGAAGGATGGCAGCGTATGCACCTCGCAGCCAAGCCGTCGTACCAGGCGCGTGATGCGGGCCCGCGTTGCCGGAGAAGCGGAGGGCATGGCGATGATCACGCTGTCGATCCGACGTTCCCGCACGAGTTCGGGGAGGCGGATCGGCGAGTGCACCTTCAGGTCGGCGATGGTCAGAGATTGCAGCGTCGGATTGTCGTCGAGGAACGCCACCGGCAGCAGCGCGTCGTCCGTGGCGAGCGCCGCGGCCAGCTGCTGGCCCGTCTTGCCGGCGCCGTAGATCAGCACACGCTTGCGCAGCTGCCCCCTCCGGTAGATCCAGAGCGTCATCTCTCGCAACAGCAGCCGCGCCGACCCTGAAAGGATCACGAACGTCATCGTGAATATCACGAAGACCGATGCCGGCATCGTCCCACCGGAAACCACGTTGACCGCGACGCCCGTCATGCCCATCGCGGCGCCGACGCCCGCCGTACCGAGGACGCGCTGCAACTCGTAGGCGTTGAGCTTCACCCTGTGCAGACCCAGATGCAGCGAGAGCGCGACGCCAAGGGCGACCATCACCGCCAGCACCGGCAGTGCGGCCGGAGGCCTGGCCGCCTCCGGCAGCCCGGAGTGCGCCAGAGCAAGAGCTAGAAAGTAGGCAGCGACAATAGATGAGGCATCGAGCGCGAGAAGAATCAGCCCTTTTTGCGATCGACTCAGCGACGAGACCATCAGGTAGAGCATGAACTGACCCTCAAGACTAATTATTTCAATGCACTACCCGAAAACCACTATGTGGCGACCATATCATCCGGTCATGCGCTGAAAGTGAAACAAATACTCGTAAACAAAGTTTAAATATATCTCCGGCACATGCGGAACTCCAATATTCCTGCGCCTCGGCGGCGGCATTCAGCCAGTGGACGCCCGCTTCGTGGGCGGTCGCCTCCGTCCGGGGCTTGGCGGAAGTGACCGGCGAATCGTCGCGAACATCAGCCAGAAATCGTAACACAATCCTTGGTGTTCCGCGTAGAGACGATCGAGACGCGCCTTTCTCGGGACACAGCGCCGCCCGTAAACGGCATCCGTTTCCGCCGGGCTCTCGCACGCCTGCAAGAGCCGTTCCTCGGTCGGAAGAAAGACGAGTGTCGCCAGACCCGTGATCCCCGGCTTCACCTGAAGCACCTCGGCGTAAAGCTCGGGAAAACTCTCCACGTAAAGGCGAAGCGGGGGGCGCGGGCCCACGAAACTCATGTCGCCACGGAACACGTTCCACAACTGCGGCAGTTCGTCGAGCCTCATGCGCCGAAGCAGTCTGCCCGTGGGCGTTATGCGGAAGACCTTGTGGCCCCCGGAAACGCCGCTGTCGTCGGGTACCGGCCGCATCGTGCGGAACTTCCAGAGCAGGAACGGCCGTTCCGGTGCTCGCATCCGTTCCGATCTGTAAAGGACGGGCCCGCCATCTCGCCACCAGACAAGCAGGGCCACGACAAGGATGAGCGGGGAGAGAACCACCGCAAGCGTGAGTGACCCGAGAACATCGACCGTGCGTTTCAGCGGGTATCCCCGATAGCGCCATGTCGGGTTGCGGAGTTGCAACAATCTCGGCGCAAGCTTCTCGTGGAACAATGGCATCTTTTGCGCTGCATGTCTTAGCCTTACCGTATTACGGCCCGCCAATGATCATGTCGAGCGTTGGTCAGGGGCCAGGAGATCGGCTTGTGAAATCGTTCCCGCGCATTTCCATCGCAATCCTGGTATCTTTCGGGCTCTCGGCGTGCAGCCTTCCCCGCGGTGCCGCGCTGCAATCCGAGGTCACCCGCGAACGCGTTTCCGGGAGCCCCAGCTTTCAGGTCGTGGCGGTCAGCCGCGCCAATGCCGAGGCACTCAACCGTTGGCCGACAACGGGGTGGCGCGGCGGCTATCACTGGCCTCAGGCATCCGGCGCGCCTTCCTCCACGATCATCCGCGCCGGGGACCGCGTCACCCTCGTGATCTGGGACAGCCAGGACGTGTCGCTTCTGACGGGCGCCGACGAAAAGCGTATCGATCTGAACGGGATAGAGGTCGCGCCCGACGGAACGATCTTCGTTCCCTACGTGGACGATGTGGTGATCAACGGACTTACCCCGAACGAGGCGCGTGAACGCATCCAGACCGAGATGGAGCGCATCGTGCCCTCGGCGCAGGTCCAGCTTTCCGTGGAGCAGGGCTCTTCCAACTCCATCGACCTGGTGAGCGGCGTGGCGACGCCGGGCAGGATCCCGCTTCCGGGCCGCGATTACACCATCCTCAGCGCGATCGCAGAGGGCGGCGGCATAAGTTCCGATCTGCGCAATCCTCTCGTGCGCCTCATCCGGGGCGGCAACACCTACGAAATCCGCGCCGACCAGCTCTTCGCCGAGGCGAGCCGGAACGCGACCCTGCGCGGCGGCGACAAGGTCGTCGTGGAAGAAGACCGGCGCAGCTTTACCGCGCTCGGCGCCGCGGGCACCGAGAACATCATCTATTTCCCCAAGGACGAGGTGAGCGCCCTCGAGGCGGTGACCCTGATGGGCGGGATTTCCGACGCGCGTGCCGACCCCAAGGGCGTCCTTATCCTGCGCGATTACGAGCGCTGGCAGGTTTCACCCGCCCATGCGGGGCCGACCCACGAGCAGGTCGTTTTCAGCTTCGACCTGACGAGCGCGGACGGCCTCTTTGCCGCGCGCGGGTTCCGGGTCAATCCCGGAGATACGGTTCTCGCGACGGAATCGCCCGTGACGCGCGTCACCACGATCTTCTCGCTGATCGGGACCGCGCTCGGCGTCGCCGGCGCAGCGGAGGGGCTGGCAAACTGAGCCGGAAACGCGCGTGAGGCGGGGAAACGGGAAGGGCGCCCGAGGGCGCCCTTCGCAACAAACCGAAGGCGTCGATTACTCGCTGCTGACGCTCACGAGATAGGCGTAGACGTCTTCCATGCCGGTGTTCAGACGGAACGCCATCTTGGAACGCACGCCGCTGTCGTCGGTGTAATCGCGCAGGAAACCCTGCGGATCCTGGACGTAGGCCACGAAGTTTTCCTCGGTCCACTCGAGGCCCATCTCGGCGGCCTTCTGGATACCGTCGCCGTAGCGGAAATCCTCTACTTCGGCGGCGGGGCCCCCCATCACGCCGTAGAGGTTCGGCCCGACGGGCCCGCCCCGCACGATCTGCTCGCCGGAATCGTCCACGATCATGTGGCAGGCCTTGCAGCGGTTGAACAGGCTTTCCCCGGCTTCCGGGTCGCCGCTGAACTCCTGCGCGACCACCGGCGTGGCGAGGCAGGCTGCGAGAAGCGCAGTCATCGTTCTGGCTGTCATTGCTGTCTCCATGGTTTTATCCTGATGAGACAGTTTAGCCCTGTGCCAGACATGTCAACACGGCGCTTGCAAGTTGCATAGAACCTGACCCCGAGGATGTGCGGGCAGAGCTGTCGCCCCGGCACGTGCGGCGCACGCACGAGGCCCGGGCGGCACCGGGACCGGCAAGGTCGACGTTTCACGCAACGCCGCCCTTGCGTCTGATCGGCAGTGGCACGAGGGGCTCGGCATGTGGGGAATGCGCGGCGCTTGCGCCCGGCGTGCCGAGCGCGCAGGAAGCCGGAATGGACAACCGCGATTTCCTGAGGCTCAATGCGCGCTGGCTCTCGGCCGGGGCGTTGCTGGCGTTCCTGTCGAGCTTCGGACAGACGTATTTCATATCCGTCTTCGCGGGCGAGATCCGCGCCGCCTTCGATCTCGGCCATGCGGCGTGGGGTGCGATCTACACGCTGGGCACCGGGGCTTCCGCGCTTGCCATGCTGTGGGCGGGCGCCCTTACCGACCGGTTTCGGGCCCGGACGCTCGGCACGGCCATTCTGGGTCTTCTGGCCATCGCCTGCCTGACCATGGCCGCCGTTCCGGGAGCCTGGGCGCTTCCCCTGGTCATCCTGGCACTCCGCTTCACCGGCCAGGGCATGACAAGCCATATCGCGATGGTGGCGATGTCTCGCTGGTTCATCGCCGCGCGGGGGCGAGCGCTTTCCATCGCCACCCTGGGCACCGCCATCGGCGAGGCGTTGCTGCCCATCACCTTCGTCGCGCTTCTCACTGTGCTGGACTGGCGCGTCCTGTGGGTGCTCGCCGCCGTCATGGCGCTGGCCGGTATCCCGCTTCTGCGTATCCTTCTCGTCCGAGAGCGCACGCCGCAGTCCTTCGCAGCGGAGGGCGGCGCGACCTTGGGCATGTTGGACCGTCACTGGACGCGCCGAGAAGGGCTTCGCCATTGGCTTTTCTGGTTCATGGTCCCTGCGCTTCTGGGGCCAGCCGCGTTCAACACCGCCTTCTTCTTCCAGCAGGTGCACTTCGCCGAGATAAAGGGCTGGACCCATCTCAGCCTCGTGGCGCTCTTTCCCGTCTACACGGTCACGGGCGTCACCTCGATGCTCGTGTCGGGCTGGGCGCTCGATCGGGTGGGGACCGGCCGCCTCATGCCCTGGTTCCAGCTTCCGATGGTGGGCGCCTTCGTCATCTTCGCCACGGCAACCACGCCGTCGGCCGCGCTCTTCGGGATCTTTCTGCTCGGGGTCACGACAGGCGCCAACGTGACGCTTCCCAACGCCTTCTGGGCCGAATTCTACGGCACGCGCCATCTTGGTGCGATCAAGGCGATGGCCGCCGCGGTCATGGTGTTGGGCACCGCGATCGGTCCGGGGGTCACGGGCGCGCTGATCGGTCTCGGCGTCGGGCTTGAAGCGCAGTACCTTGCGGTCGCCGTATATTTCGTCTTCGCGAGCGCGCTGATGGCGATAGGCGTGACGCGGGCGCGGCCGCTTCTGTCGCGACCGGCCTAGCGCCGGCGAAGGTAGACATAGTAGGCCCCGCCGCCGCCATGCTTCAGATGGGCCTCGCGCACTTGCAAAACGGCCTGCGACAAAGGCGGCGTCGAGAGCCAGTGCGGAAGCTGATGGCGCAGCACACCCTGACGCCGCGGGATCGGGCCGTGATCCTCCGCGCGCCGGCCCTTTCCGGTGATGACGAGCACCAGCCGTCGTCCCGCCGCCTGGCTTGCGAGGATGAACGAGACGAGCGCGGGGTGCGCCTCGTCCAGCGTCATGCCATGAAGATCGATCCGCGCCTCCGGGTCGAGCCGCCCGCGCTTCATTTTCTGATGTGTCTTCCGGTCCATCCGAAGCGGCGCGGCTTCGACCCGCGCCGAGAGATCCGGCGCCAGATCGCGGGCGCCGCCGGATGCCGGCGCAGCCCCGCCGATCCGGAACCCCGCAGGCACCGCGGGGCCCGCAGACCGCCGGGGGGCCGGTGACGGCGCCCGATCCGCGCGCTCCCCCTCGTCGCGCGGGGGGCGATCGGCATGCAGCCGTTCGGCGCTTCGGGCGACTTGCCGCCACAGCGCGAGATCCTCGGAACTCAGGCGCCCGCGGGTCACTGCAACGACTCCGGCAACATCGCGTAGGCACGCTGGATGGGCATCAGCACCACCATCCGGCCCGGATCCCGCAACCGGCCGGCGCGGCGGCCGGCGCGTGGGCCGGTCCCGAAGAAGATGTCGGCCCGTTGCGCGCCCTTGATCGCGGACCCCGTATCCTGCGCGACCATCAGCCGGCGCATCGGGTCGGCGCCGTCTTTCTCGACCCAGACCGGCGCACCGAGCGGCACATGCGCTGGATCGACCGCGATCGACCGCAGCGCCGTGACGGAACGGTTCATGGCCCCCAGCGGCCCCCGCTCCGCGGGCACATTGGTCACCTCGCGGAAAAACACGTAGGACGGGTTGTGAAATAGCAGTTCCCGGCCGGCATCCGGGTTCCGGCGCACCCAGGCGCCGATCACCTGCGCCGAGACCTGGTGCGGCGCGTAGACGCCACGGCGCACGAGTTCCTGCCCGACGGAGCGGTAGGGATGTCCGTTCGCCCCGCCATAGCCGACGCGGATGACCGACCCGTCGTCCAGCCTGATGCGGCCGGACCCCTGGATCTGGAGAAAGAAAAGCTCCACCGGGTCGTCGACCCAGGCGATTTCCAATCCGCGATTCTCGAGCAGCCCGGATGTCAGGATCTGCCGGCGGGACAACCAGGGCCGGCCGCCGGGGAGCTCGGGCGGGACGCTGTAGACGGGGTGACGGTAACGCGGCGTGCGCTGGCGCGAGCCGTTCAGTTCCGGCTCGAAATACCCGGTGAAGAGAGGCGGCGCGCCGTCCTCGATCAGCACCGGACGGAAGAACAGCTCGAAGAAAGTGCGCGCGTCCGTCTGGTTCTGGGCGAGCGCACAGAGGGATTGCCAGTCGCGTGCGTCTAGGTCGGGGCAGGTTTCGAGAAACACGGCGAGCGCGGCCGCGTGATCGTCCTCCGCCCAGCCATCCAACTCCTCGAAGGACAGGATCGAGACGGACCGCTCCGCCGGCGCGTCAGTGCCGGCCACCGCGAGCATCGCCACGGCGATCGCTCGCAGCGCGCCGCGCATCACTCACCCGTGGCGACAAGCTGCCAGTTGGGATCGTCGGTGCCCATGACGCGTGCGAAGGTCCAGATGTCCTTCTGCCGGCGGACTTCGGTGGGGCTGCCTTCGACGATGTTGCCATCCTTGTCGCGCACGACCGAGGTAAGCTCGCCGACGAACCGTACCGTGATCTCGGCCAGGCGGCTTTCGGAATGGAAGCTTGCGTCCACCACCGACAGATCGCGCACACCCACGAACTCCGCCTCGACCGAAAGGCCCTGCTCCTCGCGGGCGCGGATCACCTCTTCGAAGCTTTCGTAGACGTCGTCGGCGAGAAACGGCTTGAGCGCGTCCATGTCGCCTTTCTCGAAGCCCATGAGGATCATCTCGTAGGCCGCTCGCGCACCCTGGAGGAAGTCGGCCACACCGAAGGTCGGGTCCACAGACTTCATCCGGGCGAAGGCGTCCGCCGCGTCGCTGTCGGTGGGGACGTGGTCGGTGATATCCTCGTCGGGGCCCCCGTCGATCACCTCGAATTCGGGGCGGCGGGGAGGGGCGGACCCCCCGCGTTCCGCGACGGGGGGCTTCTCGAACCCCTCACGCGTGCCCAGCACGCTTCGCAGGCGCAGGATCAGGAATACGGCGATGCCGGCCAGCACCAGAAGCTGCAGGAGAGGAGAGTTCATCTAGTCCTCTTGGGGCACGGTTGGAAAATGTCGTTCACCGCACTTATGTAGGGAACTTGCGCGGTCAAGTCCACCGCGCGCACGACTGACCGGGGGGACGTCGCATGTGGCTTTTTCTCGCCTTTCTGGCGATCCCGTTGATCGAAATCGCCCTTTTCATCGAGGTGGGCGGCCTGATCGGGCTCTGGCCCACTCTGGCAATTGTCGTCGTCACCGCCCTCGTCGGCGCGGCGGCGGTGCGCAATCAGGGCCTCGAGGCCCTGCGGAAGTTGCAACGAAGCCTCGAGCGGCTGGAGGATCCCGCAGCGCCGCTGGCCCACGGGGCGATGATTCTCTTTTCCGGCGCCTTGCTGCTGACGCCCGGTTTCTTCACCGACACCGTCGGTTTCCTTCTCCTCGTGCCGCAGATGCGCGCTCTGGTCATCCGACACGCGATACGTCGTATCGTCATCCATCGCTCCGGTCCGGGCGGCCCGCCGCCCCACGCGCCGCATCCCCGCGACGACGTGATCGAAGGGGAGTGGGAAGAGGCGCCGCCACCCAAGAATCCCACGCACCGCCCCCGGTCCGGATGGACCCATCATTGAGTGCGTGCCGCCATACGGCATTGAGGCGGGCGGGCGCGGCTGCTAAGAGCGCCGTCGAAGCGAGATCCAATCCCAGTCTGGAGTGACGTGATGGCCGAAACCGAAAACGGCGCGGGCGGCGCGGGGCAGGCGGATCAACAGTCCGCGCAGCAGCAAGGCCAGCAGCCCGTCAAGATGAGCGTGCTCGCGCAGTACGTGCGCGACATGTCGTTCGAGAACATCCTCGTGCAAAAGGGCGCGCGCAGCGAAGGCCAGCCGGACATCCAAGTGAAGGTCAATCTGGATGCGCGCAAGCGCGAGGCCGAGAACCAGTACGAAGTGATCATCAAGCTCTCGATCACGTCGGCCTCGAAAGAAACCGGCGATCCGCTCTTCCTCATGGAAATCGATTATGCCGGCGTCTTCCACGTCGAGAACGTGGCGCGGGAGCAGTTGCACCCATACCTGATGATCGAATGTCCCCGGATGCTCTTTCCGTATCTTCGCCGGATCGTCAGCGATGTCAGCCGCGACGGGGGCTTCCCGCCACTCAACCTCGAGAACATCGACTTCCTGCAACTTTACCGCAACGAGCTCGTGCGGCTCCAGGCCGAGCAGAAGCAACAGACCGACGAGGCCGGCGCGCCGCCCCGCGCGGACGCCTGACGCGTCAGCGCGGCCAGAGGGCCGTGTCGCCCAGGCGCTCCACGAGCGCGGCGTGGGACGCGCGTTCCTCCTCGGTGATGCGCGGGGGCAAGGGGCGCGGGCGCGGCTCCATCCTGTGATGGCCCGCCTCGCCGTGTCCGTCCCGCCGTGTCTTCGATACCGGTGCCAGGACGAGATCCGGCTGGCGCCCGCCGATCAGCTCCAGGTAGACCTCGGCGAGGATTTCCGCATCGAGCAGGGCCCCGTGAAGCGTGCGGGCCCCGTTGTCGACGCCGAAGCGGCGACAGAGCGCGTCGAGAGAGGCGGGCGATCCGGGAAAGCGTTGCCGCGCGATCGTCAGGGTATCTATCGCCCTTTCCCATGGCAGCACGGGATGGCCCAGCCGCCCCAGCTCGGCATTCAGGAACTTCATGTCGAACGCCGCGTTGTGAATGACGAGCTTGGCATCGCCGCCCACGAAGTCGAGGAACGGCTGCGCGATCACGGCGAAGAGGGGCTTGTCCCGAAGAAAGTCGTCTCCCAGGCCATGGACCTGAAAGGCGTCCTGCGGCATCGGGCGCTCGGGGTTGATGTACTGGTGAAAGGTTCGGCCAGTGGGAACGTGATTGAAAAGCTCCAGCGCGCCGATCTCGACGATGCGGTCGCCCGTCTCGGGGTCGAAACCGGTCGTTTCCGTATCCAGAACGATTTCACGCATCTGCCAACTTCTCCCTGATTTCCGCGACGATCGCACGCACCTGTGCACGGGCGTGTTCGGGCGTGTCGGTCACCACGACATGATCGGCGCGCGCTTCCTTCTCCGTGCTTGGCATCTGCTTGGAGAGGATCGCCTCGAACTGCGCGTCCGTCATCCCCGGTCGAGACAGGACGCGCCGGCGCTGGGTCGCCTCATCGACCGTGACGCAAACGGTGGCATCCATCATCGCATCCGCGCCGGTTTCGAACAGCAGCGGGATGTCGAAGACGATGATGTCGGCCTGCGTTTGCCGGGCGGCGCGGCGCCGATCCTCGGCCACGATCGGGTGCACGATCGCCTCGACGCGGGCGAGGGCGTCCGGGTCTTCCGCGATGCGCCGCTTGAGGGCGTCGCGCGACACTTCGCCGCCCACAAGCGCTTCGGGGAACAGCGCCCCGATCGGATCGACCGCGGCGCCGCCGGCGGCATAGGCATGATGCACCGCGGCGTCGGCGTCCCAGACCTCGCACCCCTCGTCGGCGAACATTGCCGCCGTGGTGGACTTGCCCATTCCGATGGACCCCGTCAGACCCAGCCGGAACGTCATTTCAGGATGGCCTCGCGCGTGGCTTCCGTCACCTCCGGGCGTTCGCCGAACCAGCGCTCGAATCCCGGAATCGCCTGGTGGATCAGCATCCCGAGGCCATCGACGGTCACGCAACCCATCTCGGCGGCCACTTTCAGAAGCCGCGTCTGAAGCGGCGTGTAGACCAGATCGGTCACCACCGCGTCCGGCCGCAACCCGTCGAGCGGCACGCGAAGCTCTGGCTGGCCCTCCATCCCGAGGGAGGTCGTGTTGACCACGGTTGCAGCCTCCTCGATCACGTTGCCGGCCTGCACCCAGTCCTCGACCCGGATGCGGGTTCCGAAATCCTGCCTGATCGTCTCGGCCCGGGCCCGTGTCCGGTTCGTCAGGATGATCTCGGGCGCGCCGGCATCGAGCAGCGAGGCAACCACCGCGCGCGCCGCGCCACCTGCGCCCAGCACGACCACAGGCCCACCGCTTGCATCCCATCCCGGCGCGTTCCGGCGCAGGTTCTCGATGAAACCGTACCCATCGGTATTGTCCGCGTGAATGCGCCCGTCCTTGCGGAAGATGAGGGTGTTCGCTGCGCCGATCAGAGTGGCCCGATCCGTCACGAGATCCGCGAGATCGAGCACCTTTTCCTTGTGGGGAATGGTGATGTTCACGCCGACGAAGCCGGCCTTCGGCAAGGTGCGGATCACCTCGGCAAGATCGGCTGACGCTACGTCCATCGGGATGTAATGGCCGCGCAATCCCATGGCGCGCAGCCAGTGAGCGTGCAGCCGGGGGGACCGGGAATGCGCCACCGGGTGACCCACCACGCCTGCAAGAGGTATCTTCGCGACCTCTGTCATCCTTCGATCTCCCCTGCCACCGTGAGCCAGGACAGCAGAGGAAGGAGCGGCAGACCGAGGATCGAGAAGTGATCGCCCTCGATGGCGGAAAAGAGCCTCACGCCCTCCTCCTCCAGCTTGTAGCCGCCCACACTCTCCCCCAGACCCGGCCAGTTCCTCGCCACGTAGTCCGCCAGATACTGGTCGGAAAACTCCCGCATGACCAGACGCGCCTCGCCCACATGCCGCCAGAGCGGGCGGCCGTCCCGGCACGCGACGGCCGCCGACAGAAGCCGATGCGAGGTCCCGCGCAGACGTTGCACTTGGTCGCGCGCCTCCTCCAGCGACCGGGGCTTGGACAGCATCGACCCTTCATGCGCCAGAACCTGATCGCAGCCCAGAACGAGCCTGCCCGGCATGCGGTCGCTGACCTTGCGCGCCTTCATCTCGGCTAGCGCGTCGGCCAGGTCGCGCGGCGGCGTGCCGTCGGCTTCCATCGATGCTTTCACCGCGCTCTCGTCGAGACGGGCCGGAACCGTCTCGATCTCGAGACCGGCTTGGCGCAGCATCGACGCGCGGATGGCCGATCCCGAGGCGAGGACAATCGCATCGCTCATGTGCACAACTCCGTGTGAAAACGCGGCATTGTGACGGGGGTGGCCGGGGACCTCGCCGAAGCAGCCTCATGCCATGTGAACCACCCGCCTGCTCCACTTGCGTTCTCCCGCAGTCGTCCGGCTGTGACAAGGGACAGTTTGGAGGTGTGGAGAAGCTCGGCCTCCGGCTCCGTGTGCCGCATGTCTTCACCTTTCATCCGCAAGTCGGGTCCGTGTACCGCGTTGATTTTACAATTTTAACCCTTTCAGCCCCACTGCTTCCACATGTCTGTCCACAAGCGACTCGGTGCTGTGAAAAGTTTCGTGCAAGGCCCGGTAATCCACATCCAGAGGCGGCCCCTACAAGAACATCTACCTTTCTTCTCTATATATATTTCATTAAGGCTCGCCCGACTTGCAAAGAAGGTACGGACTGTGACGGACTGGCTGGCCCTGATCTATCCCTGGACGAAGTCTCTGCACATCATGGCGGTCATCGCCTGGATGGCCGGATTGTTCTACCTGCCGAGGCTCTACGTCTACCACGCGGAACGCGCGACGCCGGGGGATGCGCTGGACCCGACCCTTCAGATCATGGAATCCAAGCTTCTGAGATTGATCATGAACCCGTCCATGATCGTCACATGGGTGGTGGGGCTTATGCTTCTCTTCACCCCGCAAGCGGGGGCGCACTGGACCGAGATCTGGGTCTGGACGAAAGGGCTCGCCGTGATCGCGATGACCTGGTTCCATCATTGGCTCGGTCTGCGGCGCAAGGACTTCGAAGGCGGTGAAAACGCGCTGTCCGGGCGGCGCTACCGGTTGATGAACGAGGTTCCGACGCTTCTGATGATCGTGATCGTCCTGTCGGTCGTCGTGAAGTGGTGAGTACGATTGACTCGCGGCACGCACGCGATTAACTGACGACGACTGCCCGCCCGGGCAGAATACCTCCATCCCCAGACAAAGCGGATCACGGCCGCGCAGGCGATCCGGAACGGTGTTTTCATGACCGAAGAGCGTCTCAATCTTGCCGACCTAAAGGCCAAGAGCCCCAAGGATCTTCTTGCCATGGCGGAGGAGCTCGAGATCGAGAACGCCTCGACCATGCGCAAGGGCGAGATGATGTTCCAGATCCTGCGCGAGCGCGCGGACGAGGGCTGGGAAGTCTCTGGCGATGGCGTGGTCGAGGTGCTGCAGGACGGGTTCGGCTTCCTGCGGTCCCCCGAGGCGAACTACCTCCCGGGCCCGGACGACATCTACGTGTCGCCCGACATGATCCGGCAATACAGCCTGCGCACCGGGGACACGATCGAGGGCGTGATCAAGGCGCCCGATGGGGACGAGCGCTATTTCGCGCTCACGGCGGTGAACAAGATCAACTTCGAGGACCCGGCGAAGGCCCGCCACAAGATCGCCTTCGACAACCTGACGCCGCTTTATCCCGACGAGCGGCTGAAGATGGAAATCGAGGACCCGACCATCAAGGATCGTTCGGCCCGTATCATCGATCTGGTGGCGCCGATCGGAAAGGGCCAGCGAAGCCTGATCGTCGCGCCGCCGCGGACGGGCAAGACGGTGATCCTGCAGAACATCGCTCATTCGATCGAGCAGAATCACCCAGAGTGCTATCTCATCGTTCTTCTGATCGACGAGCGCCCGGAAGAGGTGACCGACATGCAGCGTTCGGTGAAAGGGGAAGTGATCTCCTCGACCTTCGACGAACCGGCCACGCGGCACGTGGCCGTCAGCGAGATGGTGATCGAAAAAGCGAAGCGCCTGGTCGAACATAAACGAGATGTTGTTATTCTTTTGGACTCTATCACAAGACTTGGTAGAGCCTTCAATACCGTCGTGCCGTCCTCGGGAAAGGTGCTGACCGGGGGCGTCGATGCCAACGCGCTGCAACGGCCCAAGCGATTCTTCGGCGCTGCGCGCAATATCGAGGAAGGCGGGTCGCTGACGATCATCGCGACCGCGCTCATCGACACGGGCTCGCGGATGGACGAAGTGATCTTCGAGGAGTTCAAGGGAACCGGCAACTCGGAGCTCGTGCTGGATCGCAAGATCGCCGACAAGCGCGTCTTCCCCGCCATCGACATCCTGAAGTCCGGCACGCGGAAGGAAGAGCTTCTCGTGGACAAGGGAGACATGCAGAAGACGTTCGTCCTGCGGCGGATCCTCAACCCCATGGGTACCACCGATGCGGTGGAGTTCCTGCTGTCGAAACTCAAGCAGACCAAGACGAACGCGGAGTTCTTCGACTCCATGAACACCTGAGGCCGTGTCGGAAGAGACGATTTTCGCGGTCGCGACGGCCCCGGGAAAGGCCGGTGTGTCGGTCATCCGCATATCGGGCCCTGACGCCCATGCGGCTGCGGAGACGCTTGCGGGGGCGCTCCCTCCGCCCCGGCTTGCCGGGCTGCGCAGGCTGCGGGACGCCAAGGGCGACGTTCTGGACGAGGCCCTGGTGCTTCGGTTTCAGGCAGGTCAGAGTTTCACCGGTGAAGATGTCGTGGAATTCCACTGCCATGGCAGTATCGCGGTCGTCAGACGCGTGCTGACCTGTCTTGGAGACTTGCCCGGATGCCGGAGTGCTGAACCGGGCGAATTCACCCGGCGCGCGATGGAAACCGGGCGCCTCGACCTGACGCAGGTCGAGGCCTTGGCCGATCTGATCGAAGCCGAAACCGAGGTGCAGCGGCGGCAAGCGCAGCGCGCATTGAGCGGAGCGCTTGGCGCGCGCGTCGCGTCCTGGAGGGTGGATCTGGTGCGGGCGGCGGCACTTCTGGAGGCGGTGATCGACTTCGCTGACGAGGAGGTTCCGGAAGATGTGTCAGTGGAAGTGCTGGAGCTTCTGGGCCGTGTCCGGGATGGGCTTAGCACCGAGTTGTGTGGCATGGGTGCAGCGGAGCGCGTCCGGGAGGGGTTCGAGGTCGCGATCGTCGGTGCGCCGAATGTTGGGAAATCCACGCTCCTCAATCGCCTGGCTGGAAGGGAGGCCGCGATCACGTCGGATATCGCCGGAACGACGCGGGATGTCATCGAGGTCAGGATGGACGTTCATGGCCTGCCCGTCACGTTTTTGGATACGGCCGGTATCCGCGAAGCGCGCGATGCCGTTGAGGAGATCGGAATCAGCCGGGCCCGCGACCGTGCATCGGCAGCGGATTTGCGGGTTTTCCTTGTCAGCGCGAAGGAAGACGTGGAAGGGATCGCACCGCAATCAGAGGATATCGTTTTGACCGCGAAGGCCGATCTGAGCGGCGCGGTGGGCGGGGTGTCCGGTCTTACGGGTGCGGGCGTAGAGGACCTGTTGCGCCGGGTCGCTGATGTGCTCGGGGCCAGGGTGAACCGGTCGGGGCTGGCCACGCGAGAGCGCCATCGCGTCGCGATGATCGGTGCGGAACAGTCGCTCGAAGCGGCGGTGGCGTTGGTGACGCGTGGTCCGGAGGCGTATGATGTCGGTGCGGAGGAAACAAGGGCCTCGATTCGAACCCTTGAAGCGCTGGTGGGACGGATCGATGTAGAGGATTTGCTGGACGAGATATTTGCCAGCTTCTGTCTCGGGAAGTAGGAGTGTTTCACGTGAAACAGGACTTCGACGTCATCGTGATCGGCGGGGGCCATGCGGGTTGCGAAGCCGCACATGCGGCAGCCCGAATGGGCGCTCGCACGGCGCTGGTCACGCTCACGCGGGACGGGCTGGGCGTGATGTCGTGCAACCCGGCGATCGGGGGTCTTGGCAAGGGCCATCTCGTGCGCGAGATCGATGCGATGGATGGGATCATGGGCCGCGTGGCGGACCGGTCCGGTATTCAGTTCCGCCTTTTGAACCGCCGGAAGGGCCCGGCGGTTCAGGGCCCCCGTGCCCAGAGCGATCGCGGCCTCTACAAGAGATGGATGACCGCGGAAATCGGCGGCTGCGCCAACCTTTCGGTGATCGAGGGAGAGGTCACCGATTTCGTGATTGAGCGCGACACCGTTCGTGGTGTCCGCCTCCACGACGGCGCGGAACTGTCGGCGCCGTCCGTTGTCCTGACAACGGGCACGTTCCTGCGCGGCGTGATCCATATCGGGGATGTCAGCCGGCCGGGTGGGCGCATGGGCGACAGACCCTCGGTACCACTCGCGGAGCGTATCGAGTCCTTCGGTTTGCCGCTCGGGCGGCTGAAGACGGGCACGCCCCCGCGTCTGGATGGCCGCACGATTGATTGGTCCCGCGTGCAGAAGCAGCCCGGGGATGACGAGCCCGTCATGTTTTCGTTCCTGAACCGCGCGCCATTCGCGAAACAGGTCGCGTGCGGGATCACGCACACGAATCCAAGGACTCACGAGGTGATCCGGGCGAATCTGGATCGCTCTGCAATGTATGGCGGTCGTATCGACGGGGTGGGTCCGCGCTACTGCCCGTCGATCGAGGACAAGGTGGTTCGGTTCGCAGACAAGGACTCGCATCAGATCTTCCTTGAGCCCGAGGGGCTTGATGTCTCGACGGTTTATCCGAACGGCATTTCGACGTCGCTGCCAGAAGAAGTGCAGGAGTCCTATGTCCGGTCGATCGTCGGGCTGGAAAACGCGGTGATCCTGCAACCGGGTTATGCAATCGAATATGACTACGTGGACCCGCGTGCGCTGGACGCGACGTTGGCGGCGAAAGCGGTTCCGGGGCTCTATCTGGCGGGCCAGATAAACGGCACGACCGGGTATGAGGAAGCGGCGGCCCAGGGTTTGGTTGCTGGCCTCAATGCGGCGCGCCATGCGCAGTGTGGCGCGCCGGTATATTTCGGCCGCTCTGACAGCTACATCGGCGTTATGGTCGATGACCTGGTGACACGGGGCGTCAGCGAGCCCTATCGCATGTTCACGTCGCGCGCGGAATTCCGGCTCGCGCTGCGGGCCGATAATGCGGACCAGCGCCTGACACCCAAGGGGATCGAGCTCGGCTGTGTTTCCGAAGCACGGCAACGGGTTTTCGAGGCGCGTATGGGCGAGCTTGAAAGCGCTCGGCGGCGTCTTGGCGCGATGTCCGTCACGCCGCGGCAGTTGGCCGGAGCAGGCGTTGACGTGAACCCGGATGGGCCGCGGAGGGATGGGTTCTCGGCGCTCTCCGTGCCCGGGGTGACCGTCGAGACGTTGGAGGCGTTCGAGCCGGCGCTTAGCGAAGTGGATGTCGGAACTCGCCGTCAGATCGAGAGAGATGCGCTTTATGCGAATTACATCGACCGGCAGCGGCGCGATGTGGAAGCGATGCGTCGGGATGAGGCGCTGTCAATACCCAGCGGGTTCGAATATGCCGAAATCGCCGGGCTTTCGAACGAGTTGAAAGCGAAGCTGCAAGAGGCGCGCCCGACCAATCTGGCCCAGGCATCCAGGATAGATGGTATGACGCCCGCGGCTCTCGCGCTGCTGTTGGTAAAGCTGCGGCAAGCGGAGCGTGAGCATGCGCGCGCGGCTGGGTAATGCGGCCCCCACTTTGCCGCTGGATGTTTCACGTGAAACAGGAGCGCGCCTGGACCATTTCCGCGGGCTCGTCGAGAAATGGTCGCCGCGCATCAACCTGGTTTCGCGGGCCGCAGTCGCGGATTTGCAGGAGCGTCACATCGCCGATTCGGCACAGCTTTGGCACCTCGCGCCGCCGGCCAGGCGGTGGGTCGATCTGGGAAGTGGAGGCGGCTTTCCCGGCATGGTGATCGCAATCCTCGCGCGAGAGCTTCGCCCGGATTTGCGTGTCGTTCTCATCGAGAGTGACACGCGAAAGGCCGCATTTCTTGCGACGGCCATCCGAGAGACGGACGTGAACGCCGACATCATCGCTGAGCGCATCGAAACCGTGTCTCCACAAGCTGCCGATATCGTATCGGCCCGCGCGCTTGCGCCACTGGAGCGCTTGCTCGGCCTGGTCATGCGTCATCTTGCGCCGGGGGGCCGCGCGCTTCTGCCGAAGGGTGCGAAATGGCGGGAAGAGGTGGAAAACGCCCGTCGGACTTGGACTTTCGAGGCGGACACGATACCAAGTGTCACCGACCCGTCCGCCGTCATCCTGTCGATTGGAGAGATTGCGCGTGCCTGATTCGCCCCGTGCCCGTGTTCCGAAAATCATCGCCATAGCCAACCAGAAGGGTGGTGTGGGAAAGACGACGACCACGATCAACCTCGGGGCGGCTCTTGCGGCAGAGGGAAAGCGTGTCCTCATCGTGGATCTGGACCCGCAAGGCAACGCCTCCACCGGGCTGGGTGTTGAACCAGGGCGCCGCGACTACACGACATACGATCTCCTGCTCGAAGACGTGGCCCTGGCGAACGTGATACGCCAATGCGGTCCCGACGGGCTTGCGCTGATCCCCGCCAACGTCGATCTGAGTTCCGCGGACATGGAGCTTCTGACCACGGAACGGCGCAGCTTCCTTCTGAAAAAGGCGCTCAGACAGTCCGGCATGGCAGAGTATGGTTGGGACTATATCCTGATCGATTGTCCGCCGTCGCTGAACCTTCTGACCGTCAATGCGATGGTGGCGGCGGATTCGGTGCTCGTCCCGCTGCAAAGCGAGTTTTTCGCGCTCGAGGGTCTGTCGCAACTCATGTTGACGATCCGCGAGGTTCGGTCGACCGCGAATACCGGCCTCCGGATCGAGGGCGTCGTGCTGACCATGTACGACGTGCGGAACAATCTTTCGCAGCAGGTGGAAGCCGACGCGCGCGAAACGCTTGGGGAGCTCGTCTTCCAGACCGTGATCCCACGCAATGTCCGGCTGAGCGAGGCGCCGTCCTACGCGATGCCCGTGCTGCAATACGATCCCGCCTCCAAGGGTGCCGAGGCGTATCGCGCTCTCGCTGCGGAGCTTTTGCGCAATCATGCCCGAGTGGCAGCCTGATCCGGAGACTGAAGCATGTCGGAAAAGAAGGGCAAGGCACGCGGTCTCGGGCGCGGGCTGTCGGCGCTGATGGCGGATGTGGAGCCGGCGCGTGACGCCTCTGGCGAGGCGGCACCGCGGCGTCCCGACACCCTCGTGCCCATAGAGCAGGTCGCGCCCAATCCGGATCAGCCGCGTCGGCATTTCGCCGAAGCCGATTTGCAGGAACTGGCGGAGTCCGTCCGCGCTCGCGGGATCCTTCAGCCCCTCATCGTTCGCCCGGACCCGCGGGATCCCGGCGCTTTCCAGATCGTCGCCGGCGAACGGCGCTGGCGCGCGGCGCAACTTGCCCAGCTTCACGAGATCCCCGTTCTCGTGCGCGACTTCGATGATACCGAGGTGCTGGAAGTCGCCATCGTCGAGAACATCCAGCGCGCCGACCTCAATCCCCTGGAAGAGGCCGCCGGCTATCGTCAACTCATGGATCGCTTCGGTCACACCCAGGAAAAGCTGGCGCAAGCGCTGGGCAAGAGCCGCAGCCACATCGCGAACCTGCTGCGGCTTCTCAATCTTCCCGATGAAGTGCAGGGGATGGTGCGCGAGGGCAGTTTGTCGGCCGGCCATGCCCGGGCGCTGGTCGCAACCGACATGCCGGTAGAGATTGCCCGGCAGGTGGCCGCCAAGGGCCTTTCGGTTCGGGAAACCGAGAAGCTGGTGAAGAAATCGGCGCAGGAGCCGCGTTCACCGCGCGCGCCGCGCCAAAGCGGCGGCGAGAAGGACGCCGATACCCGCGCGCTCGAAGGGGATCTTCATGCCGCGCTTGGGATGGGCGTGTCCATCGAGCACGATCCGGGCACCAATGGCGGTCGCATTGTGATCCGGTATCACTCGCTGGAGCAGCTTGATACGTTGTGTAACCTATTGAGTCGCAACTGAAATCCCGACAGGGCACTATTCCGACAATAACTGTCGGATAACTCCGTTCAACAGAAGGCGGCCCGAATCGGTCGCGCGAAGCCAATCATCCGCTCGCTCAACCAGCCCGAGTTCGGCAAGCTCTTCGATCGACTCTTCGCGCACCGCGTTCGGATCGAGCGATGCGAGGCGCGACAGGGACACGCCCTCGCGCAGTCGCAGGCCCATCATCAGGCATTCGGCCGCCTCGTCCGCGGCGGCAAGCGGCTCGGTCGATCGCCAGCCATGCCCGCGCTCGGCCATGTCCAGCCATGCGTCCGGGGCAAGTTCGGTATCGGTGCCGATGCGCCGCGTGCCGAGGGTCAGCCGGCCATGGGCTCCAGGCCCGATGCCGGCATAGTCGCCGTAGCGCCAATAGATCAGGTTGTGACGCGACTCCGCACCGGGACGCGCGTGGTTGGAAATCTCGTAGCCGTGCATCCCGGCGACGGCGCAGATCTCCTGCGTCAGCTCGTACATGTCCGCGCCCAGCGGCTCGTCCGGAAGCCCCCGCAATCCACCCCGCGCCGCGCGCTCCGCGAAAGCTGTGCCCGGCTCCAGCGTGAGTTGGTAGAGCGAGAGATGGTCCACCGCCATCTCGAGGGCCTCGGAAAGCTCCGCGCGCCATCCCTCCAGCGTCTGGTGCTGGCGGGCGTAGATCAGGTCGAAGCTGACGCGGTCGAAAACGCTTCGCGCGACATCGAAGGCGGCGCGGGCCTCGGCCGCCGAATGCTGCCGTCCGAGCCGCGCCAGGTCCTCGTCGTTCAAGGCCTGCACACCCATCGACAGCCGGGTCACGCCGGCCGCCCCGTAGGCCCGGAAACGGCCCGCTTCGACGGAGGTCGGGTTGGCCTCCAGGGTGACCTCGAGCGTTTCGTCCGTTTTCCACGTTCTTCGCACCCGGTCGAGGATCGCGGCCACCAGATCGGGGTCCATCAGGCTGGGCGTGCCACCGCCGAAGAAGACGGTATCAAGACGCCTGTCCGCGGTCAGGCGCCCGACGCGATCGATCTCTGCAAGGTAGGCGCGCCGCCAGCGCCCCTGGTCGATGTCGCGCGAGACGTGGCTGTTGAAATCGCAATAGGGGCACTTGGCCGCGCAGAAAGGCCAGTGGACATAAAGGCCGAACCCGCCGGCGCGCCAATCCTCAGCCAAAACAGCCTGCGAGCAGCTTTTCCATCGCGCGCCCGCGATGGCTCATGCGGTTCTTTTTCCAGCGATCCATCTCCGCGAAGGTGATGTCGTGACCGTCAGGTATGAAGATCGGGTCGTAGCCGTGACCCTGCCTGCCCCGCATCGGCCATGTGATGCGCCCCTCGATCGCACCGTCGAACACCTCGTCGTGGCCGTCCGGCCAGGCAAGGACGAGCGTGCAGCGAAACCGCGCCGTCCAGGGTTGTGGCGCGCCGGTTTCGACGAGCGCGTCGTGGGCCTTGCTCATCGCGTGGATGAAATCGCGACCTGCACCCGTCTCCGCCCAATCGGCGGTATGCACGCCGGGCGCCCCGTCCAGCGCATCGATCTCCAGCCCGGAATCGTCCGCCAGCGCAGGCAACCCGGTCGCCCGGGCCGCGGCATGTGCCTTTATGCGGGCGTTTCCCGCGAAACTCGTCTCGGTCTCCTCGGGTTCGGGCAGGTCATGCGCGGCGGCGCCCGTCACCGTGACGCCGTGATCGGCGAGCAGCGCCGCAATCTCTTCGAGCTTGCCCGCGTTGTGCGTGGCCACGAGAAGCTGATCGCCCGCGAAACGTCTCATGCCGCGACCGCTGCTTTCTGCACCTCGGCCAGCCGCTTCACGCCCGCATCCGCGAGGTCGAGCAGGGTCTCCATCTGCGCGCGGGTGTAGGTGGCGCCCTCGGCCGACATCTGCACCTCGATCAGGCGACCGTCGCCAGTCATCACGAAATTCCCGTCCGCGCCGGCCTCGCTGTCCTCGGCGTAGTCGAGGTCGAGGACGGCCTGGCCGGCGTAAAGACCGCAGGACACCGCCGCGACAGGTTCGCCCAGCGGGTCGGAGACGATGTCGCCGGCCTTCATCAGCTTGTTCACCGCCAGTCGCAGCGCGACCCAGCCGCCCGTGATCGCGGCACAGCGCGTTCCGCCATCGGCCTGGATCACGTCGCAATCGACGGTGATCTGGCGCTCTCCCAGCGCGACCCGGTCCACCCCGGCGCGAAGCGACCGTCCGATCAGGCGCTGGATCTCGACCGTGCGCCCGCCCTGTTTTCCGGCCGTGGCCTCGCGGCGCATCCGCGTGTTGGTGGCGCGCGGCAGCATCCCGTATTCCGCGGTGACCCAGCCCAGGCCCGCGCCCTTCAGGAAGGGGGGCACGCGCTCTTCCAGCGTCGCGGTGCAGAGAACATGGGTGTCCCCCATGCGAATCATGCACGACCCCTCGGCGTGCTTCGTGACCCCGGTGTCGATTGAAACGGGGCGCAGATCGCTTAAGTCTCTACCAGACGGGCGCATCACTTCTCCTGAGCTTGGAATACGCGCACCGGATACAGGGCCGTGCCGGAGATGCGCAAGCCCGATTGAATTTTCGCAGCCGCGCAGTTTAATGGCAGGCCGGGCAGGGGACTTTTTCGGCAATGCAGGACGCCACACGCCTTCTGGAAGAGCTGAACGACCGCTCGCGCGAGGTCTTTCGGCGGGTGGTGGAAGGGTATCTCGACAGCGGGGAGCCCGTGGGCTCCCGCACGCTGACCCGCGCGATGTCGGAAAAGGTGTCCGCCGCGACGATCCGCAACGTGATGCAGGATCTCGAATATCTCGGGCTTCTGGACAGCCCCCATGTCAGCGCGGGACGTGTCCCCACCCAGCTTGGGTTGCGCATGTTCGTCGACGGCCTGCTCGAGGTTGGGGACCTTACCGACGAGGACCGGCAGAAGATCGACGTGACGCTCGGTTCCAACACCGCGGACACCAGCGGCCTGCTCGATCGCGTGGGCGCCGCGCTTTCGGGCGTCACGCAGGGCGCGAGCCTCGTTCTGACACCGAAACACGAGGCGCCGATCCGGCACATCGAATTCGTCAGCCTGGGCCCGGACCGCGCGCTTGTGGTGCTCGTTTTCGCCGATGGCCATGTTGAAAACCGCATCTTCACCCCGCCGCCGGGTCAGACGCCGTCTTCCATGCGCGAGGCCGGCAATTTCCTGAACGCGCTGGTCGAGGGGCGCACGATTTCCGAACTGCGCACCGTCATCGGCGCCGAGATTGAGCGCCGGCGGCAGGAGATCGACGGTCTGGCCCGGCAACTGGTCGAGGACGGGCTGGCGGTCTGGGCAGAGGACGGGGACACGCGGGCGCGCCTCATCGTTCGGGGCCGGGCCAATCTTCTTGGTGGCGCCGGCGGGGACGAAGAGCTGGAACGGATCCGCGTGCTCTTTGACGACCTGGAGCGCAAGCGCGACATCGCGGAGTTTCTGGAACTTGCCGAGGACGGTGAGGGCGTGCGGATATTCATAGGGTCCGAGAACAAACTTTTTTCGCTTTCGGGTTCCTCTCTGGTCGTCTCTCCATATATGAACGCGGACCGGAAGATCGTGGGCGCCGTGGGTGTGATCGGACCGACGCGCCTGAACTACGGGCGCATCGTTCCGATCGTGGATTACACGGCGCACCTGGTCGGGCGGCTGATCTCCGACCGCAGCTAGAGGTGACACATGGCAGACTCCAAGCGTGAGGACAATTTCCTTGATGACGTCGAGGCGGCAGAGGTCGAAGAGCGAGCCTTCGAAACGGAGGAGCCCGCGGCCGAAGAGCTGGAACTCGACGCCTTGAGGGCCGAGCGCGACGAATTGCGCGACCGCTACATGCGCGCGCTCGCCGATGCCGAGAATGCCCGGAAACGATCCGAGAAGGATCGGCGCGAGGCAGAGCGTTACGGCGGCACGCGCATCGCGCGCGACCTCGTGCCGGTTTACGACAACCTGCAGCGCGCGCTTCTCGCGGCACGCGACGAGGGGGAGTCGGCCTCCGTCGCCCTTGTCGAGGGGGTCGAGCTGACCTTGCGCGAACTGATGAATGTTTTCCGCAAGCACGGGGTGGAGCCGATCACGCCGCAGGTGGGCGACCGCTTCGATCCGCAGCTTCACGAAGCGATGTACGAGGCGCCGGTCCCGGGCACCACGGCGGGCGAGATCATCCAGGTGCAGGCGGACGGCTTCCTGCTGCACGACCGGCTGCTGCGCGCCGCGCAGGTCGGCGTGTCCTCCAACACGGGCTGAGAACGGGACTCCCCGGCTAGGGCGCTCGGGCGATCTCGGCCTTCAATTCGTAGAGCAGGTCGAGAGCCTCGCGCGGGCTGAGTTCGTCGGGGTGGATCTCGGCGAGGCGCGTTTCGATCGCGGAAGGCTGCGCTGGGGCCGGCGCGAATGTGGCCGCTGCTGCGAACAACGGAAGGTCCTCGGCCAGGTCGACCGCGCGGGCGCCGCCCTCGCGATCGCCGCGCTCCAATGTCTCCAGCACCATGCGCGCGCGCGCCACGACCGAGGCCGGGAGGCCGGCAAGCTGGGCCACCTGCACGCCGTAGGACCGGTCGGCCGCGCCGGGGCGCACCTCGTGCAGGAAGATGACCTCGCCTTCCCATTCCTTCACCGCCACCGTTGCGTTCTCCACGCCATCGAGGCGCGCGGCGAGCGCGGTAAGCTCATGGTAGTGGGTGGCGAAGAGCGCGCGGCAGCGGTTCACCTCGTGCAGATGCTCGAGGGTGGCCCATGCGATGGAAAGCCCGTCATAGGTGGCGGTGCCGCGGCCGATCTCGTCGAGGATGACCAGCGCACGGTCGTCGGCCTGGTTCAGGATCGCCGCGGTCTCGACCATTTCCACCATGAAGGTGGAGCGCCCGCGCGCCAGATCGTCCGACGCCCCCACGCGGCTGAAAAGCTGGCTCACGACGCCGAGGCGGGCGTGCCGCGCGGGCACGAAGGCGCCCATCTGTGCCAGCACGGCGATCAGCGCGTTCTGCCGCAGCCACGTGGATTTTCCGGCCATGTTCGGCCCGGTCAGCAGCCGGATCGCCGCCGTATCACCCTCGGCGGACAGCGCGCAGTCGTTGGCGATGAAGGGCGCTCCGTCGGCGCGCAGCGCCGCCTCGACCACCGGGTGGCGTCCGCCTTCCACCGCGAAGGCGCGGCTTGCATCTACCTCGGGCCGGGTCCAGTCCTGCTCGCGAGCGAGATCGGCGAGCGCAGCGGCGAGATCGAGTTCCGCGAGCGCGCGCGCCACCTCTCCGAGGGCCACGGCCTCGTCGAGGATCGCGTCGCGCAGGCGCGCGAACACCGCTTTCTCCATCTCGAGCGCGCGAGCCCCGGCGTTCAGGATCTTCGTCTCCAGCTCGGAAAGTTCCACCGTGACGAAACGCAGCTGATTCGCCGTCGTCTGGCGGTGGATGAAGGTTTCCGAAAGGGGCGGGGCCATCATGCGCTCTGCGTGGGTGGCGGTTGTTTCCACGAAATAGCCCAGCACGCTGTTGTGCTTGATCTTGAGCGAGGCGATACCCGTGCGTTCCGCGTATTGCGCCTGAAGCCCGGCGATGACGCCGCGCCCCTCGTCGCGCAGCCGCCGGGTGTCGTCGAGTTCGGGCTCGAACCCTTCGGCCACGAAACCCCCGTCCCGCGCAAGCAGGGGAGGCTCGGCCACCAGCGCGGCGTCGAGCAGGGAGAAAAGCGCCTCATGGCCCCGCAGCGCCGCGACGGCCCCGGCAAGAAGATCGGGCAGATCATGCGCCGACGCGCGGACCTGAAGCGTCTCCGCCTCTTGCAGCGCGGCGCGTATCGCGGCGAGGTCGCGCGGCCCGGCGCGGTCCAGCGCCAGACGAGACAGCGCGCGATCGATGTCGGGCACCTTGCGCAGCCGCGCGCGCAGTTCGCCCGCGAGCGTCTGATCCTCGAAAAGCGCGCCGACGGCGGATTGACGGGCGTGGATCGTAGACAGATCGCGCGAGGGTGCGGAAAGCCGCCGCTCCAGGAGCCGCGCGCCCCCCGCCGTTACGGTGCGGTCTATGGCGGCAAGCAGCGATCCGGCGCGCCCGCCCTGCAGCGCGCGGGTGAGTTCGAGGTTGCGGCGGGTCGCCGCGTCGATCTGCATCAGGGCGCCGGAGGCCTCTCGTGCCGGCGGCCGCAGAAGGGGCAGTTTCCCCTTCTGCGTGAGCTCGAGATACTCGACGATCGCCCCCATCGCGGACAGTTCGGCGCGGGTGAAGGCCCCGAAACCGTCCAGCGTCTCCACCCGGAACAGCGCGGCGATCCGCCCCTCGGCCGCGGTGCTGTCGAAGGCCGAGCGCCCCAGCGCCGTGAGCGCCGCGCCATGATCGGCCACCACGTTCGCGCAGTCGCGTTCCAGCACCTCGGAGACGAGGACCTCCGACGGCGCCAGCCGCGCCAGTTCCGGTCCGAGCCGGACACGCGGAATCGACATGACGTGAAAGGCGCCGGTGGAAATGTCGACCCAGGCGAGGGCGCCCTCGTTCCGCGTCTCGGCATAGGCGGCCAGGAAATTGTGGCGCCGCGCCTCGAGAAGGCTGTCCTCGGTCAGCGTGCCGGGGGTGACGAGGCGGACCACCTCGCGCCTGACCACGGCCTTGGAACCGCGCTTGCGGGCCTCTTCGGGGCGTTCCATCTGCTCGCAGACCGCGACGCGGAATCCCTTGCGGATCAGGGTCAGAAGATAGCCCTCCGCGGAATGCACGGGCACGCCGCACATCGGGATGTCCTCGCCGTCGTGCTTGCCGCGCCTGGTGAGCGCGATGTCGAGCGCCCCCGCGGCCGCCATCGCGTCGTCGAAGAACATCTCGTAGAAATCGCCCATCCGGTAGAACAGGAGCGCGTCCGGATTCTCCGCCTTGATCGCGGAATATTGTGCCATCATCGGCGTTGTGTTGGCGGTTGCAGTCAGGCTACACTCCTCAGCCATCGTTCGCACCCAGCATCCGGAAGGTGACCCGTTGCCGATATTCGGTGGGCTTAGTCAATGTTGACGACCTTTGCACCCCTCGATCTCAGCCATCTGACGCCCGCGGCGCAAGGCTCGGAGCGGCGGGTGTACCTGCACCCGCGGGACGACGACCTCGTGGTCAAGACGATCATCCCGCGCGATGCGCGCAACCTCAGCCTGCGCACGATGCGGGGGCTGACCACGCGGTTTTTCTCGTCGGTCCTCACCCGCTCCACCATCGCCGAGCAGAAGGAGCAGGCGCGCACGCTTTCGGCGGCGCAGGCGAATTTCGGGCGCCCGCCCTTCGCGCTGCATTACGGCTTCGTTCAGACGACCCAAGGCTGGGGCGCGCTCGCGCAACGGGTCGCCGACCCGCAAGGGCGGCTGGGGCCGACGCTCCTGCAACTCTCCAGAACCGGAGACCTTACCGAGGAAGTCGTCGAGCTGCTGAACGACACCGCTCGGCGGATGGAGCTTTACGGCGTGCAGGCCAGTGACATGAACGCCAAGAATTTCGTGCTCGGTACCCGTGGCGACGGGCGCGAGGTGGTGCTTGTGGACGGGCTGGGCGACGTGCACGCGCTGCCGTTGCGCAGGCTGTCGCGGCGTTTCAACCGCGCGTCACAGGATCGCGCCTTCCGCAAATGCGCGGCGCGGCTCGGTCTCGAGTGGGACAGCGCGGCATGGCGGTTCCACAAGAGCTGACCGTTGCGCGTAAGGCCCGGCCCTGCTTCGCTGCCGCAAGACGCGGCGGATCTTCCGTAGAAAAACGTGCCGAAGCCATGCGGGCGCGGCGGGGCGGACGTCTCCGAGCACCGCCGGGGCCGGGAAGAAGGACAGGATGCGATGACGATCTGGAACCTCGGCTCGATCAACGCTGATTTCGCCTATGCCGTGTCGCGTCTGCCGGGGCCCGGAGAGACGGTCGCCGCGACCGCGCTCGATCGTGGCCTGGGCGGCAAGGGCGCCAATATCTCGGTCGCCGCGGCGCGCGCGGCCGCGCGGGTTGTCCATGTGGGCGCGATCGGGCCGGACGGGCGATGGGCGGCGGAGCGGCTCTTGGAATACGGGGTGGACACGCGCCACATCGCCGAGGTGGGCGAGGTGACCGGCCATGCCGTCATCGCCGTCGAGCTGGGCGGCGAGAATGCGATCCTGATCTGGCCGGGGGCGAACGCCGCGATCCCGGAAAGCGTGCGCGATGCCGCGCTTGCCGCCGCGCGCACGGGCGACTGGGCGGTGACGCAGAACGAAACCAACGGCCAGGCCGGGTGGCTTTCGGCGGCGCGGCGGCTCGGGCTGCGAACGGCCTATGTCGCCGCGCCCTTCGAAACTGGCGCGGCGCGGGCGGCGCTGCCTCACGCCGACCTGCTGATCCTGAACGCGGTCGAGGCGCGCCAGCTGAGCGAGGCCACCGGCGCGGCGCCGGGTGCGCTGAGCGTCGCGGATGTGGTGGTGACGCGCGGGGCGGAAGGCTGCACATGGCACGGCCCCGGAGGCGCACGCGAGTTCCCGGCCGATCCCGTGCAGGCGGTGGACGCTACCGGCGCGGGCGACACCTTCGCCGGTTACCTGCTCGCGGGTCTGGACCGGGGCCTTCCCATGGCGCAGGCCATCGGGATGGCCCAGAGCGCCGCCGCGCTCATGGTCGCGCGGCGCGGCACGGCGGACGTGATCCCTGATCTTGCAGAGGTGCAGGCCGCCCGCGGCGCGCCCTAGCCGCCGGCGAAGGGCGCGGCCTCTCCCCAGAGCTCGCGCACCCGCGCGTCGCGCCCGCAGCGATCCCGGTAGCGGTTGTAGGCCACCCTTTTCGGCACGCCGATCCCGACGCTGGTGAAGGCGATGCGGTCGTCGCTCTTGTAGTAGTCCTGGTGATAGTCCTCGGCCCGGTAGAAGGGACCTTCCTCGAGGATGGGCGTCACGATGTCCTGGCCCAGGGCGGTCGCGGCGGCATCCTTAGCGTCCGTCGCGAGGCGGCGTTCGGCGGGGCCATCCACGAAGATCGCTGAGCGGTAGCTTTCGCCCCGGTCGCAGAACTGTCCGCCGGCATCGAGCGGGTCGATGGATCGGAAAAAGAGGTGCAGAAGCTGCTCGCGGCTGACCGCGTCGGGGTCGAAGCGGATCTGCACTGCCTCGTAATGGCCGGTTCCGCCCCGCACCACCTGCTCGTAGGTGGGGTTCTCGACCTTCCCGCCGGTATAGCCCGAGACCACCTCGGACACGCCGCGGACCTTCTCGAAATCCGCTTCCACGCACCAGAAACAGCCGCCGGCGACGGTCAGCACCTCGGTCTCGGCGGCGTGAACCTCTTTGGCGTTCACGGTGAGTCCCACCACGATCAGCACCGCCAGAAGCGCGGGCTTGAGGCTTCTCAGAAGACCCATCGCAGATTTCCTTCCAGAATTCGCGCGGGCAGGCTGGGCCGCGTGCGGGCTTTGCGCAAGCCACGAAACCGTGTGTCACGCAGGCGTGAGCGGTCCCCGCCGGCGGGTCGTGCGGGCTTGCGGGCGCGCGCGGACCCAGCCGGCCCCGCAGGGCCGGAGCGCGTGGAAGCTCAGGATCCCAGGCGCTTGCGCCGCGAGGCCAGCAGCTTCAGCCGGAGCGCGTTGAGCTGGATGAAGCCCTTCGCGTCGGCCTGGTCGTAGGCGCCGGCATCGTCCTCGAAGGTGACATGCGCCTCGGAATAAAGCGAATGGTCCGACCAGCGGCCGACCGTGCGCGCGAGCCCCTTGTAGAGCTTGAGCCGCACCGTGCCGGTCACGTGCTCCTGGCTTCTGTCGATCGCGGCCTGAAGCATCTCGCGCTCGGGCGAGAACCAGAAGCCGTTGTAGATGAGCTCCGCATAGCGCGGCATCAGCTCGTCCTTCAGGTGCGCCGCCCCGCGATCGAGCGTGATCTGCTCGATCCCGCGGTGCGCTTCCAGCAAGAGCGTGCCGCCCGGCGTCTCGTAGATGCCGCGGGATTTCATGCCGACGAAACGCCCCTCCACAAGGTCGAGGCGGCCGATCCCGTGCTTGCCGCCGAGCTCGTTCAGCCGCGTGAGCAGCGCGGCCGGCGACAGCCAGTCGCCGTTCACGCTGACCGCATCGCCCTTCTCGAAGCCGATATCGACGTATTCCGGCCGGTCCGGCGCGTCCTCGGGATGCACGGTGCGCTGATAGACGTAGTCGGGTGCGTCCTGTGCCGGGTCTTCCAGCACCTTTCCCTCGGAGGAGGTGTGCAGAAGGTTCGCGTCCACGCTGAAGGGCGCTTCGCCCCGCTTGTCCCTGGCGATCGGGATCTGGTGCGCCTCGGCCCATTCGATCAGCTTCGTGCGCGAGGTGAGGTCCCATTCGCGCCATGGCGCGATGACCTTGATGTCGGGGTCGAGCGCATAGGCCGAAAGTTCGAAACGCACCTGGTCGTTGCCCTTGCCGGTCGCGCCGTGGGCCACGGCGTCGGCGCCCTCGCGGGCCGCGATCTCGACCAGCCGCTTGGAGATCAGGGGCCGCGCGATGGAGGTGCCGAGCAGGTAGAGCCCCTCGTAGACGGCGTTCGCCCGGAACATCGGGAAGACGAAGTCGCGCACGAACTCCTCGCGCAGATCCTCGATGTAGACGGCCGAGGCCCCCATCATCTCCGCCTTCTGGCGCGCGGGCTCGAGCTCTTCGCCCTGGCCGAGGTCGGCGGTGAAGGTCACGACCTCGCAGCGGTATTCGCTTTGAAGCCACTTGAGGATGATCGAGGTGTCGAGGCCGCCGGAATAGGCCAGCACGACTTTCTTCGGCGCGTCCATTATGGGAACCCTTCGAAATCTTCGGCAGTCGCCGCTAGGTATTGAGTTTCCGGAAGGGGGGCAAGGGTTTGACCGATAACCGGCAGCCAGGCGCGAACGGGGAGGACATTCAGGTGGATCCGCCCGCCAAGCACCTGCGCCCGGAGGTGCGCGCGCAGTGGTCGTCCGAACCCGCCTTCGTCTTCTCCATGGCCGCCGCGGCGGTGGGTCTGGGCAATCTCTGGCGCTTTCCCTACATGGTGGGCGAGAACGGCGGCGGCGCCTTCATCCTCGCCTATCTGGTGGTGCTCTTCGGGCTCGCGGTGCCGATCATGATGCTGGAGGTCGCGGCGGGCCGTCTGCAGCACGGCAGCGTGGTGACCACCTTCGCCGGCCTGACGCGGCTCGGGCGGCCCTATGGCTGGTTCGTGGTCGCGCTGACCGTGGTCGTGTCCAGCTACTACCTCGTCATCACGGGATGGACGATGGGCTATGCCGTCAACGCGCTTCGGCAGGCGATCACGCTTTTCCGTGATTTCACCGCCGGTTACGGCTCCGTCTGGTATTTTCTCGCCGTCACCGCGCTGTGCGGCCTGGTGCTCTTGCGCGGCGTCCGCGCCATCGAGGCGTTGTCGAAGCTGCTGATGCCGGTGCTGGCGCTCATGATCGCCGGCCTCGTGGGCTTCGCCGCCACCACCGAGGGCTGGGGCCCGGCGGCGGATTTCCTTCTGCGGTGGGAGCCGGCCGCCCTGGCGCGGCCCGAGCTCTGGGCCTTCGCGGCGGGCCAGGCCTTCTACACGCTCGCCATCGGGCAGGGTTATCTCGTGACCTATGGCAGCTACATCCCGCGCAAGACCCATGTCCCGCGGGCCGCGCTGATCGTGACGGCGACCGAGACGGGGGTCGCGCTCCTGGCGGGCTGGATGATCTTTCCCTTCGTCTTCAGCGAGGGGCTGGCGCCCGATACTGGCAGCGACCTCGCCTTCACGACGCTGCCGCGGGTCTTCGACGGTCTGGCCGGGGGCGTCTACCTGGCGACGGCGTTCTTCCTGCTGTTCTTTTTCGCGGCGTTCTCGTCCTGCCTTGCCGGTCTGAAGGTCATCGTCGCCGCGCTGGCCGAGGAACTGAGCCTGCGCAACAGTCATGCGGTGGCCCTGACCGTGGCGGCGATGATCGTGCTGGGCCTTCCCTCGGCGCTGAGCTATTCGCCGCTCGCGCTGACGCTCTGGGGAATGCCGGTGCTCGATTTTCTCGACAGGTTCGGGGGCACGAACGTCGTCCTCGCCTCGGGCGTGATCGGGACCACGCTGCTGTGCTGGATGCTGCCGGCGCCGCGAATCGTCTACGCGCTGGGCGCCAAGACCGGCTGGTGGGCCTTGCGCATCCTGTTCGCCGGGCGCAGCCTGCCGTTTCTGGCGGTGGCGCTCTGGCTCTGGTATCTGCGCGCCGGGTAGCAACCGGGCGAGGGAGGCGAGCCATGTCCGATTTCCGCGAGGCGGCCAGCGCCGCCGAGCGCGCCATGCGCGACGTCTTCGAGCCGACGCCGCTGACGCTGAACGCGCACCTGTCCGAGCGCTTCGGCGCCGAGATCTGGCTGAAACGCGAGGACCTCAGCCCCGTGCGGTCCTACAAGCTGCGCGGCGCGTTCAACGCCATGCGCAAGCGGCTGGGGCAGGGACGTCTCTTCGCCTGCGCCAGCGCGGGCAACCACGCGCAGGGCGTGGCCTACATGTGCCGCCATTTCGGGGCGCGCGGCGTGATCTTCATGCCCGTGACGACGCCGCAGCAGAAAATCCAGAAGACCCGCATGTTCGGGGGCGAGGCGGTCGAGATCCGGCTGGTGGGCGATTACGTCGACGACACGCTGTCGGCCGCCAAGCGCTACTGCGCCGAGACGGGCGCGCAGTTCCTGTCGCCTTTCGACGACGAGGACGTGATCGAGGGCCAGGCCAGCGTCGCGGTCGAGATCGAGGCGCAACTCGGCGCCGCGCCGGACCGGATCGTGCTGGCTGTGGGCGGCGGCGGGCTGTCCGCCGGAGTGCGCAGCTGGTTCGGCCCCGCCGTCCCGATGAGTTTCGTGGAACCCCGTGGCGCTCGCTCGCTTTTCGCGGCGCTCAAGGCGGGTGAACCGGTGAAGCTCGACCGGGTGGACACCTTCGTGGACGGCGCGGCGGTGGCGATGGTGGGCGAGCGGACCTTCGCGCGCCTGTCGGACGTGGATCCGGCGGACGTTCTGTCCGCGCCGGAGGACCGGATCTGTGCCACCATTCTGGAGATGCTGAACGTCGAAGGGATCGTGCTGGAACCCGCGGGCGCGCTTTCGGTGGACGTGCTGCCCGCCCTGGCTGAGGTGATCCGGGGGCGGCGGGTGGTCTGCGTGACGTCGGGCGGCAACTTCGACTTCGAGCGCTTGCCCGAGGTCAAGGAACGCGCGCAGCGCTATTCGGGCATCAAGAAATACTTCATCCTTCGCCTGCCGCAGCGTCCCGGCGCGCTGAAGGAGTTCCTCGGCTATCTCGGGCCGGAGGACGACATCGCGCGCTTCGAGTATCTCAAGAAGTCGGCGCGGAACTTCGGCTCCGTGCTGATCGGGATCGAAACGACCGACGCGGCGAATTTCCCGGCGCTTTTCGGCAAGCTCGATGCCGCCGGTCTGGCCTACCAGGACATCACCGATGACGAGATCCTGGCGCAGTTCCTGATCTGACGGGGCTCAGGCCGCGAGCCTGTCGCCGACCTCCGCGCCGAACGTGGCGCGGGCGGCATCGTAGCAGGCCAGGATGCGATCGACCGGCACGGCCTCTCCGCGAGCGGCCATGCGCTCGCCCGCCTCGCAAAGCCGCGCCATCTCCGCGAAGCCCAGGTTGCGCGCGCTGCCCTTGAGGAAATGAAGCTGCATCCGGATCTCGCCGGCGGGTGCGGCGGAAAGGGCGGCGACGGCGGCGCCGGTCTCCTCGAAGAAGACCGCGACCACCTCGTAGAAATCCTCCGGCCCGACCTCCTCCCGAAGCTCGGCCACCCGCGTCCAGTCGATGATGGGCGTCTGGCTCATGCTGCGTTCCCCGTTCTGCACCCCCATCGGCGAACCGTGCCACCGCGGCGTTAAGCGACGGTTATCGCCCGCAGGGGACACCGCGCGGATTCACGGGTTCTTAGCATATCTCGGAGACGGTGCCGGAACACGCGGGAACCGGGGCGGCAAGAACGATGCAGGTATCGGCCGATAGCGCCGTTGCGGTCGACGCGCCGGGCGGCGCGATCCGGGACGTGCTCATCGTCGACGACAGCCGCTTTCAGCGGCGGATCCTCCGCGCGTTGCTCTCACGCTGGGGATTTCGCGTTCGCGAGGCCGGCAGCGGCATGGAGGCGCTGGCGCTCTGCGAGACGCAGCCGCCCGATCTCGTGCTCAGCGACTGGATGATGCCGGGCATGTCGGGGCTGGCCTTTTGCCGGGCGTTCCACGCGCTGCTCGGCAACGGGTCGAACTATTTCATCCTTCTCACGTCGAAGCGCGAAAAATGCGAGGTGGCGGAGGGGCTCGACGCGGGCGCGGACGACTTCCTGACGAAGCCGGTCGATCCGGAGGAATTGCGCGCGCGCATCAGCGCGGGCGACCGGATGATCGCCATGCAGCGGGAGCTGGAGGAAAAGAACCGTCTCATCTCGGAGACGCTCTCGGCGCTTCGGTCCGCCCACGACGCCATCGAAGAGGATCTGCGCCAGGCGCGCCGCATCCAGCAGGCGCTCGTACCAGCGCGGGACCAGCGCTTCGGGCGCGCGTCCGTGAGCGTGCTTCTCAGGCCATGCGGCCATGTGGGGGGCGACCTCGTCGGCGCATTCACCCCCGGCCAGGGGCTTTTGGGCCTTTACGCGATCGACGTGTCGGGCCACGGCATAACCTCCGCCCTGATGACCGCGCGCGTCGCGGGCTACCTCAGCGCGAATTTTCCCGACCAGAACCTTGCCATGGAACGGGGTCCCGGTTCCTCCTTCGTCCTGCGCCCGCCGGAGGAGGTCGCGTCGGCCCTGAACGACCGTCTTCTCGCCGAGGCCGGTATCGAACAGTATTTCACGATGCTTTACGCCACGGTCGACACGCGGGACGGGGCGGTCAGGCTCGTGCAGGCCGGGCACCCGCATCCGCTGATCCTGCGCGCGTCCGGCACTTGCGAGATGCTGGGCGCGGGCGGTCTGCCCGTGGGTCTCGTCGGCGAGGCCCGTTTCGAGCGGGTGGAGGCGCGGCTCGGCCGCGAGGACCGCCTGCTGGTCTGCTCCGACGGCGTGACGGAATGCCGGCTGGCGGGCGGGGGCATGCTCGGCGACGACGGTCTGATCGCCCTCGCGACCGAGGTGGCGGGTTCGGGCGCGCGAGGGTCCGCGTTTCTCGACGCGCTTTACGAGCGGCTCTTGCGGGCCATGCCCGACGGCGTGGACGTGGCCGACGACGTGTCGGCGGTGCTGCTCGAGCTTGACGGCTAGCGCAGAAAGCGGGCGGCGAAGCGGCGGTCGCCCGCATTCCCGAGCTTTCGCCACGCCTCGTTCCGCCGAAGCCAGACCGCCGTATGGCCGGGCTCGGGCGGTGCGCCCAGTGCGCGCACCGGGCGGGCGACGTAGATCGTGCAGAGCTTTTCGGCCCAGAGGTCGTATTCCGGCATGTAGGCGAAGCGGCGAAATGCGCCCAGGCGGCGCGGCGTGGAGATGATCCAGCCCGTCTCTTCCCACACCTCGCGGTGCAGCGCGACGAGAGGCGATTCGCCCGGGTCGATCCCGCCACCGGGCAGCTGAAGCTCGGGCTCGGGCCAGGCCTGACGGGTGACCAGAACCTGGCCCTTTTTCGGCAGCAGGGCATAAACCCCCGGACGCAGGACGTGGCGGCGATCGCGCGCGGGAGGAGAGCCATAGCGAGGGATCATGGCCGGGTTTCGTCCTATTGGCGCATTTCTTGCCATGCCTATATCGTGGCGGTATGCGAAACTCCACGCCGCAAGGATACTGAATGACCCTAGGTAGCAAGATCGCCTGGGACGACACCGTGTTGCCGTTCCAGCTCGACAAATCCGACACGCGGGGCCGCGTGGCCCGGCTCGACGGGGTGCTCGAGGGTGTCCTGAAGCAGCACGACTACCCGCCCCAGGTCGAGGCGCTGGTCGCCGAAATGGCCTTGCTGACGGCGCTGATCGGGCAGTCGATCAAGCTGCGCTGGAAGCTGTCGCTCCAGGTGCAGTCCAAGGGGGCCGTGCGGATGATCGCGACGGATTTCTACGCGCCCTCGGAAGAAGGCGAACCGGCGATGATCCGCGCCTACGCGAAGTTCGACCGCGAGCGGCTGACCGACGGCGACGCATTCGACCAGCTGGGCGACGGCTACTTCGCCATTCTCATCGACCAGGGCGAGGGCATGGCGCCCTACCAGGGAATCACGCCGATTTCCGGGAACTCCCTGTGCGCCTGCGCGGAAACCTACTTTGCCCAGTCCGAACAGCTTCCAACCCGCTTCGCGCTGAGCTTCGGCCGGTCGACCGAGCCCGGCATGGCGGAGCGTTGGCGAGCGGGCGGCATCATGCTTCAGCACATGCCCCGGGTCTCCGCCACCGCGGGCAGCGAGGGCGGCTCGGGCGAGGGCGGGCTTCTCGAGGCGCGGGACATCGTGCACGGCGAGGACGAGGAGAACTGGAACCGCGTGAACCTTCTTCTCGACACGGTGGAGGACATGGAGCTGATCGGCCCGGCACTGCCGCCCACGGACCTCCTGGTGCGCCTGTTCCACGAGGAGACGCCGCGCGTCTTCGAGACGCAGCCGGTGCGCTTCGGCTGCACCTGTTCGGAGGATCGCGTGCGCCGCGCCCTCTCGATCTACTCGGCGCGCGATATCGAGAAGATGACCACCGAAGAGGGCACTGTGACCGCCGACTGCCAGTTCTGCGGCGCGCATTATGTCCTCGATCCGGCCACCGTGGGTTTCGAGGCCGAGACGGGCGATGACACGTCCGATTGATGCCGACGCCCTGCGCGCCGCGCTCTCGCGCCCGGGTGATCCGAGCTCGGATTTCGATCTGAACCCGGGCTACCGGCCCGCCGGGGGCCGCAAGCTTCGCCCGGCGGGCGTGCTCGTGGCCATCGGCGGCGCGGGCGAAGTCTGGCTGACGAAGCGGTCCTCGGCGCTCAAGCATCACCCGGGTCAGATCGCCTTTCCCGGCGGCAAGCAGGACGAGGGCGACGCCGATCCGGTGAGCGCCGCGCTGCGCGAGGCGGAAGAGGAGATCGGCCTGCCGCGCGACGGGCTCGAGGTGCTCGGCACGATGCCATGCCACGAAACGGTGACGGGGTTCACGGTGACCCCGGTGCTCGCGCAGGTCCGCCGGGCCTTCTCTCCCGTGGCCGAGCCCGGCGAGGTGGAAGAGGTGTTCGCCGTGCCGCTGTCGCACCTCGCGGATCCTGGCAACTATACCATGCAGGCCAGGCGCTGGCGGGGACAGTGGCGGAACTATCTCACCGTGCCGTGGGGGCCCTATTACATCTGGGGCGCCACCGCCCGCATTCTTCGCAACCTTTCGGATCGGCTCACCCCATGAGCGCGCGGATCGAGGGCGCATGGATCGCGCGGCCGGGCACGCAGGCCGTCTGCGCCATGCTCACCCGGGGCGGGCACCGGGCGCTCTTCGTGGGGGGCTGCGTGCGCAACGCGCTTCTGGGCGCGCCGGTCACCGACATCGACGTGACGACCGAGGCGCGCCCGGAACGGGTGATCGAACTCGCCGCCGCGGCGGGCCTCAAGGCCGTGCCGACGGGGATCGACCATGGCACCGTCACCGTGGTGTCGGAGGGCGAGGGCTACGAGATCACCACCTTCCGCCGCGATGTCGAGACCTTCGGGCGCCACGCCGTGGTCGCCTATTCCGACGACATCCGCGAGGACGCGGCGCGCCGCGACTTCACGATGAACGCGCTTTACGCGCTGCCGGACGGCACGGTGGTGGATCCGCTCGGCACGGGGCTGACCGACCTCGAGGCGCGCCACTTGCGCTTCGTGGGCGATGCGGAAACGCGGATCCGCGAGGATTACCTGCGCATCCTGCGCTTTTTCCGCTTCACGGCGTGGTACGGCGATCCCGTGGCGGGCTTCGACCCGGCCGCGCTGTCGGCCATCGCGGAAACCCGGGGGGGCCTCGACGAACTGTCGCGCGAGCGGGTCGGCGCGGAGCTGAAGAAGCTTCTGGCGGCGCCGGACCCCGCGCCCGCTGTCGCCGTGATGGAGCGGGTGGGCGTGCTGATCCGGCTGCTGCCCGGCGCCACGGCGCGCGACCTCGCGCCGCTCGTCGCGCTCGAGGCGGCCGCGGGGGTCGCGCCCGATCCGATCCGGCGCCTCGCCTGCCTTGGCGCGGGCGAGGAGGAGGGGCGCGCGCTTCGGCTCTCCAGGGCCGAGATGCGCCGCCTCGGCCGTCTTCGGTCGCTCGTTGGAAACGGGCAGGGACCCGGCGAGATCGGCTATCGCCACGGCGAGGACGCGGCGCGGGACGCGTTGCTTCTGAGGGGGGCCGCGCTGGGCGAGCTTCCCGGCGACGAGGATTTCGCGGCCGCCGCCCATGGCGCGGCGCAGACCTTTCCGGTCAAGGCGCGCGATCTCATGCCCGAGCACGAGGGACAGGCCCTCGGCGAGCGGCTGGCCGATCTGGAGCGGCGCTGGATCGCTTCGGGCTTCAAGCTGCCGCGAGAGGCGCTGCTCGACTGAACCCGGCCCCCGGTGGCCTTTCCGGGACAGATCGCCGACACTCCGTCCCGATTCCGCACAAGAGGCCCCCCGGTGTTCCGACGCTTCGAAAACCTGGTCGATCCCTACGTGGCCTATCCGCCGACGGACCTGCCGCCGCAGACGCTTTACGCGTTCCTCAAGGACTACGCCCAGCCCTTCCGCCGCGTGTTCCAGTGGGCCGCGCTTCTGTCCGTCGCCGTCGCGGCGGTGGAGGTGGGGCTGATCTGGGCGATGGGCTGGATCGTCGACATCCTCGCGGGCGATCCCGCGCAGGTCTGGGCGGATCACGGCTGGCAGCTGATCGGGCTGGCGGCCTTCATCCTCCTGCTGCGCCCGGCGATCCAGGGGCTCGACGTGCTGGTGCTCAACAACGCAATCATGCCGAATTTCGGCACGCTCATCCGGTGGCGCGCGCACGCGCAGGTGCTACGCCAGTCGGTGGGCTGGTTCGAGAACGATTTCGCCGGGCGCATCGCCAATCGCGTGGTGCAGACCCCGCCCGCCGCGGGCGAGGCGATCTTTCAGGTGTTCGACGCGATCACCTTCGCGCTGGCCTACCTGCTGGGGGCGGCGGTGCTGCTTGCCGGGTCCGACCCGCGTCTCATGCTGCCGCTTCTCGCGTGGTTCGCGCTCTACGGCTGGCTCATGGCCTGGACGATCCGGCGCGTGGGCCCGGCAAGCCAGGCCGCGGCGGACGCGCGCAGCGCGGTGACGGGGCGCATCGTGGACAGCTACACCAACATCCACTCCGTGAAGATGTTCGCCCATCACGACCGCGAACTCGACTACGCGAAGGAGGCGATCGAGCGAACGCGCCAGACCTTCGCCGCCGAGATGCGGCTTTACACCATCATGGACATCGCGCTCGTGCTGCTGAACGGGTTCCTGATCGTGGGCGTGGTGGGCTGGGCCGTCGTGCTGTGGATGCAGGGGGCGGCCACGGTGGGCGCGGTGGCGGCGGCGACGGCGCTCACGCTGCGGCTCAACGCCATGACCGGCTGGATCATGTGGGCGCTGACCACGCTCTTCCGCCAGCTCGGCGTGGTGAAGGAGGGGATGGAGACCATCGCGCAGCCGGTGACGCTGGCGGATGCGCCGGACGCCCGGGCGCTCGCCGTCACCAAGGGGCGGATCGAGATCGAGCGCCTCACGCATCATTATGGGCGGGGGCATGGCGGGCTCGACGGGGTGAGCCTGACGATCCGGCCGGGCGAGAAGATCGGCCTCATCGGGCGCTCGGGTGCCGGCAAGTCCACCCTCGTGAAACTGCTCTTGCGGTTCTACGACATCGAGGAGGGGCGCATCCTGATCGACGGGCAGGATATCGCGCAGGTCACGCAGGAAAGCCTGCGCCGGCAGATCGGCATGGTGCAGCAGGACAGCGCGCTGCTGCACCGCTCGGTGAGGGAGAACATCCTTTACGGTCGGCCGGAAGCGACCGAGGCGGAGATGATCGCCGCGGCGAAACAGGCCGAGGCACATGACTTCATCCTCGATCTTCGGGACGCCGAGGGGCGGCGCGGCTATGACGCCCGGGTGGGCGAACGTGGCGTGAAGCTTTCGGGCGGGCAACGACAGCGCATCGCGCTCGCCCGGGTGATCCTGAAGGACGCGCCGATCCTGGTGCTCGACGAGGCGACGAGCGCGCTCGATTCCGAAGTGGAGGCGGCGATCCAGTCCACGCTTTACGGCATGATGGAGGGCAAGACGGTGATCGCCATCGCCCATCGCCTGTCCACGATCGCGCACATGGACCGGATTCTCGTGCTGGACGGCGGCCGCATCGTCGAGGACGGGGCGCACGACATGCTTCTGCGCAAAGGCGGGCTATATGCCGGATTCTGGGAGCGGCAATCGGGCGGCTTCCTCGATCCGGAGGCCGCAGAATGAAGACCGACCGGCTGATCGACGCGTTCCGCCCCGCCGAGGGGCCGCCGCCGCGCACGCTCGCCGCCTTCTTCGGCTGGTGCGTCTCGGGCGCCTGGCCCGCGCTCATCCTCGCCACGCTCTTCTCGGCGCTCGCGGGCGCGATGGAGGCCGGGACGGCCTTCGTGCTGGGCGCGGTCATCGATCACGCGCAGGCCAGCGGGCCCGAGGGTGTCTTCGCACCTGAAAGCATGGTGCTGATCGCCGGCGCGCTGGTCTTCTTCCTCGTGGCGCGTCCGCTCTTCTTCGGCCTCTCCGCGGCGTCGAACTCGATCCTCGTGCAGCCCAATGTCATGCCTCTCGTGCTGTCGCGGCTGCATCGCTGGGGGCTGGGCCAGTCGGTCACCTTCTTCGACAACGATTTCGCGGGGCGTCTTGCGCAGAAGCAGATGCAGACGGCGCGGGCCGTCACGGACGTGGCGTCCGAGGTCATCAACGTGGTGGCCTTCGCGCTCGCCTCGCTGCTGGGCTCGGTAATCCTGCTCGGCTCGATCGACATGCGGATGGCGGCCGTCTTCGGGCTCTGGCTGGCGGGCTACTTCGCGCTGATCCGCTTCTTCCTGCCGCGCATCCGAAAGCGCTCGGCCGCCCGCGCCGCGGCAAGGGCCCACATTTCGGGGCAGGTGGTGGACACCATCACCAACATCAAGACGGTGAAGCTTTTCGCCCATGACGATCACGAGGACCGCGCGGCGCTGAACGCGATGCAGCATTTCCGCGAAAAGGCGCTGCGCTTCGGCAAGCTTTCCGCCGCATTCCGCTTCGCGCTGATGACACTGGCGGGGCTTCTGCCGGTGCTGATGGTGGGCATGGCGCTCCTGAGCTGGCAGACGGGGGCAGCCACCGCAGGCGACATCGCCGCCGCTGGCACCGTGTCCATCCGCATCGCGCAGATGACCGGCTGGGTGAGCTTCACGCTGATGGCCATCTACTCGAACGTGGGCGAGGTGGAGGACGGCATCCGCACCCTGACACCGCCCGACCGGCTGGAGGACGCGCCGGACGCCGTGCCGCTTGTCGTGGGCGAGGGGCGGATCACGTTCGACGACGTGAGTTTCGCCTACGGCCGCCGTACCGGCGGCATCGAGCATGTGTCCTTCGAAGTGAAGCCGGGCGAGAAACTTGGCATCGTCGGCGCCTCGGGCGCGGGGAAATCCACGCTGGTGGCGGTGCTGCTCCGCCTCTACGACCCCGAATCGGGCCGCATCCTGATCGACGGGATGGACCTGCGCGACGTCACCCAAGAAAGCTTGCGCCGGCAGATCTCGATGGTCACGCAGGAAACGGCGATGTTCAACCGCTCCGCCCGGGACAACATCCGCTACGGCCGGCCCGACGCCACCGAGGCCGAGATCGTGGCGGCGGCGGAACGCGCCGAGGCGCACGGCTTCATCCAAGGCATGCGGGATCACATGGGCCGCGAAGGCTACGAGGCGCATCTGGGCGAGCGCGGCGTGAAGCTTTCGGGCGGTCAGCGGCAGCGCATCGCGCTTGCACGTGCGATCCTCAAGGACGCCCCGATCCTGGTACTGGACGAGGCCACCTCGGCGCTCGACTCCGAGGTGGAGGCCTCGATCCAGACGGCGCTCGAGCGGGTGATGGAGGGCAAGACCGTGCTCGCCATCGCGCACCGGCTATCGACCCTTTCCAGCATGGACCGGATCGTGGTCCTGCATGACGGCCGCATCGCCGAGCAGGGCCACCACGAAGAGCTTCTGGCGCGCGGCGGCCTTTACGCGCGCTACTGGGAGCGGCAGTCGGGCGGCTTCATCTCGACCCGCGAAGCGGCCGAATAGCATTTGAAGCGCCGGGGCGTGGGCGCTATCCCGGCCCGCATGCGAAAGCTCAGGATAGAACGGCTCGGGCGGCTTGGCGACGGGCTCGGGGGTGGGCTCGTCGTGCCGGGCGCCCTGCCCGGTGAACTCGTCGAGGGAGACGAGGCGGACGGCGCGCTTGCCGGTCCGCGTATCCTGGAGCCTTCTCCGGATCGGGTGACGCCGCCCTGCCCGCATGCCCGCCGTTGCGGGGGCTGTCAGCTTCAGCACGCCAGCGACGCGCTTGTCGCCCGCTGGAAGGGCGATACCGTGCGCGAGGCCCTCGCGCGCCACGGGCTGGAGGCCAGGATCGCCTCGGTGGAAACCTCTCCGCCCGTCTCCCGGCGGCGCGCGGCCTTCTCGGCCACGCGAAGGAAGAAGGGGGCGCTTGCCGGATTCCACGCGAAACGCTCGGACGAGATCGTCGCCGTGCCCGACTGCCGGGTGGTGCATCCCGATCTGCTGCCCGCGCTGCCACTGGCCGAGGCCCTCGCCCGGCTGGGCGCGTCGCGCAAGGGCGAGCTCGGCGTCACGGTCACGCGGACCGAGGCCGGTCTCGACGTGGCGGCACGGGGCGGCAAACCGGCCGATGGCCCGATGCGCGCCGCGCTCGCCGATATCGTGCACGCGCATCGCCTCGCCCGGCTCACCTGGGAGGACGAGGTGATCGCGATGGCGCGGCCGCCGGTTCTGCGGATGGGCCGCGCCCGTGTCGTCCCGCCGCCCGGCGCCTTCCTGCAGGCGACCGCGGACGGCGAGGCCGCGCTTCTCGCCGCGGTCCGGGCGATCCTCGCGCCGGCACGACGGGTCGCCGACCTTTTCGCGGGGTGCGGCACCTTCGCGCTGCCGCTCGCCGAGGGGGCGGAGGTCCACGCGGTCGAGGCCGACGCGGCGATGCTTGCGGCGCTCGACGCCGGCTGGCGGGGCGCCCCGGGGCTGAAGCGCGTGACGACCGAGCCGCGCGACCTGTTCCGCGACCCGCTTCTCGGGCCCGAGCTGGGGGAATTCGACGGCGTGGTGATCGATCCGCCGCGGGCGGGTGCCGCCGCGCAGATGGCCGAGCTCGCCGCCGCGCGGGTTGCGCGCGTCGCCCACCTGTCGTGCAACCCGGCCACCTTCGCGCGCGACGCGGCCACGCTCGTCGCGGCGGGCTACCGCATGGGCCCGGTGAGGGTCGTGGACCAGTTCCGCTGGTCCTCGCATGTGGAGCTTGTGGCCGGATTCGAGGCGCCCCATATCGGGCGCGGCGGATAGGAGGGGCGGATGGCGTTTCGGCAAAGGCTGGCGGACTGGCTCGCGCAACCCTGGGTTTCGAACACGGTGATCGGGGTCATCGTGCTCAACGCCGTCGTCCTGGGCCTCGAGACCTCGGACACGGCGATGGCGGCGGCGGGGTCCTGGCTCATCGCCGTCGACAGGCTGTGCCTTGCGGTCTTCACGGTCGAGATCGGGCTGAAGCTTATCGCCCATGGCGGGCGCTTCTTCCGCAGCGGCTGGAACGTGTTCGACTTCACGATCGTCGGCATCGCGCTCGTGCCCGCCGGCGAGGGCCTGTCGGTGCTGCGGGCGCTGCGGATCCTGCGGGTGCTGCGCGTGATTTCCGTTGCGCCCCGCCTGCGCCGCGTGGTCGAGGGCTTCGTGCGCGCGATCCCCGGCATGGGCAGCGTGTTCCTGCTGATGGCGCTCGTCTTCTACATCGGCTCGGTGATGGCGACGAAGCTTTTCGGCGACGCCTTCCCGCAGTGGTTCGGCACGCTGGGCGACTCCGCCTATTCGCTGTTCCAGATCATGACGCTCGAAAGCTGGTCCATGGGCATCGTGCGCCCGGTGATGGATGTCTATCCCCAGGCCTGGGCGTTCTTCGTGCCCTTCATCTTGGTGACGACCTTCGCGGTGGTGAACCTGCTGGTCGGCCTGATCGTGAACTCGATGCAGGACGCGCACCACGAGGAGGAGGGCGTGCGCACCGACGCCTACCGCGACGAGGTGCTCGACCGGCTGCGCCGCATAGAGGAGCGGCTTTCCGACGACGATCGGCAGTGAAAACGAAGACGCGGTGAGAAAATCGCTACGCCGCGGGCCCTGTTCGGGTTTATAACCGTGCCAACGACAACCCGGATCCGGGGACAGTGATGGCAGGCTTTCTTCGCGTCTTTCTTATGCTGGCGCTGGCGCTCGGGCTTTCGGGCTGCGCCGGCAAGTTCCGAACCTATGACGGGCCGGAAGTGACCCGCATCCTCGTCTTCAAGGAGGAGCGGCGGATGTATCTCATGCATCACGACACGGTGCTGCGGGATTTCGACATCGGGCTCGGATTCGAGCCGGTGGGCCATAAGCAGCGCAGGGGCGACGGCCGCACGCCCGAGGGCGATTACTTCATCGACCGGCGCAACCCCAACAGCCAGTTCCACCTCTCGATCGGGATCTCCTATCCCGAGCCGCACGAGCAGATGGCCGCGTCGGAGGCGGGCGTCGATCCCGGCGGCGATATCTTCATTCACGGGCGGCCGCCGGAATACCGGGACGGCACCCGGGACTGGACGGCGGGATGCATCGCCGTGACCGACCGTGAGATGGAGGATATCTACGCGATGGTGAAGAACGGCACCCGGATCAGCATCTATCCGCGCAAGCCCGTGCCGGTGACGATGTCCGCCATGTCCGGACCGGTTGCCGCCCCGCTGTAAGCTGCCTCAGCTTTGCGGAAACTCCCCGGCGCTCCCGCCGCCCATCACGAGGGTCCACCAGATCTTGCCGCCCGGTTCCTGGAACCAGGCGAAGCCCATTTCGCGGGCCCGCGGATCGAGGATGATGTCGCGGGTGTCGGGTTGCTCCATCCAGGCGGCGAGGGTCTGAAGCTCGGTCTCGTACGTCTCCGAGATCGTTTCGCCCAGGAACCGGCCTTCGTATCCGACGCGCCGCACCCGGTCGAGCGGCGACGATCCGTCGGACCCGAAATGCCACGGGCGGTTCTGTACCGACATGTCGCGCGCATGGGTCGCCGCGGCCGCGTTCAGCCTTTCGTCGAAGTCGACCTCGGCGACACCGGCCGCCGCGCGCAGCGCGTTCACCGAATCGAGCATTTCGAACTTGACCCGGGACACCTCGGCATTGCCGATCCGGTAGACTTGCGGCAATGGCTGACCATCCGGGCCAAGCCGGGGCTCGGCGGTGGGAACCGGCGCACATGCGGCGAGCGCCATGAGCAACGCGATGAGCGGGGCGGTGATCCGCGCCATGAAACCTGCCTTCGTCAGCTGTCGGTCTTCATTCGTCTAGCGCGGGAGGATCGGGGATTCAAAGCCGGTTCGGCCGCGATCGGCGCGAACACGCCCGTTTGAATTGCGACTGCGGCAATTCCGACATATGTTACCTGTCGTCGTCGTGAAGCCGATCATCGGAGTTCAACATGGTAAAATCTTTCAAGCCCGGCTTCGATCGCCGCGCCTTTCTGGCCGGTGGCGCCGCGTTACTCGGCGCCGGGCCGGCGCTCGCACAGGACGTGAACAGCGCTGGCACGATCGAGATGGAAGGCGACATTTCCCAAGGCGTGCGTCGCAATATCTCGAGCTTCCGTTCACTCGACTGGCGGCCCTACTTCTCCGACCTCAAGAACGGCGCGATCCTCGTGGACATCACGTCGCGGGCCCTGCACTACTGGTCCGAGGATGCAAGCGTGTACCGTCTTTATCCGACATCGGTGCCGCTGAGCGAGGATCTCACGCGGCGTGGCCGTACCCGCGTGACGTTCAAGGATCCCGAGCCTGACTGGCGGCCGACGCCGTCCATGAAGCAGCGGAACCCGGATTGGCCGGATTACGTTCCGCCCGGCCCCGACAACCCGCTCGGCACCCGGGCGCTGCACCTGTCCTGGACCTATTACCGCATCCACGGCACCCATGACACGCGCAAGATCGGGCGACGATCGTCCAACGGGTGCATCGGACTCTACAACCAGCACATCGAAGAGCTTTACGAATTTTCCAAGGTCGGCACGCAGGTGTTGCTAATTTGACCACATGAAAATCGGCGGTTTCGCGCGTGCTTCGGTAAGGTTTGCAATACCGGCCCAGAATTGCTTAGACGAAGCCACAAGGTCATGCTTGGTGCCTGCCGTGCTCTTGCCGTCGCCGGGCCGTCAGGTTGATATCTGGAGGATAGAATGAAGAAACTTGCTCTCGCTGCTGCCATCACTGCCGCTGCTTCCACCGCCTTCGCCGGCGGCATGGACGAGCCCGTAATGGAAGAAGTCGTCATCGTCGAAGAAACGCAACAGCCCACGGGCGCTGGCGTGGTCATCCCGCTGATCCTGCTGGCGATCGTGGCTGCTGCCGCCGCCTCGAACTGATCTCGCGGCATATCATTGAAAGAAAAGGCGGCGCCGTGGCGCCGCCTTTTCATTTTGCATGACCCGATGCCGAAATCCCGCGACGGAATAACCACGGCGCGGGACCGCGGGGTCAGTCCATCCATCCCTTCAGGTTCTCCTCGATCACCGCCGAAAGTGCGTCGATATGCGCCGGATCGTCGTTGAGGCAGGGGATATAGGTGAACTCCTTTCCCCCAGCCTCTTCGAAACTCTCGTGGATCTCCTCGTTGATCTCTTCCAGCGTTTCGATGCAATCGGCGGAAAACGCAGGTGCGATCACGGCGATCCTTTTCTTGCCTTCTTCGGAGGCGAGGCGCGCCACCTCCTCAACCGTGTAGGGCCGTAGCCACTCCTCCGGCCCGAAGACCGACTGGAAGGTGGTGGTGATCTCGCTGTCCTCCCAGCCGAGCCGCTCCTTCAGAAGGCGCGTCGTCTTCTGGCACTGGCAGTGATAGGGATCGCCCTCCATCAGGTAGCGCTGCGGCATTCCGTGGTAGGAACACACGAGGATGTCGGGGCGCTTCTCGAGGTCGCCGTAGGCGCGTTCGACGGATTGAGCCAACGCCTCGATGTAGAGTGGGTGCTGGAAGTAGGGCTCCACCGTCCGCGAGGTCGGCTGCCATTTCTGCTTCATCAGGGCGCGGAAGAACTGGTCGTTCGCGGTGGCCGACGTGGCGCCCGCGTAATGCGGGTAGAGCGGGAAGAACAGGATGCGTGTGCAGCCGGCCTTGACCATCGCGTCCACCTTGGACTGGGTCGACGGGTTGCCGTAACGCATGCAGAAATCGACCATCACCTGATCGCCGTAGCGGTTCTTCATCTGCTTGGCGAGCGCGGCGGTCTGGTCCTTTGTGATCGTCATCAGCGGGCTTTCGCCCTTTTCTTCGTTCCAGATCGACTTGTAGGCCTCGCCGCTCGAGAAGGGACGTTTCGTCAGGATGATGAGCTGCAAGAGCGGCTGCCATTTCCAGGGCGCGTAATCGATCACCCGCCGGTCGGACAGGAACTCGTTCAGGTAACGCCGCATCGACCAGTAGTCGTAATTGTCGGGCGTCCCGAGATTCGCGATCAGCACGCCGACGCGTTGCGGGGGCAGCTTCGGGTGGTCCGCGGGCGCGTGAACGGGTCTGGTCTCGGCTTTGGCGGCATCCAGCATCGGCGTGTCCCTTGCTCTGCGGTTATCGGGGGGAGATATGGAGAAATCCTGCCGCGTCAATCGCGGAGTTTGGTTTCGGTCGTGCCGAGCGCGTCGGCAAGCCGGGCGTTTGCGCTGCCGGGACGCAGGGGCCGAGGCTGATCGGCGGCGGGCGCCCACCCTGTCAGCACCACCAGTTCGAAGGTCGCGGTGACCCGGCCCTCCGACGTTCCGAAGGCCTCGGAATAGAGTTCCGCCGCGCGCAGGATCACCTTTCGTCCCGTGGGCCGGCGCAGCCGCGCATCGAGCGCGTTGCCCTCCCCCATCGCGCGCAGTTCCCGCATGAGGTGGAGCGCCGAGGGATAGCTGGCCTTCAGGGCGAAACTGTCGGCGACGGGCAACGCGAACCCCGCGCGTTGCAAGAGCGCGCCGAGGTCGCGGATTTCGCCCATGGGCACGACGCGGGGCGACAGGCCGCCCGTCGCCTCGGTTTCGGCCTGGCCGAGGGCCGCGCGCAGTTCGTGAAGCGTCTGCCCGCCGGCAAGAACGGCCAGGAAGAAACCGTCGGGCCGCAGCGCGCGGCGGCACTGGACGAGCTGGCCCACCGGATCGTCGGCCCAATGCAGATCCATGGCGTGGATCACAAGGTCGTGCGCCCCCTCGGCAAGCTCGAGCGTTTCGGCCGGGGCGACGTGACGCGCGCCGGGCGCGATCCCCTGCCAGAGGTCTGGCATCGGGCTTATCACGGCGGGCGCCGTAAACTCCCTGTTAACCATCGCCAGCCGATCCTCGAGATCGGCGCGCGCCGCCTCGTGGAGAAAGGTGACGGGCCGCTTGCGCGCCCGGGCGCGGTTGCGGGACAGCGCCGCGCGATCCGTGATCTTCGTGAGCGTCTCCATGCCGGTCGATAATAGTGTCTGGGCGGGTCGCATTCAAACCGCGCTTCGGCTGGTCTTCCCGCCGCTGTGCCTCGGATGCGGCAACCCGGTCGCGAGCGAGTGGGGCCTTTGCGCGGAGTGCTGGCGCGAGACCACCTTCATCGGCGGCCTCGTGTGCGACGCCTGCGGCGTGCCGCTGCCCGGCGATGATCCGGGGGAACCGGTGCTTTGCGACGGGTGCATGGCGCATCCCCCACCCTGGGCGCAGGGTCGCGCGGCGCTGCTCTACGAGGGCACGGGCCGGCGCCTCGTGCTTGCGCTGAAGCACGGCGACCGGCACGAGATCGTGCGCCCCGCCGCAAGGTGGCTCGCCGCGGCGGCCCGGCCGCTCCTGCGCCCCGGCGCGGTGGTCGCGCCCGTGCCGCTCCATTGGCGGCGCCTCTTCCGCAGGCGGTTCAACCAGTCCGCGCTTCTTGGAAAGGCGGTCGCCTCGGATCTCGGCCTCGTTCACGTGCCCGATCTGCTGCTGCGCGCCCGGCGCACGCCCGTTCTCGACGGGCTGGGCCGCGAGGCGCGTTTCGCCACACTCGAGGATGCGATTCGCATCGCCCCGCGCCACCGCCCGCTGATCGAGGGCCGGCCGGTCCTTCTGGTGGACGACGTGATGACCACCGGCGCGACGCTGAGCGCGGCGGCGCGCGCTTGTCTTGCGTCCGGCGCAAGCGAGATTTGCGTACTCGCGCTGGCGCGCGTCGCCCAACGCCCTTAAGTTTTGACGGATTGCTTGAAACCGAAGGGTCGGCTCCGATGAAGCCAGTGGAAATCTACACCTCGCCGCTTTGCGGGTTCTGCATCGCGGCAAAACGCCTTCTTTCGAAGAAGGGCATCAGCTACGCCGAGATCGATGTCTGGGAAGAGCCCCAGCGCAAGGCCGAGATGATCCAGCGGGCCAATGGAGGGCGCACCGTGCCGCAGATCTTCATCGGCGATACCCATGTCGGCGGCTGCGACGAACTTCTCGCACTTGAACGCGCGGGCAAGCTCGACGCGATGCTGGCGGCCTGATGCGCGCGGCGTTGGTGCAGATGTCCTCCTCCGACGCGCCGGAGGAGAATCTTCGCACCGCGCGCGATTTCCTGCGGCAGGCCGCGGCCGAAGGCGCCGGGTTCGTCCTGACGCCCGAGGTCACGAACTGCGTGTCGACGAGCCGCACGCGGAAGAACGAAGTGCTGAGCTTCGAGGCCGGAGATCCGACGCTCGCGGGCCTGCGCGACGAGGCGGCGCGCGCGGGCGTCTGGCTGTTGATCGGGTCGCTGGCCATCAAGACGGACGATCCGCGGGGCCGGTTCGCGAATCGCTCCTACCTGATCGGGCCGGAGGGCGGAGTCGCGGCGCGCTACGACAAGATCCACATGTTCGACGTCGATGTGAGCGAAACCGAGACCTACCGGGAATCGGACGGGTTCCGCCCGGGGCGCGGGGCCGTGCTGGCCGAAACGCCGTTCGGCCTCGTCGGGCTGACGATCTGTTACGACGTGCGCTTCCCCTATCTCTTCCGGGCGCTCGCGCAGGCCGGGGCCGAGATCCTGACCGTGCCCTCGGCCTTCTCGCCCGTGACGGGGGCGGCGCATTGGGAACCGCTTCTTCGGGCGCGCGCGATCGAGTGCGGCGCCCATGTCCTCGCGCCGGCGCAGTGCGGCACCCACCCGGCCGTGCGCGGCCGGGCGCGGGAAACGCACGGTCACAGCCTGGCCGTGTCGCCCTGGGGCGAGGTGCTGTGCGACGGCGGCGACCGTCCCGGCCTCAGCTTCGTCGAGATCGACCGCGCGGCCGTCGAGAGCGCCCGCGCGCGCGTGCCCTCCCTTTCCCACGACAGGGAGTTCGGCGGACCCTGACATGGACAAGGCGACTCATGCCCTCGCAGTGACGCTTTTCAGCGAGATCCTGACAGCGGACCAGCTGTCGAGGAACAGGCTGAGTCGCGTGCTGCCGCGGGGCATGGAGATCTCGCATTTCTCGGTGCTCAACCACCTCGCGCGCTTCGGAACCGAGCGGAGCCCGGCGCAACTCGCCCGAAGTTTCCACGTGACGCGCGGCGCGATGACCAACACGCTGGGAAAGCTGGAGGCCGCCGGCTACATCCACATCCGTCCGGACTGGGACGATGCGCGGCGCAAGATGGTGACGATCAGCCCTTCGGGGCGGAGCGCGCGCGACGCGGCGCTGGCCGCGATCACGCCCATGATCACCGAGCTCGTGGGCGAACTTGGCGAGGAGAAGGTGCGCGCGGTGCTGCCCATCCTGCGCGAGCTTCGGCTGAAGCTCGAGTCGGAGTGAGCGGGGAAAAATCTTCATCCGAAGATTTTTCAGTGACGTTGCGATGCCGGCCGGAATTTCGTCCGAAAATTTCGGCCTCAGGCCGGACGCAGGCTGGCCGTGACGTAGTTGACGCTCAGGCCACGCGTCGAGATCGACCAGGACCATGTGAGCGGATTGAAGACGAAGCCCTTCCGGTCCACCGGCTGCAGGCCCGCCCCGCGCAGCATCTCGTAAAGCTCGTCGGGCGTGATGAACTTCTTCCAGTCATGCGTGCCCTTCGGCAGCCAGCGCATGACGTATTCCGCGCCCACGATCGCTGCGGCGAAACTTCTCGCGTTGCGGTTGATCGTCGAGCACACCATCAGCCCGCCGGGACGCAGAAGCGCGTGACAGGCGCCGAGAAAGGTGGCCGGGTCTGCGACATGCTCCACCACCTCCATGTTCAGTACGACGTCGAACCGTTCTCCTGCGGCGACGAGATTCTCCGCGGTGTCGTGGCGATAGTCGATCTCGAGACCGGATTGGCGCGCGTGGGCCTCGGCCACGGGGATGTTGCGGGCCGCCGCGTCCACGCCGACAACCTCGGCGCCCAGCCGGGCCATCGGCTCGCACAGGAGGCCGCCGCCGCATCCGATGTCCAGAAGCCGAAGCCCTTCGAAGGGGCGCTCGGCGGACAGGTCGCGGTCGAACTCTCCGGCGATCTGGCCCGTGATGTAATCGAGCCGGCACGGGTTGAGCATGTGCAGCGGCTTGAACTTTCCCTCCGGGTCCCACCATTCGGCGGCCATCGCTTCGAACTTGGCGACCTCGTCGGCATCCACGGTGCTCTGGGCGGGCTGCATGGCGATCTCCCTATGGTCATTCCGGTCCGTCGAACAATATAGTCCGCTCATGGACAAGTTCTCCGGCAACAGTGGCCCGGCGCCGCATCTTTATCCCCCCATCGATCCCTATGACCAGCGGATGATGGAGGTTGGCGACGGCCACAGCATCTACGTCGAGCAATGCGGGGCGCCGAACGGCATCCCGGTGGTGGTTCTGCATGGCGGCCCCGGGGGTGGGTGCAGCCCCGCGATGCGTCGCTACTTCGACCCGGCGCGCTACCGCGTCGTTCTGTTCGACCAGCGCGGCTGCGGCCGGTCGCGCCCCCATGCCAGCGTATCGGCCAACACGACGTGGCATCTCGTGGACGACATCGAACGCATCCGAAAGGCGCTTGGCATCGGAGAGTGGATCGTTTTCGGCGGATCCTGGGGCGCGACGCTGGCGCTGGTCTACGCCCAGAGCCACCCGGAACGCGTGCGCCACCTCGTCCTGCGCGGCGTGTTCCTGATGACCCGGGCCGAGCTCGACTGGTTCTACGGCGGCGGGGCGGGACTGTTCTGGCCGGAGACATGGGCCCGTTTCATCGCGCCGATCCCCGAGGACGAGCGGGACGACATGATCGGTGCCTATCACCGCAGGCTTTTCTGCGGAGATCTCCGGACAGAGACGAAATACGCCCGGGCCTGGACGTCCTGGGAAAACGCGCTCGCCTCTGTCGCCAGCAACGGCGGCGGCGGAGAGGCGCCTGGCGATTACGCCCGCGCCTTCGCGCGGCTGGAGAATCACTATTTCCGCAATGCCGGATTTCTCGATGAGGACGGACAGATCCTGCGGCGTATCGACCGGATCTCGCGGGTGGGCGCGCATATCGTGCAGGGCCGCTACGACATGATCTGCCCGCCACGCCGCGCGTGGGAACTGGCCGAGGCGTGGCCCGCGGCCGACCTGCGCCTGGTGCGCAACGCGGGCCACGCGCTGTCCGAGCCCGGGATCAGCAGCGAGCTGGTCAGGGTGATGGATTCGCTCGCCGCCGAGGAAAGGCCCGCGACGCGCCGTCAGAGCACGTAGCGGCTCAGATCGCTCTGGCGGGTCAGCTCGCCCAGATGCCGTTCGACGAAATCGGCGTCGACGGTGATCCGGTCGCCTGCACGGTCCGGCGCGGTGAAGGAAAGCTCCTCGAAGACACGCTCCATCACGGTGTAGAGCCGCCGCGCGCCGATGTTCTCGACGCTCTGGTTGACCTCGGCGGCGATGCGGGCGAGCGCGGCGATGCCGTCCTCGGTGAACGTCACCTCCACCTGCTCCGTCGCCATGAGCGCGGCATATTGCCGGGTCAGCGCGTTGTCGGTCTCGGTGAGGATGCGCACGAAATCGCCCTCGGTCAGGTCGCGCAGCGTCACCCGGATCGGCAGGCGGCCCTGCAGTTCCGGCAGCAGGTCGGAAGGCTTGGCGATGTGGAAGGCGCCGCTCGCGATGAAGAGGATGTGATCGGTCTTCACCGGGCCATGCTTGGTGGAGACGGTGGTACCCTCGATCAGCGGCAGAAGATCGCGCTGCACGCCCTCGCGGCTCACGTCCGCGCCGCGGGTCTCGGCGCGCGCGCAGACCTTGTCGATTTCGTCGAGGAAGACGATCCCGTTCTCCTCCACCGCCTCGCGGGCGCGGCGGGACACGGTCTCGTCGTCGAGAAGCTTGTCGGCTTCCTCCGACACCAGCACCTCGTAACTTTCGGCCACGGTCATGCGCTTGCGCACGGTCCGCCCCCCGAAGGCCTTGNTTCTCCTCCACCGCCTCGCGGGCGCGGCGGGACACGGTCTCGTCGTCGAGAAGCTTGTCGGCTTCCTCCGACACCAGCACCTCGTAACTTTCGGCCACGGTCATGCGCTTGCGCACGGTCCGCCCCCCGAAGGCCTTGCCGAAGATGTCGCCGAGATTGACGCCCATCTGTGCGCCCGGCTGTCCGGGCATCTCGAAGGCGGGAAAGGGCGAGGCGCTTTCGGCCACGTCCAGCTCGATCTCGGTGTCGTCGAGCTCTCCGTCGCGGAGCTTGCGGCGGAACATCTCGCGAGTGCCCTCGCGGGCGTTCTCGCCGGCGAGCGTGTCGATCACCCGGTCCTCGGCGGCGGCGTGGGCGGTGGCCTTGACCTCCTCGCGCATGTGCTCGCGCGTCATGGCGATGGCCGCGTCCATCAGGTCCCGGACGATCTGCTCCACGTCGCGGCCGACATACCCCACCTCGGTGAACTTCGTGGCTTCCACCTTGACGAAGGGCGCGCGGGCCAGCCGCGCCAGCCGGCGGCTGATCTCGGTCTTGCCGACGCCGGTGGGCCCGATCATGAGGATGTTCTTGGGATAGACCTCTTCCCGAAGGTCGGGGCCGAGCTGGCGGCGACGCCAGCGGTTGCGCAGCGCCACGGAGACCGCGCGCTTGGCCTCCGCCTGGCCGATGATGAAGCGGTCCAGTTCCGAGACGATTTCACGGGGGGTCAGGTCGGTCATGGCAGGGTCCGTCTTTGCTCGCGGCGGTCGGCGCGCGGCGGCGCGCACCGGCGGGGGGTCCGAAACCCGTCACGCCGCGATGATTTCCACGGTCAGGTTTCCGTTCGTGTAGACGCAGATGTCGGCCGCGATCGCCATGGCATGGCGGGCGACGGTTTCGGCGTCCATGTCCGTTTCCATGAGCCCCCGGGCGGCGGCCAGGGCATAGTTCCCGCCCGAGCCGATGGCCGCGACATCGTGTTCCGGCTCGAGCACGTCGCCCGCGCCCGTCACGACAAACATCTGCGACCCGTCCGAGACGATCAGCATCGCCTCGAGCTTCTGAAGATACTTGTCTGTCCGCCAGTCCTTGGCGAGCTCGACGCAGGCCCGCTGAAGCTGTCCGGGGGTCGCCTCGAGCTTGGATTCGAGTCGCTCCAGCAGGGTGAAGGCGTCCGCGGTGGAGCCGGCGAAACCCGCGACCACCTCGCGCCCGCCCGGGGAGAGGCGGCGCACCTTTCGCGCGCTGCCCTTGATCACGGTGTCGCCGAGGCTCACCTGCCCGTCGCCCGCGACCACGACACGGCCGCCGCGGCGCACCGCGAGGATCGTCGTGCCATGCCAGCCCGGTCCGTCACTCATGAAGTCTCCTTCCGGTCGTCCGCCCGGCGCCGCGGCCTGCCGGCGCTGTCGCGCGCGGCCGGCCGGAAAGCAAAGGGGCGCCGCGCGGGCGCCCCGGCCTGCCGGTCATCGGGGTCGGTTCAGATCGAGTCCTCGATCCAGCTTTGCAGGGCCGCCTTCGGCGCGGCGCCCGCGCGGTTGGAAATCACCTGCCCGTCCTTGAAGATGAACAGCGCGGGGATGCCGCGCACGCCCATCGAGGCGGCGGTGTTCGGGTTCTGGTCCACGTCCACCTTGGCGACCTTGATCTTGCCGGACATCTCTTGGGCAAGTTCCTCCAGCGCCGGGCCGATCTGCTTGCACGGGCCGCACCACTCGGCCCAGAAATCCACCACCACGGGGATATCGGACTGTTTCACCTCGGAGTCGAAGGTGTCGTCGGTCACTGCAACGGTTGCCATCAGGTTCGCCTCCTCGCGGCTTTCATGTGAGCCGCGAAAGTATGTAGGCCACGGCACACCGTCAAGGCGCCCCGGCCCGCGCCAGCGCCCCGATCACGAGATCGCGCGGCAATGGCATCAGGGTTGCGGTGCGCGTCCAGACGATCGCGATGTCCTGCGCGTGGTCCGGAAAGACCTGCGCGAGCGCCGCGGCATAGGCGCCCATCTGGCGAAGAAGGCCCTCGGGCACCTCTTCGGGGCGGGCGGGCACAACCGCGTTCGTCTTGAAATCGACGGCGGTCATACGGCCGGGCGCGATCAGCAGGCGGTCGATCGTGCCGTGCACCCGCCGCCCCCCGAGTTCGGCGAGCGCCGCGCTGACGGGCACCTCGGCCAGCGCCCCGGGCGCGAAGAGCGGCGCGAGCGCGGGCGCGTCCAGCACGGCGCGCGCCTCGGCCAGAAGCGCGGCCACCTCGGAGGCCGGCGCCGGCTCGGGCGGCCGCGCGAGCAGCCGTTCGGCCAGGATCTGCCAGTCCGCGCGGGGCGCCGCGGGCAAATGCTCGAGCAGGAGGTGCAGCCGCGTACCCCTGACCTTCGCGGCCGTCTCGTCGAGCCCCGCCTCGCCGGGAAGCGCCTTGGCGCCGCCGAGATCGGAAGGCGACAGGGTCTCGGGCGGCGGCGACGCCACCGGCGCGGTGCGCGTGGCCCAGCCGGGCAGCGCGGGCGGCGTGGTCGGCGCCGGAAGCTTCGCGCTCTCGGGCGCGTCCCATGCCCCGTGCCGCAGCCGCAGCCCCGGCGCTTCGGCGTCCTCGAAGCCGAAGTCACGCACCTCCGCCCCGAGCCGTTCGAGGCCCGTGCGCACCTGGTCGTGCCAGGCCCGGCCGTCCTTGCCGAGTTCGCCACCCGCGGCCACGATCAGCCAGCTTTCCGCCCGGGTCATGGCGACGTAGAGAAGGCGGTCGCGCTCCGCCTCCTGGGCGGCGATGGCGGCCTCCCGCGCGGCGCGCAGACGGTCCGGGGCCGCATCCGCCGGCATCGCCCAGAGCACGTCGCCACCGTCCGCGACAAGCCTGTCGCGCAGGCGGATATCCCGCTTGCCGCTGTCGGGCAGGATCACGACGGGCGCTTCCAGCCCCTTCGCGCCGTGCACCGTCATGACCCGGATGCGGTCCCCCGCGGCATCCATCTGGCGCTTTATCTCCTGATCATCGGCCTGCATCCACTGCAGGAAACCTGTCAGGCTCGGCACTTCGCCGCGCTCGTAGGCCAGCGCCTGTCCCAGCAGGGCGTCGATCCCGTCCTGCGCCTCGGGTCCGAGCCGCCCGATCAGGCGGCGCCGGCCGTCGTGGCGGATCAGGATACGCTCGATCAGGTCGTAGGGGCGCAGGAACTCCGCCTCCGCCATCAGGTCGTCGAGGATCGCGTAGGCCTCCGGGAACTCCGTCCGGCGCCGCGTCAGCGCCTGCCAGAGATGCCGCTCGTGGCGGCGATGGGCGAGGTCGAAGAGCTCCTGCTCGGACAGCCCGAAGAGCGGCGAGCGCAGCGCGGCGGCGAGCGAAAGGTCGTCCTCGGGCAGGTCGAGCACCTGCAGCACGGCGCCGAGATCGCGCACGGCGAGTTCCGCGCCGAGCTTCAGCCGGTCCGCGCCGGCCACCGGCAGGCCGCGCGCCTTGCAGGCGCCGATGATCTCGTGGAAGAGTTCGGAGCGGCGCTGGACCAGCACCATGATGTCGCCGGGCCGCACCGGTCCGAGGCGCCAGCCCGGCGCGCCCTTGGCCGCCCGGGCCACCGGCGCGCGGCTCTCGATCATGTCGTGGATCGCGTCGGCGATGCGCCGGGCGAGCCGCACGGCGTGATGCGCCTCGCCCGTGCGGTCCACGGGCGCGTACCACGGTTCCTCCTCGGGCTTCTCCGCCCTGGGTACGACGGGCCAGAGGTCCACGCGCCCCGGCATGTCCTTCTTGAAGGCGATATGCGGCTCGCCCCCGGAAAACCCCGCCTCCACGCGCCCCTCGAAGGTCGCGTCGACCGCGCGCAGGATCGCCGGCGAGGAGCGGAAGGAGTGATCGAGCGTCAGCGACTGGAGCGGGCGATCCGACCCCCGGAGCCTGCGCGCAAACTCCGCCTGCATCCGGTCGAAGGCGCCCGGATCCGCACCCTGGAAGGAATAGATCGACTGCTTCTTGTCGCCAACCACGAAAAGGCTGCGCCCGGCATCGGGGCGTGCGCCCTCGCCCGCCGTGAACTCCCGCGCCAGGAGCTCGATCACCGCCCACTGCTCGGGGCTCGTGTCCTGCGCCTCGTCCACGAGGATGTGGTCGAGCCCCCCGTCGAGACGGAAGAGCACCCAGTCGGCCACCGCCTCGTCCGAAAGCAGCCGCCGCGCATGCAGGATGAGGTCGTCGAAATCGAGCCATCCGCGGCGCTGCTTCTCCGCCTCCAGCGTCTCGAGGAACGGCCGCGCGAAGGCGTGGAGCGCATGCGTACGCCGCGCGGCCTCGAGCGCGAGCCGGGGCTCGCGGGCGGCCTCGACCCGCTGCATGAACGCCTCGAGCGCGGGCATGTGCGGCGCGAAGGCGCCGTTCTGGACGCGTTTCGTGGGAAAGCTGCCGATCTTCGCGGCGAAGGGCGCCCTGGCCCCGGCGCCGTAGAGAAAGGCATCCTCGAGCGCGGGCAGCGACGCGAGGCCGAGGCTGTCGATGGCGGCGAGCCTCTGGCCCGCCTTCTCGTCGTTGCCGCCGCTTTCGAGGAGCGCGGGGATCAGCGCGTCCAGAAGCGCCCGCTCGCCCCCGAGAAACACCCGGGCCTCGATCGACGCCGCGTCCGTTCCGGGGGGCAGGCCGAACAGCGCGAGCGCGTCGTCCCATCCCAGCGCGCGCACGAAACCCTCGCGGTGCTTCACGATCTCGGTGGTCAGCCCCTCGAGCGCGCCATCGTCCACCTGCCCGGCCAGCGTCTCCACCGCCGACGCGTCCGGGCCCTCGGCCATGCGTTCCACGATCTCGGCCCGCAGCAGCGCGCCGGCCCGGTCCTCCATCTCGGTGAAACCGGGGGTCACCCCCGCCTCCAGCGGGAACCGGCGCAGAAGCCCCGCGCAGAAGGCGTGGATGGTCTGGATCTTCAGCCCGCCGGGCGCCTCGATCGCCCGGGCGAATAGGGTGCGGGCCCGGCGCAGGCGCGCACGGTTCAGCCGGCCCTCCTCTCCCAGTTTCGCGAGTTCGTCGCGCAGCGCTGCGTCCTCCAGCATGGCCCATTCGCCGAGCCGTTCGAAAAGGCGGTTCTGCATCTCGCTCGCCGCCGCCTTGGTGTAGGTCAGGCAGAGGATGCTCTCCGGCGCGGTGCCGCCGAGCAGAAGACGCGCCACCCGGTCGGTGAGCACGCGGGTCTTGCCCGATCCGGCATTGGCGGCCAGCCAGGTGGAGAAGTCCGGCGCGGCGGCCTCCACCTGCCGCTGGCTGGCGGCGTCGCGGCGGCTCATGCCAGGTTCTCTGGAAGGGGGTCGTCGGCGTCGTCCCATTCGCCGAATCGGGCGAGATGGTCGTACTCGCCGTCCATTCGCTCGCTCTTGACCGCGTGGCGCGACGTGAACCCCTTGCCGGGATCCTGGAAGAGCGCGACGAGGTCGCGGAGGCGCGCCCACACCTCCGCCGGCGGCTCGGCGTCGAGGGGGGCCGAGACCTCTTCGGGCTTCGCGCCGAGCCCGACGAAGGCTGCCCCCGCCACCGGCGCGGGACCGAGCGCCTCGAACGCGCCGCGTTCGGCCATGGCGGCGGTGAGCAGAAGCTGCTTGTCGAACGCGGCCTGCTCCTTCGCGGAGGGCGGCGTCCCGGTCTTGTAATCGTAAAGCCAGAGCGCCCCGTCCTCGCCCCGATCGATCCGGTCGGCCCGGGACGAGAGGGTGAAGCCCAGATCCGTGATCTCTGCCGCGCCCCTGGCTTCGAACGCCACGGCCCGGGCGCGGGCGCGGCGCGTGGCCTCCGTCCTGACGAACCACGGCGCGACGCGGGCGAGGCGCGCCAGCCAGAAGGTCCGGGTGGACGCCCAGGGCAACGCGTCCCGCAACACCTCCCGCACCACGGAGAGCAGTTCGGCCTCCGTCATGCGTTCGGGCGCATCCACGCGGTCGCGGACGAAACGTTCCAGGACCGAATGCGCGACGATCCCGCGCAGGAGCGCGTCGGGCGGGCGGTCGAGCGGGTCGAGGGGCCGCAGCCGAAGCACGTGGCGCGCGTAGATCGCGTAAGGGTCGCGGATGAGCTTCTGGATCTCGGTGACGGACAGCCGCGCGGGCCGGGCGTCTGCCGGCGGGCGAGGCGAGGGACGGTGCGCCGGCGCTGCGGGCGGGGCCTCGTCTAGGCGCGCGGCCAGCGCGAGCCAGTGTTCGCCGCGCGCCCGCATCGCCGCGAGCGCCGCGTCGCCCCCCTGGTGCGGAAGCCCGTTCATCAGGTTGGTCAGCCGGTTGAGCCAGCGCGACGGCACGGTCTGCGCGCCCTCGTCCTTGACCGACCGGGTCAGCCAGACCTCCTGCGCGCCCACCGCCTGCTGGAAGTCGTGCGCGGCCAGCCCGATGCCGCGCTCCGGCGACAGGAGGCCGGCCCGCTGCCGCATCGCCCTGTTGAGCCAGGGATCGGGCGCAACCGGTTCCGGCCACGCGCCCTCGTTCAGGCTGCTGAGGATCAGAAGCTCGGCGCCCTGCACCCGCGCCTCGAGCGTGCCCCAGATGCGGATGTGGGGATGCGCCTCCTCGCCGTCGTGCACCTCCTCGCGGCCCAGCACCGAGGACAGCAGGCGGCTGTAATCATGGGCGTCGATGTGGCCCGCGCGATCCGCCTCCGCGGCGAGCTCGTCCATCACCGCGCGGGCCTTCCGCCCGGCGTCCCGATCCCAGAGACCGCCGGCACCGGGCCTGTCCGGCCCGGCGGCGAGCGCTTCGGCGAGGTGCAGGTGCGCGCGCACGCGCTCGGACAGCGGCCGGGGGCCCGGAGCGTCGCGTCCGCAGGCCGTATCGGCAAGCCACGCCGCCCATCCCGTCAGCCCGTCGAGCGACCGCGCCTCGGCGAAGGCCGAAAGGCGGCGCGGCTCCGGGTAGGGCACGCCCTCCCGGCGCAGATGCAGTTCGAGTTCGCGGGTGAAGAGAAGGTGGCGGTTGCGGTCCGCGCCCGAATGGGTGAGCGGGTGTTTCAGAAGCGCCAGCAGCCCCCCCGCCGTCAGCCGCCCCTCGAAAAGCCCGGCCACCAGCCGCAGGAAACGCCCGGGCGGCGAAAGCGGCAGCGGCTGGCCCGCGCTGTCGTCGGGCATGATGCCCCAGCGCGCGAGCGCCGCCGTCACCTGGCGCGTCAGCGTGCGGTCCGGCGTGATGAGGGCCGCGCGCTGCCCGTTCTCGGCCGCCTGCCGCAACCGCAGCGCGATGGCCGCCGCCTCCTCCCGCTGGCCGGGCGCTTCCAGCAGGGTGACGCCCTCGGCCGCCGGACTCAGCTCGCCCAGACCCGGCCCGTCCGACAGCCACTGGTCGGTCACCGGGGCGGGGCGCAGCGCGAGCGAGACGAGGCGGTTCCGCGCGGCGTTGGGCTCTGGCATGTCGTGCCAGCGCGCGACGTCGCCGGGCGCGAGGCCGAGCGCGGTCATCAGCGGCCGGAAGCGGTATTGCGGGTGATCCTCCTCGGGGCGCGGGCCTTCGTCCATGTCCGCCCAGACCGCGTCGGGCAGCGTGAAATCGAACCCCGGCAACACCACCGCGCCCTGCGGCAGCCGCGCCACCGCCTGCATCAGCATCGCCGTCGCGCCGCGCGAGCCGGTGGATCCCGCCACGATGACGGGGTGGTCGGGCGGCGCGGCCTGCCAGCGGGACACGGTTCGCGCGATCACGTCGCGCTGGCGGCTTCCGGCATCGGGCGGCACGTCCGCCTGCCCGATATAGGTTTCGGCGATCTTCAGGAACCGCAGCGCGCGTTGCCAATGCCCCGACTGGTCCGACACGTCGAGCCCCATCACCGTGGCAGGGGCGACCCCTTCGGCGCCCATTTCGTCCATCAGGTCGGCGAGGCTGTCGGCAAGGTCGTAGAGCGCGTCGCGCGGGGCGACGCCGGGCTCGCGCTCGATCAACGCCGCGATGAGCTGCACCAGTTCCAGCCGCCGGCGGAGCGGCGGCGCGGCGGGCGGGACATGGGCGAGATCCGCGACCTCTCCCAGGTCGGTGACGAGGCGGATGCGGGGCAGAAGCCGCGCCGGCCCCGCGTCAAAGATCTCGCGCAGGCGCCGGGCCATGCGGCGGGTGTTCACGATGACCTCCACTCGCGCCATCGCCTCGGGCGGCGCGCCGGCGAGCCGCGCCTCGAGCCCGGCCACCAGCGCGGCGGGAAAATCGACGCCGGGGGGCAGGCCGAAGAGACGCGGATCCTCAGGCGCGAACATCGCGACCCTCCAGCATGGCCTCTGCAAGCGCGATGCCCTCGGGGCGGCCCACGTCGCACCATCGGCCCGGATAGGCCAGCGCGTGGAGACGACCCGCCGCGAGGATCCGGTCCCACAGCAGGTTGAGCGAGAACGCGGTGTCGCGGATGGCGTGCAGCCCCGCGGGATCGACGATCTGGGCGCCGGAATAGACGAGGCCGGGGCCCCGCGTCGCGGACCCGTCAGGCGAGATCGCGAAATCCCCGTGCCCCGCGTGGCCCAGCGCGCGCTCCGGCGGCACGCAAAGCAGAAGCGCGTCCATCCGGGCCGGGTCCCATGCCTCGCGCAGAAGCGCGAGCGGGTTCGGCCCGTCCCAGACGGCGTCGGTGTTCATCGTGAAGACCGGGCCCGGGCCGAGAAGCGGCAGCGCCGCGCGCAAGCCGCCCCCCGTTTCGAGGATGTCGGGCGCCTCGACGGAGAGGCGCACCCCGCGCGGGGCGAGATGCGCCTCGAGCGGGGCAGGCAGGTAGTGGAGGTTGGCGACGACGCGGCGCGCGCCGATCGCTTCGGCGATGTCGAGCGCGTGATCGATCAGAGGCCGGCCGGCGACCTCGATCAGCGGTTTCGGCCGCTCCGCGGTGAGCGCGCCCATGCGCGTGCCGAAGCCCGCGGCGAAAAGCATCACGGCGTCGGGCATGGCCGCCTCAGCGTCTCGAGATGGGCGGGGGACGGCGGCGGAAGCGCCCCGTCGAGCGCGGCCGACAGGGTGGCGAGGGCGGGACGGGACAGGTCCGCCTGCAGATGGGCCCAGACCCTCGGCAGCAGACCGAGGTACCCCGGCTTGCCGTGCACCCGCGCCAGCCGGGCGAAGACGCCGAGGATGCGCAGGTTGCGCTGCACCCCAAGGACGGCCATCGCGGTGCCGAATGCCTCCGCCTGCGTACCGGTCGCGTCGAGGTAGGCCCGGCGCGCGGCGTCGGCGGCCGCGGGGCTCACGTCGCGCCGGGCATCTGTGAGCAGCGAGGCGAGATCATAGGCCGGGTGGCCCGCGATCGCGTCCTGGAAATCCAGCAGCCCGATGCGCGCAGCCTCGTCGCGCTCGGGAAGCCAGATCAGGTTCTCGGCATGGAAATCGCGCAGGACGAGAACGGTCGCCGCGTCGGCGTGCCGTGCGAGCAGGGCCTCCAGCGCCTGCACGGCCTGCCGGCGCCGCGCGTCGGGCATTTCGGGGGCGTATTGCGTGAACGCGGGGTCGGTCATCGCGGCGAGCCGCGCGGGTGTGGCGGGGTCCACCCGGTCCGGCGGGGCGTGGCGATGAAGCGCCGCCAGCGTCCCGGCCGCGGCCGCATAGAGCCGGGGCTCGGCCGCGGGCTCGGCCGCCGCGACCTTCCCGACAAGCGCGTCGCCCAGGTCCTCGAGCAGCAGGAGCCCGCCCGTCTCGTCCGCGGCGAGAATGCGCGGCGCGCTCAGTCCGAGGCCGAGAAGATGCCGTGCGATCCATCGGAACGGGCGGACGGTTTCGCCGGTGGCGGGGTCGGCATCCATCAGGACCGCGCCCGCGCCGTCCGCGCGCCGCAGCCGGGCGTAGCGTCGGGCCGAGGCGTCGCCGGCGAGCGGCCGCGCCTCGGCGTCCTCCCAGCCGGCCACGGCCAGAAAGGCGGCGATGCGGCGGGCCCGATCAGCCATGCACCCGCTCCGCGAGACCCTCGAGCCGCGCCGCCCAGCGCGGATCCTCCCATGTCAGCGTGAGCTCGCGGTCGCTCTCGCCCGGCCCGGGCGCGAACCGGATGGCGAGCGCGTCCGCCGGTGCGGCGTCGCCCAGGCGGTCGGGCCATTCGACAAGGCAGATGGCGGTGTCGAACGCCTCCTCGAGGCCGAGTTCCGCGATCTCGGAACTGTCCGCCAGCCGGTAGAGATCCGCGTGCCAGATCTCGCCGCTGCGGCCGGCATAGCTTTGCACCAGCGTGAAGGTGGGCGAGGGGATATCCTCCGGCGCGGTGAGCAGCGCCGCGATCAGGCAGCGCGCGAAATGCGACTTGCCCGCGCCGACCGGACCCGTGAGGAGCACCGCATCGCCCGGCGCGAGGCGCGCGCCGAGAGCTTCGGCGAAAGCGCAGGTCGCCTCTGGCGAGGATGCGTGAAAGGACAGGGGGCTGCGGCTCATCGGGCCGAGACTATCGCGCCCGCCCCCGGCCGCAAGCGCAGATCAGCCCACATCCGCGGTGCGCTGCCCGCCGGTGGCGGGCCGGTCGGGCGCGGCAAGCAGGCGGCGCGGGTCGATGCCGAAGCTCACGACCGCCGCGCCGCCGCCGAGAGGGCGCACGCGGACATCGAGCCGCGGCCCGTCGCGATGCACCGCCGCCTCCCGCCACGACGCCGTCCGCGCCCCGGCCGAAAGCGCGGCGGCCAGCCCGTCCCAATCCGGACCCGGGCGGCAGGCCGTCTGCCAGAGGCGCAGCGCCTCGGCGGCGGTGGTGTCGCGGATGCGGGCGTCCGGGTTCACCGCCCAGAGCCGACGGTAGGCGCGGTTCGTGAAGACGATCACGCCCTGTGGCGAGAAGACGGCGAGCGCCTCCTCGAGGGCATCGAGCACGGCCTGCCCGAGTTCGATTTCCGTGCGGAACCGGCGGGTCAGGGATACCTCGGCGGTGATGTCCTCGAACAGGAACGCCACGGCGCCGTCCGGGTGGGGCCGTCCCGTCACGCGATAGGTCAGTCCCGAGGGCAGGCTCCAGCTCTCGGCGCAGCGCCCGGTGGAGGCGGCGGTGGCCAGCGCCTCGGTCGCCTCGCGCCAGGAGCCGTAATCCTTGGGCTCGGGCATGATGCGGCGCTCGCGCAGCTGGTCGAAGAAGGTGGCGAGCGCCGGACGCGCGCTCAGCAGGTCGGCGGGCATCCCGGTCAGATCGAGAAGCGCCGGGTTGAAGAGGACGAGGCGCCTCTCGCGGTCGAAGACGGCCAGGCCGATCGAAAGCTCCGCAAAGATCTTCGTCAGGGTCTGCACGAACTGGCGCTGCGCCGCGGCGCTCGCCACCGCGGCGTCCACGTTGGTGGCGAAGTGCACCCATTCGCCGCCCGCCGGCACGGTCCGGATGTCGAACCAGTGGATCGGCGTTCCGTTCGGGCGATTGACCGCATGGCGCGCCGGCGGGTCGCCCGGGGCGGGCCGCGGCAGGTCGAAGAGCCTGGGTGGTACGGCCCCCTCGGCCCAGCTTCGGGTCTGTTCCGCAAGGGCAAGATAGGCGCGGTTCGCCCAGACGACGCGGCCGGTCGCGTCGGTGCGCCAGCAGGGGTCGGGCGCGTGGGTGGTGGCATGGCGCAGCGTCGCGCAGTCCAGCCGCGCGAGAGCGAGGCGGTGCCGGTCCGAGGCGTCGATCTCGGGCTCCTCGATCTCGACGCGCAGCACGCCGCCCTGGCGCTGCAACACGAGGCAAGCGTCGTCTTCCTCGTCCGCCGTGGGTAGCCGCGTCCCGCCCTCGGGCACCCCGTCGGGGGTCTCGGGGAAGGCGGGGAAGCGCGGGCCGAGGCAGGCGCGCAGCCGCGCCCAGTCATCCAACGCCGCCGCGTCCCGTGGAAGAAGCGCGAGCGCCGGCGCGCTGGCGTCGGCGATGTCGGGCCCCTCCATCAGGAACACGACCGCCTCGCCGTGGGGATCGGCGACAACAACGGCGTCGTCGCGCGAAACCCTGGGCACGAGCCACGCCCCGAGAAGCGCGGCGGCAAAGCTGCCCAGGGCGATCGCGGCGAATGTTGCGGCGTCGGGCATGGCCCGTCGGCCTCCGACAGCTGGTGGCGACGCGGCAAGCCTGATCGGAGAATGGTTAACGAAGTGTAAAGGCCGCGGCGCCCGTCACGCCTCGATGGGCCGGTTGGGCCCGGCCGACGGCACCGGATCCTCGCCGCTGCGCGCATCGATCTTGCGCCGTGGCCAGCTCACCTCGACCACCGCGCCGGACCGCTCCGGCCGTCGTTCGCGCGGTGCGGCCTGGTCCGCGCCGTTGGCGAAGCTGAGCTGCGCGCCCGTGCGCTCCAGCAGCGTCTTGGCGATGAAGAGACCAAGGCCCATGCCCTCGTATTGCGGGCGCGCGACGAGGTCCCGCACGCTCCGGCGGCGGCGCATGAAGGGCTCGCCGATCCGTGCCAGCACCTGCGGCGGGAAGCCGTCGCCGTCGTCCATGATCCGGACCGAGATCCAGTCGGCGCTCCAGCGCGCCTCGACCCAGACGGTGTCGTGCGCGAAGTCGACGGCGTTCTGGACCAGGTTCCGCAAGCCGTGGATGATCTCGGGCCGGCGGTGGATCGCGGGGGGCAAGGGCTCGGCGCCGGCGCCGAGGGACTGTTCGAACACGATCGTCTTGCCGCGGTTCTGGTGCGGCTCGACCGCCTCACGAAGCACCTCGGTCAGGGGCGCCTGCCGCAGGTGCAGGTCTTCCTTCCCGGCGCGCCCCATGGAGCGCAGGATGTCGCGGCATCGGTCGGCCTGCGCGGCGATCAGCCGCGCGTCCTCCGAGAGTTCGGGATTGCGGGAGAGTTCCTCGGCCAGTTCGCCGGCGGCCAGCTTGATGGTCGCCAGCGGCGTGCCCAACTCGTGCGCGGCGGCGGCCACGACGCCGCCCAGGTCGGTCAGCTTCTGCTCCCGGGCGAGGGCCATCTGCGTGGCCGTCAGCGCGTCGGACATGGCGTGCATCTCCTGCGCGACGCGCCGCGAGTAGATCGACAGGAAGGCCAGCGCGATGATCAGCGCGGCCCAGACTCCGAAAAGGTAGAGCGGCGGCATCTCGAGCGCGGCGCCGTCCGGCAACCGAAGCGGCACGTGCCAGGCGGCCAGCGCCGAGACCACGGTCATCGCCACGGCGGCGAGAAAGAGCGTGGAGCCGAGCGCCAGCACCGACGCCGACACCGTGACGGGGCCGAGCAGCAGCAGGGCGAAGGGATTGTGGAGGCCGCCGGTCAGCGCGAGTAGCAGCGCGAGCTGCAGGATGTCGAAGAGCGCCATCAGCATCGTCTCGCGCTCCGACAGGCGCCGGTTGCCCGGAAAGACGAACATCGCGACCAGGTTGACGATGATCGAGGCCGAGATCACCAGAAGGCAGGGCCCGAGCGGCAGCACCAGACCGACATGCTCGCGGGCGATCAGCAGCGCCACCAACTGCCCGAAGATCGCCATCCACCGCAGCAGGATCGTCGTGCGCAGGCGGATCCAGTCGCGCCGCCGTCGCCCGGGCAGCATGGTCAGCGAGGTGTCGGTCATCTGCGCTTTCCTGCCGCTTGCATCCGCCCCTGCAATCATTAGGTCTCATGACGAAAGCTTCAACTTCGGAGACGCGTCCCGCGGGCGCGAAGATGGTCATGATGCGATGGATTACGCTTGCCGCGGCCGGTGTGGCTGGTCTCGGCCTCGGGCTGGTGTTTCTGGTGGGCGGCGACAGGGTCACGGGCTCCACGAGCGGCGAGGGCGACAGGTTCGCGCAGTGCCGTGGCGCGCAGGTCGCAGGGGGCTCGGGCCAGATCGGCGGCTCCTTCGAGCTCGTGAACGCGGCCGGGGAAACCGTGACCGACACGGACGTCATCACGAAGCCGTCGCTGCTCTACTTCGGCTACACGTTCTGCCCCGATGTCTGCCCGCTCGACACGGCGCGGAACGTCGCGGCGGTGGAGATTCTCGAAGAGCGCGGGCACATCGTCACCCCGGTCTTCATCTCGATCGATCCCGAGCGCGACACACCGGAGGTGGTCGGCGCCTTCGCCGAGAACCTGCATCCCCGCATGGTGGGGCTCACCGGCTCGCCCGAGCAGGTGAAGGCGGCAAGCCAGACCTTCCGCACCTACTACAACAGGCAAGCGAGCGACGACCCCTACTACCTGGTCGATCACTCCACCTTCACCTACCTCGTGCTGCCCGGCCACGGCTTCGTGGAGTTTTTCCGGCGCGATGCGGGGCCCGAAGACCTGGCCGACCGGGTGCAATGCTTCGTCGAGGCGATGTGAGCGGCGTTTGACCCCTGCATGGTGACGGCCTAAGTGTTGCCTCATGTTGGATATGCCGGAGGCCGAAGTGGCCGACACCCAGACACTCGATCTTGGCCCCGACCGCACGCTGCTGCTCGTCGACGATGACGAATCGTTCCTGCGTCGGCTGGCCAAGGCCATGGAAAAGCGTGGTTTCGACGTGCGGACCGCCGAAAGCGTGGCGGACGGTCGCGCCGCCGTGGCCGGGGACGCGCCCGCCTACGCGGTGATCGATCTTCGCCTTGGCGATGGCAACGGGCTCGACGTGGTCGAGGATCTGCGCAAGGCGCGGCCCGATGCGCGGATCGTGGTGCTGACGGGCTACGGGGCCATCGCCACCGCGGTCGCGGCCGTGAAGATCGGTGCGACGGATTACCTGTCGAAACCCGCGGACGCGACCGACATCGTCAACGCGCTTGTCGCCGGCGACGAGGATCTGCCCCCGCCCCCCGAAAACCCGATGAGCGCCGACCGCGTGCGCTGGGAACATATCCAGCGGGTCTACGAGCTTTGCGATCGCAACGTGTCGGAAACCGCGCGGCGGCTCAACATGCACCGCCGCACCCTTCAGCGCATCCTGGCCAAGCGGAGCCCGCGTTGAGCGTCGTGCGCCCGGCCGTCGCGTTGCTTATGGCCGGAGCGCTCGCCGCCTGTGCGCCGGTGGCGCCGCAGCCGCCCGCCGGCGCGCAGCTGCGGTTGTCGTCAAGCGGGCTCGACGTTGCGGGCACCGGCCTCGAGGTCGGATTCGGCCGTACACAGGAAAGCGCCACGGACACGCTGCGCGACATACTCGGCTCCCCCGCCCCGCCGCAACGCTCGGTCGCCTGCGCGGGCGTGCAGACGGTGCGCTGGGCCGAAGAGGGCCTCGCGCTCCATTTCGCGCGCGACGCTTTCGTCGGATGGGAGGCGGTTCCCGCGCCCCGGCCGATCCCGACCGCAAGCGGTCTTCGCGCCGGCGGCCCGGCTCCGGGCGGCGCGGGGCTCGGCCCCTTCGAGCGCGACGGGATACGCGGCCTTTCCGGGCCGGACGGCGAGATTTCCCGGCTCTGGGCCGGGCGCGACTGCCCGACGGGCGGCGTCGGCTAACCAAGCGCCTCGAGGAGGTCCGCGTGCCGCCGCCTGTAGGCGGTACGAACCTCCACGGGCGGGCGCGGCCGGATCACGATACCCTCGATCAGGCCGGCGTCGGGCCGGCCGAAGAAACGGTCCGCCTCGCGCGCGTCGAAGCCCGCGATCTGCGTCGCCTCGAGCCATGCGCTCACCCGGTCGGCGCGCTTGATCTGCTTCTTCAGTTTCGCGCCGCATTCCGCCTGCAGGCCGAAGCGCAGGTGGATCGCCGCCTGAAGCCGCGCCTCGAGCGCGCCATACCCCGGCCCCACGGCGGATTTGACCGGAGAGATCATGTCGCCGATCACGTATTCCGGCGCATCGTGCAGAAGCGCGGCGAGGCGCGCGGCTGGCCCTGCCCCGGGATGCATCCGGGCGAAGAGTTCCTCGACCAAGAGCGAATGCTCGGCCACCGAATAGGGCCAGTCGCCTTCGGTCTGGCCGTTCCAGCGCGCGACGAAGGCGAGGCCGTGGGCGATGTCCTCGATCTCGATGTCGACAGGCGTCGGATCGAGAAGGTCGAGCCGGCGGCCCGAGAGCATTCTTTGCCAGGCGCGGGGCGGGGCTTTCGGCATGGCGCGGTCCCGGATGAACGGATCGCCGCTCTCCTAGCAGAGCGGCCGGCCGCTCCGCCAGACCCGCGCCGCGCGGGCGGATCGGCCCCGCGGCTTCGGGCGGCGACATGTCGCGCCGGTGGCGCCGTGTTTCCGGTATTTCAGCCAATTCGATCCGATCTTTCGGTATTGCGCCGGTCCGCGGGGCCTCCGAACGGCGTTGCGGGCCCCCGGGCGCGTTGAACATGGCCGGCACGGTCGCTATAGCGATAGCCGACAGCCAGCCATCAAGCAGGAGCCGCCCCGTGGCCAAGGACTACATCGTCAAGGACATCTCGCTTGCCGGCTACGGCCGCAAGGAACTCGACATCGCCGAAACGGAGATGCCGGGCCTCATGGCGCTGCGCGAGGAATACGGCGCGTCGAAGCCGCTCGCCGGGGCGCGCATCGCCGGCAGCCTGCACATGACGATCCAGACCGCCGTGCTGATCGAGACGCTGACGGCGCTCGGCGCCGAAGTGCGCTGGGCCTCCTGCAACATCTTCTCCACCCAGGATCACGCCGCCGCGGCCATCGCCGAGACGGGCACGCCCGTCTTCGCCGTGAAGGGCGAGACGCTGGAGGAGTACTGGGACTACTGCGACCGCATCTTCCATTTCGAGGAGGGCGGCGCGAACATGATCCTCGACGATGGCGGCGACGCCACGCTCTACATCCTCATGGGTGCCCGCGTGGAGGAAGGCGAGGAGGATCTCATCGCCGTGCCGACCTCCGAGGAGGAGGAGGCGCTTTTCGCCCAGATCCGCAAGCGCATGGCCGAAAGCCCCGGCTGGTTCACGAAACAGCGCCACATGATCAGGGGCGTGACCGAAGAGACCACCACGGGCGTCAACCGGCTCTACAAGATGATGGAGAAGGGGCACCTGCCCTTCCCGGCGATCAACGTCAACGACAGCGTCACCAAGTCGAAGTTCGACAACAAGTACGGCTGCAAGGAAAGCCTCGTGGACGGCATCCGCCGCGCCACCGACACGATGATGGCGGGCAAGGTGGCGGTCGTCTGCGGATACGGCGACGTGGGCAAGGGCTCCGCGGCCAGCCTGCGGGGCGCGGGCGCCCGCGTGAAGGTGACCGAGGTGGATCCGATCTGCGCGCTCCAGGCCGCGATGGACGGCTTCGAGGTCGTGCTGCTGGAAGACGTCGTCTCGAGCGCGGACATCTTCATCACCACCACCGGCAACAAGGACGTCATCCGCCTCGAGCACATGCGCGACATGAAGGACATGGCGATCGTCGGCAACATCGGCCATTTCGACAACGAGATCCAGGTCGCGGCGCTGAAGAACCACAAGTGGACCAACATCAAGGACCAGGTGGACATGATCGAGATGCCGGCGGGCAACCGGATCATCCTTCTGTCCGAAGGGCGTCTGCTGAACCTCGGCAACGCCACGGGGCATCCGTCCTTCGTGATGTCGGCCTCCTTCACCAACCAGGTGCTCGCGCAGATCGAGATCTGGACGAAGGGCGACCAGTACGAGAACAAGGTCTACGTCCTGCCCAAGCACCTCGACGAGAAGGTGGCGCGTCTGCACCTCGAGAAGATCGGCGCGAAGCTCACCCCGCTCGATCCCGAGCAGGCGGCGTACATTGGCGTGACGCCCGAAGGTCCCTTCAAGCCCGAGCATTACCGCTACTGAGGGCATCCCGTCCCGGGCGCCCCGCGCAAGAAACGTCTTGAGGTGACGTTGCGTGAGGGTAGACTGGCGCCAGGCCGGCGGTTTGCCCGCAGCGGCGTGTTGGGACAGGGAGTGTTTTCGGATGGGACGAAGAGAGGAACTGATCGAGGTCTACGCCGACGATCTGAAAAAGAAGTGCGGCGTGACGCCGGACATGGACCTTCTGACCAAGGTCACGATCGGCTGCGGCCCGGCGATCTACGACGCGGACGCGTCCACGGTTGCCTCGAGCCAGCCCGGGGAACTCGAGACGGTGAAGCAGAACTTCCTCGTCAAGAAACTCGGCCTCAAGGACGGTCCGGAACTCGACGATGCCATCCAGAAGGTGATCGAAACCTACGGCGCCTCGGAGCGCAACAAGTATCGTGCCGTGGTCTATTATCTACTGACCAAGCATTTCGGCAAGGAAGCTGTCTACGCCTGATCGCCCGATCCGGGCAATTCTAGGCACTTCCGGTTTGCGCCGCGCCCCTGACCGGCGCTATTCTGTCGGTAGAGGCCAGAATGGCCGGAACCGACAGGACGCATGTCTGGTGTGTGGGAGCACCGGGAGTGGCGGAGGGTTCCGGCGTGGCCGGCCCTCCGTTTTCCGTGTCAGGACTCCGGGTCCGCCTCACCCATCTTGCAGACACGGCGCCATTCCGCCGCCGACACGGGCTGGACCGACAGGCGCGGGTTCTTCACCAGCACCATCTCAGCCAGCCCCGGGTCGGCCTTGATCTCGTCCAGCGTCACGGGCCGGGGAAAGGGGGCCACGGCCTTCACGTCCACGCAGTCCCAGCGCGGGTCGTCGCTGGTGCTGTCGGGATGCGCCTCGGCGATCACCTCGACGATGCCCACCACCGCCTTGTCGGTCTGCGAGTGGTAGAAGAATCCGCGATCGCCCACCGTCATCTCGCGCATGAAGTTGCGCGACTGGTAGTTTCGCACGCCGTCCCATTCCTCGCCGGCGTCCCCCTTGGCGAGCTGGTCGTCCCAGGACCAGGTGTCGGGTTCCGACTTGAAGAGCCAGTAACGCATCTCGCCTCCTATTCCGCGCGCAGCGGCCGCGCCAGAAGCATGTCCATCGCCTGCGTCACGTCAAGCCGCCCCTCCAGTAAGGCGACGACGGCTTCGGTGATGGGCATCTCCACCCCGAGCCGCGCGGCGCGCTGGGCCACCGCGCGGGCGGTTGCCGCGCCCTCCACGGTGACCGCCGGGTCGAACGCGTCCCCCCGCCCCAGCGCGAGCCCGCGCCGGTAGTTCCGCGAGCCTTCGGAGGTGCAGGTGAGCGCGAGATCGCCGAAACCCGAAAGCCCGGCGAGCGTTGCCGGGTCGGCCCCCTGCGCCACCGCCATGCGGTTCATCTCGGCGAAGCCCCGCGTCATCACCGCCGCGCGCGCGCTTTCGCCCAGCCCGGCCCCGATCGCGGCGCCGCAAGCGATGGCGATGACGTTCTTGAGCGCGCCGCCAAGCTCCGCTCCCACTATGTCGGCGGTGCGGTAAAGCCGCAGCGCGGGCGTCGAGAGCAGCGCCTGCAGCGCCTCGCCCGCCGCCTTGTCGGCGCAGGCGAGCGTGAGCGCCGTCGGTAGCCCGCGCGCGATGTCATGGGCGAAGCTCGGTCCCGTGAGGATGGCGGCGGACGCCCCGGGCAACGCCTTGGCCAGAACCTCGGCCGGGCCCAGCGTCGTGCCGAGTTCGACCCCCTTGCAGCAGGCGACGAGGCGGTGCGGGGCAAGCGTTTCCGCCTCGGCTTCGACCAGCCCGCGCAGCGCCTGCATCGGCACGGCGAGCAGGATCGCCTCTGCCCCCGAAAGCGCGGCGACGTCCGCGACGGGCGACAGGCCCGGTGGCAGGGCGTGACCGGGAAGGTGGCGGCGGTTCTCGCGCGCCTGCGTCATCGCGGTCACGTGTGACGGGTCGCGCGCCCAGAGACGCACCCCGCGTCCCGCACCTGCAAGCGCGATGCCGAGCGCGGTGCCGAACGCGCCCCCGCCCGCGATGCCGATCATGCCTTGGCCCCCTTGCGCCCACCGCCGAGCAACCCGGCCCGCCCCGGATCGAGCGGCCAGCGCGGCCGCGCGGCAAGCTCCATCCCGTCGCGCCGGCCGGCGCGGTAAAGTTCGAGCCCGGCCCAGGCGATCATCGCCGCGTTGTCGGTGCAAAGCGCGAGGGGCGGCGCGACGAAGCGCGCGCCGGCGTCGCGCGCGACCCGCTCGATCGCGGTGCGTATCGTGGCGTTCGCCGCGACCCCACCCGCCACGGCGAGGGAGGGGGCGGCGGGCGTCTGTGCGAGATGGGCGTGAAGCGCCCGCCGGGTCTTTTCGGCCAGCACCTCGGCGACCGCCGCCTGGAACCCGGCGCAGAGATCCGCGCGTTCGGCGCGCGTCAGCCCGCCCTGCTGCGACACCAGCCGGTCGCGCGCGCGCAGCACGGCGGTCTTCAGCCCCGAGAACGACATGTCGCATCCCGGCCGGTCGAGAAGCGGGCGCGGGAAATCGAAGCGCGCCGGATCGCCCGCCGCGGCCTCCCGCTCCACCGACGGCCCCCCGGGCTGGGGCAGGCCCAGCAGGCGCGCCACCTTGTCGAACGCCTCGCCCGGCGCGTCGTCGATGGTGCCGCCGAGCCGGTGGAACGCCTCCACGCCGCGCACCTCCAGAAGCTGGCAGTGCCCGCCCGAGACGAGAAGGATCAGATATGGGAACGCCAACCCGTCGGTCAGGCGGGGCGTCAGCGCGTGGCCCGCGAGGTGGTTCACGGCGACGAGCGGCAGACCGGCCCCGGCGGCGATCCCCTTCGCGCACATCACCCCGGCCAGGACGCCCCCGATGAGGCCCGGACCGGCCGTCACCGCCACGGCGTCCATCTGCCCGAGCGTGAGCCCCGAAACCGACAGCGCCTCCGTCACGCAGAGGTCGAGCCGTTCCGCGTGCGCCCGGGCGGCGATCTCGGGTACGATGCCGCCATAGGCCGCGTGCAGCTCGCCCTGTCCCTTCACGACGGAGGCGAGGATTTCGGGCCGATCATCCGCACGTTGCCGCACGACCGCGGCAGCGGTATCATCGCAACTGCTTTCCAGCCCCAATATGGTGAGCTGATCCGCCACAACGCCTCCCGATGCTTCGGAACGCTCTCCCGTAGCACCGTGCCCGCGTCCGAACAATGGCCCGCCCATGCCGCCCCCGCCCGTCCTTTTGCTGACCCGGCCCCATGACGCCTCGGAGCGATTCGCGACCGAGCTTTCGCGGATCCTGGGCGACGCCGCGCCGGAGGTCTGCATCTCGCCGCTGATGCGCGTCGATTTCGCGGGCCGGCTGCCCGGCATGGCCGATGTTGCGGCGCTGGTCTTCACCTCGGCCAACGGGGTCCGCGCCTTTGTCGCGGCGGGCGGGCCCCGCGGCCTGCCTGCCTTCGCCGTGGGCGAGGCGACGGCAGAGGCGGCGCGCCGCGCGGGCATCTCCGCGCAGCCCGCGGGCGGCGACGCGCAGGCGCTCGTGGCGCATGTCGCGGCGCGGCGGCCCGCGGGGCGCATCGTGCATGTCCGCGGCGAGCATGCCCGGGGCGATGTCGCGATGCGGCTTCGTGCGGCGGGGCTTCGCGTGGAGGAGGCGGTGCTTTACCGCCAGGTGCTCTTGCCCTTCACGGATCGGGCCCGCCGCGTCCTGGCAGGGCGCGCGCCCGTCGTCGCGCCGCTTTTCTCGCCGCGCACGGCCGAGCAGTTCGCGCGGCAGCATCGCGGCGGCGCGCCGCTCTGGCTCGTCGCGATGAGCGAGGCCGTGGCCGGGCGGGTGAGCCATCTTCCGGCCCGCCGCATCGCCGTGGCGACGCGGCCCGACGCCCCTTCCATGCTGAAGGGCGTGGCGCAACTTATTGAAAGCGCCGTGCGGCTTGAGAGCGATGAGGGTGCCGGGTAAGGTCGCCCCCGGCGACAGTGCAGCCGAACGAGAATCGAAAGGTGGGTGAGACGTGGCAGACCGGGACAAGACGCGGAAGCCCTCCGAGACCGAAGACGAGGACAAGGCCGCCGCGACGGTCGACGGCTCCGAGCCGGAGCAAGGCGAAGACGGCGCCGAAAACGACAGCGCCCGGGACGAGGACACCCCCGACCGCGCGGAACACCCGGGGGCCTACGAACCCGACGCCTTTCCCGAAGGCGAGGACGCGCCCGCCGCGATGTCGGATGCCGGCCCCGGCGCGGTCGAGGATGACGCACCGGACACCGGCGCGGCCCCGGATGCCGAGGCCGGGAGCGGAGAGGCGCCGCAGACCGGAACGGCCGACGATGAACCCGACGAGGCGCCGCCCGCGCAGCCTTGGGGCGGCGGCGAGGAGTCGCAGCAGGAAGAGCCGGAAGACACCGCCGATGACGCGGACCGGACCGGCGCGCCCGTCGCCGAGGCCGCGGGGGGCGCCGCCGCCGGCGCGGCGGCCGGAGCCGCCGCCGCCAGCGCGAGCGCGGACGACGAGGCGCGATCGTCCCGCGAGACGCGGTCGGCGCCCGCGACGCGCGAAACGATCGTGCGGAAGGGCGGTTTCTGGCCCATGCTTTTCGGCGGGGTCGCCGCCGCCGCGCTGGGGTTCGGCGCCGCGCAGGTCATCGACCCCGAGGCGCTGGGCCTGCCGGGACGGGACGACACCGAACTGGAAGACGCGCTTGCCGCGCAGTCCGACCGAATCGCGGAGCTGCGCCAGCAGCTCGCGGCGCTGAGCGACGACGCCCCCGATATTTCGTCTCTCGACGCGCGGCTGGAGGAGATGGCGGGCGCCATCTCCGGCCTGCAATCGGATCTGACGGGCCTTTCCGACGAGGTGGCGGCGCTGTCGTCCTCCGCCGCGCGGATCGACGAGATCGCCGCACGGCTGGGCGACATCGACGCACGGCTTGCCGAGGTCGAGAAGCGCCCCGCGGCCGAGAACGTCGAAGCCAGCGTGATCGCGGCGTATGAGCGTGAACTCCAGGCCTTGCAGGAGTCCGTGGCGGCGCAGCGCGCCGAGGTGGAGCGGATGGTGGAAGAGGCCACCGCCCGCGAGGCGGACGCCGCCGAGGCCGCACGCCGTGCCGAAGCCGTGTCCGCGCTCGCGCGGATCGTGTCGGCCATCGATGCCGGGCAGCCATATGACGCCGCGCTCGACGCGCTTTCGGACGGGCTGGACGAGCCTGTGCCCGAGGGCCTTGCCGCCGCCGCCGCCGACGGCGTGGCCCCGCTCGCCGCCTTGCAGGACGCCTTTCCCGACGCGGCGCGGGCGGCGCTCGCCGCCGCGCGGAACGCCGAGGCGCCCCCCGAGGATGCCGGTGGGCGGCTGATGAACTTCCTGCGTGACGAGCTTGGCGCGCGGTCGACCACCGCCCGCGAGGGCGACGACGCCGATGCGGTGCTGTCGCGCGCCGAGGCCGCGGTGCGTGCCGGCGAGCTTGGTGCGGCGCTCGAGGAGCTCGCGGCGCTGCCGGAATCCGCCCGGGCCGAAATGGCGGCATGGGAGGAGCGCGCGCGCGCCCGCGTCGCCGCCACCTCCGCCGCGGACGCGCTCGCGCAGCGCCTGAACGAGGAATAGCCGCATGCTCTGGTCCCTTATCAAGATCCTGCTTTTCGTCGCCGCCGTGGCCGGTCTCGCCTATGGCGCGACCTGGCTTCTGGACGCCGAGGGCGGGGTTCAGATCACCGTGGCGAATACCGAGTTCACCCTCGGCGCGTTGCAGTCGGCGATCGCGCTGCTTCTTCTCGTCGTGGCGCTCTATGTCGTGCTCAAGCTGGTCTCGCTCCTGGTGGCGACGCTGCGGTTCATCAACGGTGACGAGACGGCGATCAGCCGGTATTTCACCCGCAACCGGGAAAAGAAGGGCCTGCGCGCCGTGAGCGACAGTCTCATGGCGCTGGCCGCGGGGGACGGGCAGGCGGCGATTTCCAGCGCGCGTCAGGCGCGCAAGTATCTCGACAAGCCCGAACTGACCAACATCCTCATCGCCCAGGGCGCGGAAGCCGCGGGCGATGCGAAGGTCGCCGAGGCGACCTACAAGAAGCTCGTTGCCGAGGAGCGGACCCGCTTCGTCGGTCTGCGCGGAATCCTCAAGCAGAAGCTCGCCGCGGGCGATACCGACACCGCCCTGAAACTCGCGGAGCGGGCCTTCGCGATCCGTCCGCGCAACGAGGAGATGCAGGATACGCTTCTCAAGCTTCAGGCCGAATGCAAGGACTGGGCCGGGGCGCGCAAGACGCTGGCCGCCAAGCTGAAGCATGGTGCGATGCCGCGCGACCTGCACAAGCGCCGCGACGCGGTGCTCGCGCTTTCCGAGGCGAAGGAAGTGCTCGACGAGGGGAGCGACATCAAGGCGCGCGAGGCCGCGATCGAGGCCAACCGCCGCTCGCCCGACCTCATTCCCGCCGCGGTCATGGCGGCGCGCGGCTACATCGAGAAGGGCAAGCCGCGCTATGCCGCGCGTCTTCTGAAAAAGGCGTGGGGCGTGCGGCCCCATCCGGATCTCGCCGCCGCCTTCGCCGAGATCGCCCCGGACGAGACGCCGGCGAAGCGCCTGAAGCGCTTCGAGGAGCTGGTGCAGACCAATCCGGGGGACCGCGAGTCGAAGCTTCTGAAAGCGGAGCTTCACATCGCGGCCGAGGATTTTCCCGCGGCGCGCCGCGCGATCGGCGACCTGGTCGAGACGGATCCGGACACGCGCGTTCTGACCACGATGGCGGCGATCGAGCGGGGCGAAGGCGCGCCGGACGAGGTCGTGCGCGGCTGGCTGGCGCGCGCGGTCACCGCGCCGCGCGGCCCGCAATGGGTGTGCGACAACTGCCATGCGGTTGCAGCCGACTGGGGGCCTATCTGCCACAACTGCGGCGGCTTCGACACGCTGAGCTGGAAACGCCCGCAAGAGCCGGAGCAGACGGCGGCCTCGACCGAGGCGATGCTGCCGCTGATCGTGGGCCATGGCGCCCGCCGGGAGGACGTCGCGGAGGCCGAGGTCCTGCCCGCCGGGTCCGGGCAGTCCGATCGCGCCCGGGATGCCGGCTCCGCGAACGAGGCGGAGGAGGCCGGAAAGGGAGAAACCGTCGAGGCCGAAGCTGCGGACGAGACGCGAAAATAGCCCTTTTCGCCCGCGCCACCCGGTGCTAAGAGCCACGCCCACGGCGCCGGTGTAGCTCAGCTGGTAGAGCACGTCATTCGTAATGATGGGGTCGGGGGTTCGAGTCCCTTCACCGGCACCACCCATCCCCGTCACCTGTCGCCCGAGGTGCGACGCCATGGCTGCGCATGACCGGGAAGACATCGTTCTCGCCGGGGCGAGCGGTCGGGTCGGGCGCCTTCTGCGCCGGGCGTGGAGCGTCGCGCCGGGGCCCGGCGCCGGGATCGTTTCGACCGCCCGGCGGCCTGGTCCCGGCGCGCTCGCCTGGGATCCCCTCGAAGCGCCGGGCGCATTGCCTCGCCTGCTCGCGGGGCGCGCCTCCCGCGTCGCCGCCATGGTTGTCCTGACGGGCATCACGCCAGGGCCGGGGGCCCGGCTGGATCTCAACGCGCCGCTGGCGCGCGGCAGTCTGGACGGGGCACGGGCGGCGGGGATCGAACGCGTGCTTTTCGCCTCCTCCGCGGCGGTTTACGGACCCGGTGGCGGCAGGCGCCCGTTCTCGGAGCAGGACCCGCCCGCGCCGGCGACCGCCTATGGCGCGGCCAAGCGGGATGCCGAAGCCGAGGTCGCGCGCTTTCGGGATCTCGGCATGGAGGTCGCGATCCTGCGCATCGGCAACGTTCTGGGCGCGGACGCGCTGATGCGCAGCGCGGAAAACGCCACGCCCGATGCGCCGCTCGCCCTCGACCGCTTCGCCAGCGGGCACGGCCCGGTCCGGAGCTATATCGGCCCCCTCGGGCTCGCCCGGGTGATCGCCGCGCTCGCCATGCATCCCGGGCCGCTGCCCGATCTGCTGAACGTGGCCGCCCCGGAACCCGTGGCGATGGAGGATCTTCTGCAAGCGGCCGGCGTGCCGTGGCGCTGGACGCCCGCGCCCGGCGGCGCTCAGGAACGCGTTACGCAGGACTGCGCCCGGCTGACCGCACTTCTGCCCGGCCTGCCGCTCGCCGAGACCGCCGCGGCCATGGTCGCCGAAGGCGCCGCGTTGCCGCCCCTGCCGGCGGCATGAGGGATCACGCGCCGAACCCGGCGCGCCCCACGCCCTCGTAGGCCTCGAAGCCCGCGTCCCGCACGTCCTGCGGCGCGTAGACGTTCCTCAGGTCGGCCATGCGGGGCGCGGCCATCTGCCGTGCCAAACGCTTCAGGTCGAGCGCCCGGAACTCGTTCCACTCCGTCAGGATGACGAGAAGATCGGCCTCCTGCGCCGCCTCGTAGGCGTCTTCGACCCAGCTGACGCCGGGCAGCAGGGCCTCTCCCTCGCGCCGCCCCTGGGGGTCCGTCACCCGGACCCTGGCGCCGCCGCCCACCAGCGACGGCACGATGGTGAGGGCCGGCGCGTCCCGCATGTCGTCGGTGTTGGGCTTGAAGGTGACGCCCAGCACCGCGACCGTCTTGTTGTTGAAGCTGCCGCCGCAGAGATCGAGCAGCTTCTCGATCATCCGCCGCTTCACCTCCTCGTTGACCTTGATGACCGTCTCGGTGATCTGCATCGGCATCGCGTGTTCCTGCCCGATCCGGGCCAGCGCCCGGGTGTCCTTGGGAAAGCACGACCCGCCATAGCCCGGCCCGGCATGGAGGAACTTGTTGCCGATCCGGTTGTCGAGACCCATCCCGTGCGCCACCTGCTTCACGTCCGCGCCCACCCGCTCGCACAGCCCGGCGATCTCGTTGATGAAGGTGATCTTGGCGGCGAGAAAGGCGTTGGCCGCGTACTTGATCATTTCCGCCGACTCGAGGTCGGTGGTCAGGATCGGGAAGTCGCGCAGGTAGAGCGGGCGGTAGATCTCGGACATCACCTTCGCCGCGCGATCGGACTGAACCCCCACCACGACGCGGTCGGGGCGCATGAAATCGTCGATCGCGGCGCCTTCGCGCAGGAACTCGGGGTTCGAGGCCACGTCGAAGTCGAGCTCCGGGTTGGCGGCGCGGACCACCTGCCCGACCTGCCGGTTCGTTCCCACCGGCACGGTCGACTTGGTCACGATCACGACGTAGTCGCTGGCGACGCGCGCGATCTCTTCGGCGGCGGCCATGACATAGGTCAGATCCGCGTGGCCGTCGCCGCGCCGGGTCGGCGTGCCCACCGCGATGAACACCGCCTCGGCGCCCGCCACGGCATGGGCGAAATCGCGGGTGAAGGAAAGCCGCCCTGCCTCGACGTTGCGGGCCATGAGCTCGTCGAGCCCCGGCTCGTAGATCGGCACCTCGCCGCGTTCGAGGCGCGCGATCTTCTCCGGGTTCTTGTCGACGCAGACCACCTCGTGTCCGAAGTCGGAAAAACAAACGCCTGAGACGAGCCCGACATAGCCCGTCCCGATCATCGCAATCTTCATGGCCGCCCCTCGCTGTCGCGTCGGGGGCTTATGGGGCGAGGCCGCGCGGCGTGTCAACGACGGGTGAAACCCGTTCGTCGGGGCCGCGAGGCCTGCCGGTGGTCGCCCGTGGGGCCGGCGGCGGAAAGGTTCTGTTAACCAAGCACCCCTAGCATGGCCCGAGTCGCAGAAAGGGCGAACCCGGCTTGACACCTCTTACCCATGTCGCGTCGCTCGGCGGCAGCACGGCGTCCGTCTTCGGGGGCATCCTGGATCTCGCCTGGCTCTCGGTCGGCGGCCGTGACGTTCTCTACATGCTGAGCAGGCCGGACGGGGTCTGGCTCACGGCCTACGCCGCAGGGCCAGATGGCGCGCTCGGCGAACTCGGGCGCGCGGATATCCCGGGCCTTCCCGTTCCGGGCCTCTCCGCGCGGCTGGCCGTCGCGCCGGCAGGCGACGCGCCTTCCGTCTTCGTCTCGGGGCTCGCGGCGCCCGGGCTCGTCTCGGTGGCGCTCGACGCGAGCGGCGCGCCCATGGCCGCCGTCGCCGCCTCTTCCGGGACCGCAAGCCTCCAGGCCTTCCTTCCCGCAGGGAGCGGCATCGCCTACGCCGTGGATGCCGGGGCCGAGGCCATCGATGTCCTGCGCATGGGGCCCGACGGGGCCTTCGAGGCTTTCGGGCAGGTCCCCGCGCCGGGCGGTATCGGGGCGCTGGCTCTGGCGGACCATGCCGGCGCCCGTTTCCTGCTCGCCGCGGCGTCCGGCGAGGTGAGCCTGGCGAGTTACGCGGTGGCGGAGGACGGTTCGCTCCGCGTCGCAGACACGCTTCTTGCGGTGGACGGGCCGGGCATCGCCGCGCCTTCCGCGGTTGCCGCCGCGACGGTCGAGGACGCGACCTACGCCATCGTCGCCGGGGCGGGAAGTTCCAGCCTTTCGGTGCTGCGTCTCGACGCGGATGGCGGCATGACGGTCGCCGATCACCTGATCGACGACCTGACGACACGTTTCGACCATGTCGGCCAGCTGGCCGTCGCGACCACGGCGCAGCGGGTCTATGTCGCGGCGGCGGGCGGCGATGACGGGGTCAGCCTGTTCCGGCTGCTTCCGGGCGGCCGGTTGCTGCACCTCGCCACGCTCGAGGATGCGGCCGGGCGTGCGCTCGCCGATGTCGCCTCCCTCTCGCTCGGCGTCACGGTGGGCGGGCTGCACCTCGTCACCGCGAGCGCATCCGAGGCCACGATCGCCTGGCACCGGATGGAGCTTGATCCCGATGGCCTCACACTTCGCGCCGATCCGGCGGGCGCGCCGCTTGCGGGCGGGGATGGCGATGACCTACTGGCGGGCGGCAGCGGCGACGACCGGCTTTCCGGCGGGGCGGGCCGCGACATCCTGATGGATGGCCCGGGCGATGACACGCTTCTTGGCGGCCCCGGCGCCGACGTGTTCGTGATGGCGTGGGACGATGCGCCGGACCGGATAGAGGACTACGACCCGGCGGAGGACCGCATCGACCTCTCTGCCTGGCCGATGTTCCGGGACGCCTCGCAACTCTCCGTGACGTCCGTCGCCGGCGGTTCCGAGATCCGTTTCCGAGCCGAGACCCTGACCGTGTCGACCCGCGACGGCCGTGCGCTCGACGATGCGGCCGTCGCCGCGCTCACCCCGACGGGTGGATCGCGGTTTCTGCCGGCGTGGTTCGGACCCCCACCGGAAAATCCGCCGCCGCCGCCGGACGCTCCGGGCATCTCTTTCACGGGTACGGCGGCCGACGACATCATTCCGGGGTCCGACGGCGACGACAC